>CAZZGE010000056.1:0-23863 GCA_964653665.1 uncultured Porifericola sp. | reverse complement strand
AGATCATCAATCCGGCCGATGATAACTATGCGGTAACCCCGGCTAAAAAACTTTCACAGAAGCAGGTACACCTGGCGATTACACCCTCAGAGAGTGTAATTAGCTTTAACATGCGTAAAGACCCTACTCCTCTTTTGGCCATTGCTGCCAACCTGCAAAAAGATACTAGTGCCATCGTAGCGCTAAAAGACAGCGGGATTGATCAGCCGGCGCAGATGGATGGCCGTCGTTTTGCTTCCTACGATGCCCGCTTTGAGAATGACATCGTGCGGCAGATGGTGAAGAATGACGGAGGCAAGGGCGAATTTGAGATTACCAATCCGGAGATGCTTTCCGTATGGGATAATCTGGTGGAAAAAAAAGTTGACTTTACCTGGGTGTTCCTGCCCTGGGAAGGTATCAAGGCAAAATACGAGCACGACAACCTGCAGTACTATGCCTTCCAGATGGGCGATCATGGGGTGCCTTACGGCTATTCACCCCTGATCATCTCCCACCAGGATTTTATCAGTGAAGAAAATGCAGCACTGAAGGTCTTCCTACAGGCGACCGAGAGAGGCTGGCATGACGTCTATGACAATCCTGAAAAAACTGCCAAAATCCTTCAGCAGCATGTGAAGCAACCCGAGTTTGAAAATCTGAACTTCGTCGTAGATTCCCTGAGAATGATGCGGTCGGCTTTGCTGACTGCCAAAGGTCGCTGGGGCTTTATGGAAGGACAGCGTTGGGTAAACTTCATTGACTGGATGATAAGCCATGAAATTCTGAAAGACGAAGAAGGTGTACCTATGAATCACGGGCAAATAGATAGTTCTATGCTGTACACCAATGAGTTTTTTAAGTAAATTTCCTTAATATACAATAGAGACAAGCTCAGATACGCTGGAAGGTTTGAGGTTCAGTAAATGAAAAAGTCTTGACTACCAGCGTATTATGGCTTTCAACTGAGAGGCTAACGCCCTGGGTGTGTGGTACATCTTTTGCTTTATTATAGCTCATGCTCAGGTACTTATGTATTTTATTTACGGCCTTTTTACTGCTACTAAGTAGCAAGTTCTCGGTACTTACCGGGCAAAAACTACTGCTGGAAGGGCATGCTGATGAGCAATCAATTATTGATAACTATCCGGTATCGGTTCAACAATCTGATAGCCTAAGCGTCAGCAGGACCATATCACAGTGGCTTGGAGATTTACAAAAGGAGGGCTATTTCCAGGCCAGTACCTCAGTACCGGTAAAAATCGACACTAATACCTGGAAAAGCTCAGTCATACTCGGTCCGCGCTATCACTGGGCTATGCTTTCGCCGGGCAATCTGGATCTAATGATGCTGGAGAAATCCGGGTTCAGGGAGCACTTCTTCTTGGATCGTCCCTTTAGATACCAGGAAATTCAAAAATTGATGGCAAACGTCATTGAGGTCGCTGAAAATGAAGGCTACCCTTTTGCTTCTATCCGTTTGAAAAATATTCAGATTGAGCAAGCGCAGGTGAGGGCAGAAGTAGATTACCAGCCAGGCCCTTACATTACCTTTGGTCCTCTGCAAATTCAGGGAAGCAATAAAGTAAAAGCTAACTTCCTTTCAGCCCAGCTCGGAATCCCCGAAGGTAGTGCTTACAGCCAGAAGAAAATCAACCAGATTCCGCAAATCATAAGTACCCTTCCGTATCTGCAACTTACTGAAGATGTAGCACTCAGTTTTCAGAATGATGAAGTGGAGGTGCGCCTGACTTTGGCAGATAGGAAAAGTAGTGAGGTAGACGGGCTGATTAATTTCTTGCCTAACGAAAATGTGAGTGGTCAGCTACTACTGACAGGAAAAGCCAGTCTGTTACTCAATAACTTAATGCGCAGTGGAAAGCAGCTCAGTCTTCAGTGGCAACGTTTACAGGTAGAGTCTCAACAGCTATTCTTATCCTACAAGCATCCATTCCTTTTTAAAACGCCTATTCAGGCTGATATGTCTTTTCAATTGCTGAAGGAAGATACACTTTTCCTGAACCGTAAGTTGGGTCTGTCGGTGGCCCTGCCCATTGCACAAAAAGGAATGATTGGTCTTGAGACAACCTTTGCTCATAGTAACCAACTGGGAGGTACTTCAGTCAGTAATGAGCCATTAAGCGCCCAGATTACCGATCTACAAAACTTCAGTACAGGGATATTCTGGCACTACAACCGACTGGATCATCTGCTTTACCCCTCTGAAGGGTATCGCGTACAGAGTAAAGTAGGATTGGGAAGGAAATCAATCAGCTCATCAGTTGGCGAGGGAGGGAAAAGTGATTTTTGGCAGCCCTGGATAGAATTTACTTTAGGTCAATATTATCGTGTAGGTAAATTATGGGTATTGCATCATCGACTCAGTGCCGCTTATCTGCATGCCGACCAGCTCTTTCTCAACGAGCTTTTTCGCGTGGGGGGGCTTAATTCACTTCGCGGTTTTAATGATAATTTCTTTTTTGCTTCGTACTATGCCGTATCCAATTTGGAGTGCCGTATGCTGCTTGAGCAGACGGAAGATGATCAATCTTACTTGTATGTATTTTACGACCAGGCATTTATGGGACATACGCTCGTGGGAAGTGCCTACCAGGATATGCCTTCTGGTATAGGTGCAGGTTTGAGTTTCAGCACTCGGGCTGGTATCTTTAACCTTGCTTACGCGTTGGGAAGAACCAACTTGGTGCCTTTCAACCCGTCATTGTCGAGAATACATTTTGGATATACCAGTCGTTTCTAGGATTGGAAATGCGACAAAAGGCATGCTAATTATTAAGTGTGAACCGAACGGGTAGATGAAGCCATTTTATATTTACGGTATAGTTAATGTGCATATACTACTGAGATATGAGCCCTGGAGAATATCAAATAAAGTTTTTAAGCCTACTAACATCCTTTCTTTTACTTACCTCTGTCGCGGTATATGCCAAAGAACTACCTGATACGTGGGATGCTTCTTATGAGATAATCAAAGACCTCAACAGAGAATGGATCACGGTAGATGAGATTAACCACTACGTGCCTTATATTAATAAAAGTATGGCAGACATACCAGTGGTAGGGGTGTCTCTGGATGTTTCCAGGTACAGTGGCAATCAGCTATTGATTTGTATGCCCCCCAATAGTACACTGCTGGTTGAAAAAAAAATCTCTTCCTTTCAGAAAGAATCTTCTTGTCTTACTCTAGATATTGATAGCCTCCAGCAGGTGTACAACAAGAACGAGCTATTCATATCAGTCTACCAGCCAGGAAAAGACTTTGAGGAAGTGGGTATTTGGGTAGTGCAGCAGTTCACCGGGACGCAAGCAAGCACTGCTAATTTGGTATCGGTGAGAGAGGCCAGTCTGCTGGAGGATTTCTTTGTCGTAGGGATACTGATTTTACTGGTTTTGTACGCTATACTCATTAATCAGTATCCAAAAATATTTCGTCACCTCTACAGCTTAAGCGGTGTGTTTTCTTTAAGAGCAAGAGAGGATAATAGTCGGATCAGGCTGATCAATGAAGCTCATGTTTTGTTTTTGATACACCATTGCTTGTTGCTTGGTTTCCTGTTTATCATGCTGGTTTCAACCACCCAACTTTTGCAAGTTGAAATTCCTTTCCTGGAATTCAATCCAAGCAGCTTTGGTACTTACATGTTGCTTTGGGGAAAAGTATCAATCTTAGCATTTGGGATCATTTGGGGTAAATACATCATAGTCATGCTCTTTGGCTCCTTGTTCAAACTGCGTCAGCTTCGTTATTTACATATGTTGGACTACATGCGGATGTCTTTGATATACGGTGCAATAGTATTTTCATTGTTAATAGTGGTATTTGCAGGCATTGGCCACCATGCGATCCACTACTTTAACTTGCTAATTTACTTATTTACCGGATTAGCTGTGATACGAGTTATCGTTCTGTATTTCAGGCTTTTCAGCAATGCGTCGTTTCAAAATATGTATTTAATTTCGTATCTTTGCATCGCAGAAGTTATACCGTTATTAATAGGCCTTGAATTGCTCGTTGTTTGACCCTTCATTTCAGATGAATTGTGTACTCAACAGAATTAGTAATACTATTCTTGTGTTTTGAGGTGTGCTTCACACGCACATACTATGCAGATACGCAGATGAACATAGCCACATTGAAAATAACTTCACTACAAACAAACAGGTATACGTATGAGCGAAAGTACGATCAAAATTTCTAAGGACAGGTTATTTAAGGTTGAAAGTATACTCGTGTCTCAACCGGCACCTAAGCGTGAAAAATCCCCTTACCATGAACTGGCTCAGAAATACGATATTAAGGTAGACTTCAGGCCTTTCATTGAAGTAAAACCGGTAGGTGTAAAAGATTTTAGGAAACAGAAAGTTGAGATTCTGGATCATTCTGCTGTCATTTTTACCAGCCGTAATGCCATAGATCACTTTTTTAACATATGTTCAGAATTAAAGATTGAGATGCCTGCTGAGATGAAGTACTTCTGTATTTCTGAACAGACAGCTAATTATCTTCAGAAGTATATCGTCATTCGCAAAAGAAAAATTTTTACAGGCTTCAGAACAGCTCAGGATCTCATTGAGATATTGAAGAAACACAAGAAAGAAAAGTACCTTTTTCCCTGCTCGAGCATACGGAAAAACGATATTCCAGACTTTCTTGAAAAGAATGGCTATGCATACTCTGAGGCGGTTATGTACGAAACCGTAGCTGCTGATCTATCTGATCTTGCTGACGTGAATTACGATATTATAGCTTTCTTCAGCCCCTCTGGTATTAATTCTCTCTTCGTGAATTTTCCAGACTTTCAGCAGAATAAAACCCGTATTGCTGCTTTTGGTCCTACTACAGCCAAAGCGGTAAAAGATGCAGGGCTTTTTCTGGATATCCAGGCGCCTATGCCAAATGCACCCTCTATGACTGGAGCTCTTGAGAATTATATTAAGCAAGTAAACAAACAATAAATTGCTTTTTCAATTTGGTATTGTATTCGGCTATACAATTAGATACATTAGTATACGTTGTATGGTATGTCCATATTTGAGATAATAATTTGTTGTTGAACTGCTACCTTTGAGCTCAATGATGAGCCTAGTTAACCTTATGAATAGGAATATGCTGATTGTTGTCCTCTGCCTGCTAACCTTGGGTCTATCACATAGTTATGCTCAGCAGAGTGCTCAATTTAGTCAGTATATGTTTAATACACTGTATTACAATCCTGCCTACGCAGGTGTGAATGGAGTAACTACTCTTACTGCTTTTCATCGCACCCAGTGGGCAGGCTACCAGCCTACTTTGGATAATCCTGGAGGTATCAATACACAGGTAGTAAGCCTCGATGCTCCAATCCTGAGACTAAGGAGTGGCTTTGGTTTGCATATTGTGAATGATAATATTGGCCCACTTACAAATTTAGAGGCCCAAGCCTCCTTCGCATATCACTTAGGTGTTGGCGACGGAAAGTTAAGCCTTGGGGTAAGAGTTGGGGCGTTTTCTCAAACAGTTGATTACGACAAATATCGACCGGTTGATCCGGGAGACAGGCTCCTACAGGAAAATGGCAGAGTCTCCCAACTTCGTCCAGATTTTTCTGTCGGAGTGTTCTACAGGGCCCGTAAATATTATGCAGGTGTTGGCTTCAAGCATTTGGTTGATAGCCAGTTTGACTTCGTGGGTGTTGATACTTTAAATAACCCCCTTGAGAGTCACATTGCTGTAACAGGTGGGTTTGATTATGAACCAACGTATAAAGTACGTCTGACTCCGTCTTTTTTGGTGCAGTCAGACTTGAATACTTACTCATTTGATATTGGTATTCTGGCAACTTATGATGATACTATGTGGGGAGGGATCTCTTACCGACAACAGGAAGCTGTTGTAGGGATGGTTGGCTACAGTTTTTTTAAGGAAAAATCTTTAAAACTGGGCTACTCCTTTGACTACACAGTCATAGCGCAAGAAGCGAAAGCGGCCACCTCTCACGAAATTATGGTTACTTACAGTTTGCCAGTCTCTTCAGCCAATGATAAGAAGATTATTCGAACACCGAGATTTAGGCAGTAAAAATGATATAATTTATTTGATAAATTATGTTATCTGCGAATTCTTGAGAATTCTTACAAGTCCGAAAATCTGCTTAATTTGAGTAGACCAATTCAAACAGGATTACAATATTTGTGTTCATATTTCGTGTATGTATAAAACAGTTTGTGTTATGAATAAAACTCTTAGAAGAGGGAGTATCATCTTCTCTTTGGCGCTGGCCGTTCTCCTGCAGGGCTGTGGACTTTTTGGAGATAGCGGTGAAGACTACGGCCAGCTCGTAGGGGTGCAGGGTAGAGAATACGATGGCATGCCTACTCCTTACGGTATGGTTCAGATTCCTGCCGGTACTTTCCATACTGGCCAATCTGACGAGGATCCTATTGCCTCTCAAATTAACTTCAACAGGCAGATTACAATTGGTGCTTTCTTCATGGATGATACTGAAATCACTAACAATGAGTATCGTCAATTTATTTATGAGTTGCAGGAAGGCCAGGGTGAGTATGAATTTATGGTTGGCTTGGGTGCTAACTACTTGGAGGATGAACTCTATCCAGATACTACTGTCTGGTCAAGAAATTACACCCACCACATGGGTGATCCTCTCGTTCAGTATTACTGGTCACATCCGGCTTTTGATAATTACCCGGTAGTTGGAGTGGATTGGGAAGCAGCTCAGATATTCTGTAAGTGGCGTACTGCCTACTTGAATAATTACCGCGAAAGTAATGGTATGTTTGTTATGCCAAATTTTCGTTTACCTTCAGAAGCTGAGTGGGAATATGCAGCACGAGGGGGACGTGACATGGCTAAATATCCTTGGGGCGGTCCTTACATAAGAAATTCAAAGGGCTGCATGCTAGCTAACTTTAAGCCCGGCAGGGGAAACTACTTTGATGATGGTTTTGCTTACACCTCACCGGTAGCATCATATTTTGCCAATGATTTTGGTCTGTATGATATGTCCGGAAACATTTCTGAATGGTGTGAAGATGCTTACAACCCTGCCGCTACTGCCATCGTCTGGGATTTGAACCCTACGTACAATGATCCAGATGAACCGCGCAAGGTTGTGAGAGGTGGGTCTTGGAAGGATGTTTCTTACTTCCTGCAAACGGGTACCCGCACATTCTCGCACAAGGATTCTACTACAGCCTACACCGGCTTCAGATGTGCCATGACATATATTGGAAGGTCGTCTGGAAACGAATTCTAGTTCTTATTAACAATCTAAATCAGTAAATCACTCGAAAATTTTAACAAAATGAGCAAGAAAAAAGGTGGATTCACAGAACTACTCTATGGTACTATTATGCCTAAAATTTATGGACTTGGTGCCGCTGTTGTAATCGTCGGTGCTATGTTCAAAATTCTTCACCTGCCTGGCGCTGGTATCATGTTGGGAGTAGGCCTTACCACAGAAGCTATTATCTTTATATTCAGTGCTTTTGAGCCTAAACATCAGGAATATGATTGGTCAATGGTATATCCTGAGCTGCTAGGTGATCCTGATGCTGACAGAAAGAAGATTACCAATGGTAAAAATAATGGTGATTCTGTCACTAAAAAGTTGGATACTATGCTGGAGAGTTCTAAAGTAGGTCCTGAACTTATTGACAGTCTGGGCAGAGGCATGAAAAACCTGTCTGAGTCTGTGTCTAAAATGGGCCAGCTAACCAATGCCGCTGTAGCAACAGACGATTATAATAGAAATGTGAAGCAGGCTTCTCAGTCTTTAGTAGCAATGAACAAGTCCTACTCTACTGCTGTACAGGCAATTTCAGGAATGGCCGATGCCAGCAAAGACACCAAGCAATATCATACACAGGTCCAGAACGTGACTAAAAATCTTTCTGCCCTGAACACTGTTTACGAAATGGAGCTTCAGGATGCTAACAATCATCTGAAGGTCATGAATAAATTCTACTCTAATTTGAGTGGTGCTATGGACAATGTATCTCAGGCTAGTAAGGACGCTGAAAATTTCAGAAACAACTTTGCTTCATTGAACAACAATATTGCTTCTCTGAACAAAGTTTATGGTAATATGCTAAGTGCCATGAAGGCCTGATTATTTGTTAATTTTTAACGCTATCAAAACCAACGAATAATATGGCTGGAGGAAACGAATCCCCGAGGCAAAAGATGATCGGTATGATGTACCTAGTACTTACCGCGCTTTTAGCCCTACAAGTAAGTAATACAGTACTAGAAAAATTTATTTTTATTGACCAAAGTCTGGAGCAATCTGCAGACGGTTCTAAAGCGCAAAACGCTAACACAGTTGAGCGAATTAGGTCTGCTGTGGAAGAAGCTGGTAACCGCGAAGAAGACGTAGCTGTGCTGGAAAAAGCCCGCGAAGTTCGCGCTCAGACTAATCAGGTGCTAACTGTGCTAGATTCACTCAAAGAAAAGTTTGTTGTGATGACAGGAGGTGTAGATGAAGACGGTACTTACAAAGGTGTCAAAAACGAGGATGAAATTGCTGACCTGATGGTTAGACAGGGAAAAGGTGAAGAATTGAAAAAGACACTGAATGGCTATGCGTCTTACCTTACTGGGGTTACAGGTAACGAAGTAGCTCCCATAGCGCTGGATGCAAGAGAAAATCCTGTGTTTAAGGATGATCCCGAGCAGAATATGAAAACTTTCTCTGAAATCACTTTTCAGAGTACTCCTATGGTGGCTGGACTGGCATCGCTTAGCCAAATAAAAAATGAAGTGCTTTCTCGTGAAACTATCGCTTTAGACAATCTGGCTCGTCAAGTGGGTGCCGCTGACCTCAAGTTTGATAATATTGTAGCGATGGTCCGTCCCGAATCCAACGTAGTGGCTGCAGGGACAAAATACAAGGCTGACTTATTCATTGCCGCTTCGTCCAGTGCAGTAGACCCTGTGATGACTGTGGATGGTAAAGAAATACCAGTAGATGGTGGAATGGGTCAGATCGAGTTCACTGCACAGGCTCAGCAGTATGATGCAGATAACAAAGCTGAAAAAGCTTTTAAGGCAGCAATCACTATAGAGCAAGGTGGAAAAAAAGAGACTTATGAAGAGACTTTCAATTATTATGTGACTAAGCCGGTCATTCAGGTGCAGTCTCAATCTGTTCAGGCACTTTACCTGAATTGTGGAAATGAGCTTCAGGTTAATGTACCGGCTCTAGGTACTTCTTATGACCCTAATTTTACAGCTAAAGGTGGTACTGCCATTGAAGGTAGCAAAACTGGCCAAGTAACCATCATACCTAAGTCGCCGAAAGTAACACTCAGTGTAAGCAGCGGTGGCTACAACATTGGTAACGAAACATTCTCAGTTCGTCGCGTTCCTAAGCCTACGATTGTGGTGAAAGGACCTGGTGGAGGGCTGGTAAATATGCAAAAGGGAGAAACGGCAAGCCGTCTCAGATCAATCAAGGTAGAAGCACAGCCTGATGAGGATTTTGCTTCTTTCCTCCCAAAAGACGCTCGTTATCGTGTAGCTGATGCAGAGATCATATTGGCTAGAGGTAGCAGACCTATTGGAAAAGCAACTTTGACCAATCAGACGGCAAATCTGGGACGATTGATGTCTCAGGCAAAATCTGGGGACAGATTGGTAATTGAAGTAAAGAAGGTTCAAAGAGCGAACTTTAGAAACGAAATTGAGGATGTACCTATGGGTGCAAGTGAGCGCTTTATCAACGTTCCGTTGAACTAAATTTGATAGAATAAACAGGTGTTATGAAATATATTAAGAAATCTATGTTGTGCAGTATTGCCTTAGGTGCACTGATCCTCTTTCCAAGGTCATTGTACGCCCAGGAATCAGATGGATATAACCCCAATTCCATTAGGCCTGTCCATGAAACTGACCAATTATACAAAACCAGGGTTTGGCGACGGATGGATCTCAAAGAAAAGCAGAATAAGCCTTTTTTCTCAACCAACAGAGAGATCACAAAGGTAATCATTAATTCTGTGTTGAACGGTACGCTTTATCCCTATACGAGTGATTCACTCAATCAGCGTATGTCTAAGGAACAGTTTATTGAGAATATGTCAATACCTTCTGATGGACCTGCTTTATCTGAAGATGAAATTGCCATGGGATTTGGTCAGGAAGAGACACAAGAGGAATCCTCTGACGCCTGGGGAGGCGGCTGGGGAGATTCTTCAGAAGGTCAGGGTGCTGAAGGTACGCCGGGGGGTGGCCCATCTGAAAATTCTACCTCTTCAGCAGCTACTAACAATCTTTTCTTCGCTACTGATGTTTCAATCCTTGAGATCGTGGAGGACATTATCTTTGATAAATCCAGAGGTCGACAGTATTATAATATACAGGCCGTTACCCTGGTAATACCTCCTGAAATGTTTCCTACTACAGGTCTTCAAAAACCAGTAGCCACTTTTAAGTACATTGATCTTGTACGTGTATTTGAAGAAAATCCGGAATTGGCAGTATGGGTAAATCCTAGCAACGATGCCAAGCACTTAAATCTTAAGCACGCTTTTGACCTGAGACTGTTCAGTGCACCGATTGTGAAATACTCCAATCCCGATGATCAATATATTATTGATATGTCTGGTGGTGATCGAAGAGAAGCATTGCTGGAGTCTTTGAACTACGAGTATCAACTGTTAGAGAGAGAACACGAACTCTGGGAGTATTAAGAACATTTCATAACACAACTAATTGTTTATTTCAAAGAAAGGCTGCTTGTTCACAAGTAGCCTTTTTGATTTAGCAGCCTTTCTAAGTTTAAAAGAGGGAGATCGTTAAACCTGCTGTCAGAGTGTTGGCAACGGGACCACTTCTATCCTGAAAGATTTCCGAAAGCATATATTTACCGGTAAGCATTATACCCCGAAATCCTACTCTTACATATGCACCATATCGCCAGGGGTTGATATTAAAATCTCTTCGGAATTTATCGTGCTGGTTTTCATTAAATTTGACCTTAGTGTAGGATATGATTCTTCTTCCCACAACGCCTCCCAGCGCGGCAGTAAACCCACGGTAGTCATTATTAGCAAAAAAGCGAAATTCAAGTGGGATGTTGATGTAATGAATCGATAGCTTGGTTTTGTCTACTCCGGGATACAAAGTAGCGTCTAAATCTACAATAGCAGTTGAGTCAGCTATACTCAGAGTCACATCTTCCGCAAATGTATAATTGTGTGCAGAGATACCTATACCAGGATGAAAAGAGAAGTTTGACTCACCGAGGGGCAAAGGGTAGAGATAGTGAAAGCCAATACTACGCGAGCGAATTGGGCTGATCTCAAAATCATCAGGAGTATTAAAGAGTAGATTAATACCGTAATCAAAGAGCAGCATACCGGGCAGGTCTGGTTGTGCGGTACCCGATGTTTGTAGTTCCTGTGCCTTCACTAAGGTAAGTGCACAGAGGAGTATAAGTGTGATAGATACCTTTTTAATCATGTCAGTAATTTAAGTTGAATAAGACTTTTTGCTTCGCGCCCACAAAGGTATTTACTTTTTCAAAGTATAAAAGTAAGCATAAAGTTATAAGATCATTCTTTTTGAATCCTTAGTGAGAGTGAAACGAGACAAATACTCCACCTGTGTTATTAATGACCAGCAGTCGAGTATAACTTACACCGACCACTTGTACTAGTAGATTGTATTTGCGGAAGAGAGGAAAAGAGATGTGGATAAAAAAAGATAGATAAAAATATTTCAAAGCCGTACTTAAAAAAATAAGTGTTAGCACTCTTTTTTGTTCTTAAGGATTATGTTTAATATTTGAAAAAGCACTCACACTTCTATAAGAGCATGTATTGAAGAAAATACTTAGGAAAATAATATCATACTACTTATTTTGATTTTATGTTCCAAGTCTTAAATTAAAGCAACTTTTTGAGAATCCAGCTATTTTTTTGACTTGGTGTAAATACCCGGAACCTGGCATAAAGCCGGGTTTTCGGCTTTTTATGGGCATGGTATTCAAAAGTAAATACCGTGTAATCTGACTGCCCCTTTGGAATTCAGTTCTATCGCCGGGAAAGGTATTTTAATAAATACCAGGGCATCCAGGAATGCCCTTAAAAACCGGGAATGGGTAGGTACCTTGGTCCAATCAACGTCTAGAGAAAAGAGAAACTGACGATACCTTTCTGTCTCAGGCAGCAGAACGCCCCGGTAACTGCGGCGATTAGTAAATTCTCCAATCATACCATTAGCGCTGTAACCCACACTTAGGTTAAGCCAGGCAGGCAGATGGCTTTGACTCGAGGAAGTGACGAGGGGAAAACTCAACCAGTAGGTATGGGCATTGTAGTCTAGGAAAAGACTCTCCAAAAAATTATCACCTAAGTAACCGTTAGCCTGTTCTGCATAGCCAGAGCGCCAGTAACTAAACTTGAGTTTGAGTAATTGCTCTTTAAACAGAAGTTCATTGCCCACCAACAGTGCCGAACCAACTGCATTTGCAAACATATCTCCCCAAGAAAACCCCCATCCTTCGTATAGACCATCAAATATCTCAATAGGAGTTTGTAATATCAGACCCAGTGGTCCCGCATACATGAGAGCCTTCTTTCTTTTGACCCCAGCACTTCGCAGCCACTTGTATCCGATGTAGCTTTCCATATAAGCGCCAAATGCATGTCCAAACTTATCTACCTGAAGATAACCCTGGTTATCATTATAAAAGTGAAAAGGTACGCGCTCCTTATCTTGATACCATACAAACTGAAGGTATGAAATGCCGCCGGAGTAAAAAGCACTTTCAGCAATGATGATGCGCTTGAGCTTCTTACAATCAAGAGTATCCGTAGTTTGAGGAAAAACCTGTTCCCAGGACAAAATAAGTGTACAGGTAAGAATGATTCCGGTGACTTTCATATCATTGATGTACGAATAAAGGGTAACGTTGAAATGATTTTACAAACAAAAAAAGAGGTTGTACTTTACAACCTCTTGATAACGGATAAATAAAACATGGCTGCTAATTTGCTACACGAACATATAGGTTGAACTATTTTTTGTGACCAAAGAAAAATGCTTAAGGGGAATACCCAGATGGATGAATTTCCGAAAAAGAAGAAAGCTGGTTGGGGCTATGAAAAGGTAGGTTTGAGATGATTAAGTCTATATGATAGAAGTCAAACTTAGAAGCGTGCCAGAGCCTTATCCAGATCAGCAACCAGCTTTTTAGAAACTTTTCTGGGGTTTTCATCTCGTGCCTCTTTAAAGATGTCGACCGCTTTACGTCCAAATTCTATAATACCAGAAGGATTTCTGTCGTAGTTGTAGCTACCGATACACCACTCTAGATTCTCTCGGACTTCCTGGTATTTTACATTTTCCATCTTTTGTAGCTTAGCTACTGCCTCTTTACATACTTTCTCGAGCTGAGTACCCGGATCTACCTTAGCAGAGGACTTCTTAGTAGCAGCCCTCTTCACCGGAGCAGACTTCTTTGTGGTAGAAGACACCTTAGAGGCTGGACCCTTTTTAGGAGCAGTTTGCTTTGCCTCAACCGACTTTGTGGTTTTTGTTGATTTAGCCATAACAAAATAATTTTGATCAGATATTTCTTATTAGTAACTATATCATAAATTTAGAGAAAAATAAAATGAAAAATGCAACATAACTTCGCCATATCTTATTGAAAGTCAGGCATGTTGTTAGGATTTTGAAGAAGTAAGAACGTACCGGAATGTCAGGTTTTGAGATGGTTTGATGAGTTTTGTTTTTATTTTCTTATCTGTCTCACCGGTCGCGTGTTGAGTAAATAAAAGAATTAACAAATTATCCGATGTTTTTATAATTCTATCATTCCTATTCCATGTGCTGAATCCGGGAAGAAATGATACTTTTGGCAAATATTTTTTTGCTACAGCCAAAAAAATTTACCCGCGAAGGTGTTAAACCGTGAGTTGACCTGTTTACCGGGCCGGCCAGATTACGAAAGGCTCTTTTGCTTTGAGGACAAAGATTGCTCTACTCACTAAAATGCAAGGTTTTCCAGCATTACCTTCTCTCCAGTTCTAATAGATGACAGAATCGCCTCGATAATTTGTACATCTCGCATGCCCATCTCCCCCGGCACACGAGTTTGTTCATTATTCTTAATACAGTAAGCGAAGCCATCCATCTGCCGTGCTTGCTGATTGACCTGCGGAAACTCCAGAGGCCCCTGGCTGGTACTACCCCGCAGACCACTGTAGGATGAGAAAGGCTGCAATTCAAACCAGCCATTGTCAGCCGAAGCATATAACCGGTTTGAGCGGGCATTGTGGGTGGTCTGTAAGTTGGCAACGATACCACCGGGAAATTCAAACTGGAAAGTAACTGTCTCATCAACTTCTTTAAATTTTTCAGGCATTGTCTTGAATTCCTGTGCCCGGACATAAAGCGGATTTTTACCAACGGTATAGATCGCCCCCTGAATCGCATACACCCCCATATTGCCCAGAGCACCTGTACCAGCGAGCGCTTTTTTGAGTCGCCACTGATCCCAGTTGTCGCCCATCTGGTAGCCCGCTCCGCACTGGATAAAATTAAGCTTGCCCATCTCCTGCTCCTGCCCCATGCGCATTATCTCCTGGTTGTAGGGCTCAAAATGCAGGCGATAACCTATAGAAAGCTTAACGCCTGCATCATTACAGGCATTAATCATCTGCTGGCACTCCTGCGAGTTCATTGCCATAGGCTTTTCGCAGATCACATGCTTACCTGCCTGTGCCGCCCGGATCGTATATTCGGCATGCATGGAATTGGGCAATACCACATAGATGATGTCTATATTCGGATTGTCAGCAATATTATCAAAGTTCTCATAATTGTAAATATTACTTTCTGGGATATTGTATTTGTCAGCCCACACCTTTTCCTTGGACGGTGTACCAGTCACTACCCCGGAGAGATAGCAGTGCTCAGTCTCCAGCAGTGCCGGGCCTAACTGCCCGGTACTGTAGCTGCCCAGGCCCACCAGGGCTACACCTAACTCCTTTTCCTGTTGTACACTATTGTTGACAGGGCTGCATGCCAGGCCAGGTGATAATAGGGCAGTACCCAGGCCCAGGGACAAATTACGGTTAAAGTTACGGCGACTGATGTTTCTGTAAACTTTCATTGGATAGATTGGTGAAATGAAAAAAATGTACGATGAAAGAAATAAATTATTTAGCGGCAAAAATCCTAGTGCTGACAATGAGAAAGCTGTGGGTTCAATGAATAAAAACCGATAGATGCAGCCGTGGCCGCAGTAGACCACTCTGTCAGTATCGTAACAATAAAATAATATCCCTTGCTGCAATATGACTAGGCATGTGATTACTTTTGAAAAATACTATACTCATAACCCGATGAAATTTCAACCCCTAATTACCGTACTGCTAACTTGTGTCACACTGGGATGCCATCCTCAGCAGGATGCCGGTACTACTACAATTAATGAGACCTTTGCTTCACGCATTGAGCATCAAGAATCGCTCATCTCTACCATCGCTTTTGGCTCATGTGCCAACCAGGATGTGCCGCAGCAGCCCGCCCTGAAATTGGCAGCAGAGAAAGATCCCGACCTTTTTGTATTTCTCGGCGACAATATCTACGGAGATACTTACGAAATGGACACACTACGGGCCAAGTACCAACGCTGGGCTGCTCAGCCTACCTTTCAGCAACTGGCCTCGGCTACCTCTTTTGTTGCTACCTGGGACGATCACGACTACGGCTGGAACGACTCCGGACGACACTATCCCTACAAAGAGGATTCAAAAGAAATATTTCTGGAGTTTTTTGATGTGGCTCCGGACGATATTCGCCGACAGCGGGAGGGCATTTATACCAGCTACTATTTTTCGGAAGGAGAGGACACCCTGCAACTGCTGGTATTGGATACCCGTACTTTCCGTGACCACCTGCGCGAATACGATGGCGAGCCGGTGGATACCACCCTCTTCCACTATAGCCTGGATTATTACCCCTATGCCGAAAACGAAACTGACTCTACGCTGCTGGGTGAAGCGCAGTGGCAGTGGCTAGAGGAGCAACTGGAAGTACCGGCCGATGTACGCCTGGTTGCCTCTAGTACGCAGTTCAGTATCAGTTGGAATAGCTACGAGGCCTGGGTGAACTTTCCCCACGAACAGCAGCGTATGCTGGATCTGATTAAAAAAACGAAGGCCAACGGCGTATTCTTCATCTCCGGAGATGTACACTATGGAGAAATTTCTGAGTTAAAAACTGAAGGCTTGTATCCGCTCTACGATATCACTTCCAGCGGTATTACTTCAACCTGGGGCTTTGCCACGCCCAACGATAATCGCACAGGGGGGCCGGTGATGGAAAATAACTTCGGGCTCATCAACATTGACTGGACTGCTGAGGACCCGCTCATTCGTATGCAGATCTATGATGTCAACAATGAAGTCAGGATCAATCAAGAAGTACGGCTGAGTGAGTTGCAGATGTAGAGAGAAAAACCAGTTTGGCGATATGGTGGGTAGGTACGATTTACGACAAGCAGCTACCTACGTTTAGGCATGAAAGCGCCTGGCACCTCATCATTCACAGATGGGTATCCAGCTCGGGTAGAGAGCGATTTTATTTAACTATGCTGGAAGATGTATACTGTAACCCTATACAAA
Source organism: uncultured Porifericola sp. (assembly GCA_964653665.1). GTDB lineage: Bacteria > Bacteroidota > Bacteroidia > Cytophagales > Cyclobacteriaceae > Catalinimonas. Next base: position 7,222 of record CAZZGE010000056.1, on the reverse strand, counting down.
AAAGCTGCTCAGAACTGCTTGAGAAAAGTGATTTTGCTGATAAACTGCTGCTCGTCAAACGGGTTTTCTAGCCGGTTGATGCGGGTATCGTTGAAGACCAGGTAAATGAATGATAGCGGCTGGTACTCCCAACTTCCGCGAACACTCCAGCGACCCTGCTCATCAAAAGTGTTGTACTGGTAAAAGGCGGATAACTGAAGCCGGGGATTTAAGGCAAAGCGGGCCCCAGCAGTAGTCAGGTGGGTCCGCAGGTCTTCCTCCAGCCTACCCAATTCTTTCAGGTCGTTAATTCGTAATCAACTGTCAGGGCGACGTGAGGGATGGGCACGAAGCGCAGGCCTGCTTCCACGCTGGTACGCTGCCCGTTGTAGAAACCGCCCCATTCCAAACTGGCGGAGGCCGAAAATTTTGCTGACCGGTCGCTATTGAAATTAACACGTTGTCGGGTATAGTAGTAATCATCCTGGGCAATACTGATACTAAGGGGTGTAAAATCAAAATTGATATTCTGCCAAGTCGGATAGATGGCGTATTCTAAAAAACTGTTGTTGGCAAAGTATATGAAGATTGGAAATAAGTAGAGGTTTGCCTGCTGGAAGTTACCCGGTTCATTGGCATCATGATAATAGTTTACGAATAGCCCCGGATCAAAGCGGCGAATCCAGGGCAGGTTCTTGGGTCGCCAGATGAAATAGCCCCCGGGATTGTGCTGAATGACATTCTTCTGAAACACAAAACCCATATCAGGATTGTAATCCTGAGAAACAAAATTTGTCAGCCAGCCTATATAAAAATCATTGGAATTATACCCGGCAAATATATTTCCTGCTACGCCCAGTGTATCGTTAGAATTGTCGCGGGAGCCAGTCAACATGTACTGAATGGTAAATTCGTCCCTCGGTCGTATCAGGCCATCTACGGTCAGCGTTGTGTTATGACTGGCTGCTAATCCCAGCTCAGAAGAGGCTTCATCCAGCCGGTGGGTGAGCATGATGCCTACATTGTTTTCGGCTCCGTAGTTGTGCAAGTAACGAGCCACCCAAAAATTGGCCGCTGGGGAATTATCGGTTTCAGCCTGATTGATAAAAAGCCCGGCGATTGCTCGCTTTTCGTTTCGCATGGTGTAGCGAGCCCCGCCATTGATGCGAGCAGGCTCGGCATTGAAGTTTCCCTGCAGGCCAATCTGGCGGCTAAAGAAGGGTACCACCGAAGTATTACCTGCTCCCGCCCAAATGCCTGAGTTTTCTAAAAAGAACTGCCTTCGCTCCGGGAAAAAGATATTGAAACGCTCCAGGTTATTTACCGCACGGTCCACATCGGCCTGGGCAAAATTAGTGTTAAATGTGAGGTCTAGTACCGAGCGTGGATTGATAGCCCATTTCACATCACCTCCCATCTTGAAACTTCCATCCGCTGAGCGCGTGTCTCCCTCCTTCAGGTCATCGTACTGGTACAAAGAGTAGGGTTCTACCCGCACGTTAGCACTGGGCTCAGGCAGTTCCAAACCCTTCAGTTGGGCCGCGTAAGTCATGCGGTAGGGAGAAAAAGATTGAGGGATGGCCGGAAAGACCGTTAGCTCATATTTCCGGCGGGCCAGGCGGTAAAAGGTTAGCCCCCAAGTAACGGGAGTTCCCCCTTCCGGCCTCTCGTAACGGATAGATTTAAACGGAATAGCAAACTCAGCGAAGTAACCCGAATCGGTAGGATGAGTACGCACCGACCAGAGGGCGTTCCAGTCTTCATCCCGGTTGGTGTCGTTAAAGCTTTGCAGATCGCGCTGGTTACCGTAGGGGGTAGTTTGAAATGAAACAGCGTACTGCTTTAGGTTCTGCGGATCAAGCTGAATACCGAAGATGTCGTTCTCCCCGAACTCAAAATCGCGGCGCAGATCCTGCACCCTTCGCCCGGCTTTTCCCAGTGAGTCATAGCAAAACGCTCCCACATACAGGTTTTTGTCATCGTAGAGCAGGCGCACTAGCTTGGGGTAGCTGTATTGCCCTCCCTGCCGGGGCTCCATCCGGAAAAATTCCTGAATCACCGAAGTGTTTTGCCAGGCAGCTTCACTCAACTGACCATCAATGGTAATATCGCCGACAGCTCGAGTCGCTTCAATAAAGGGCGGATTCTCAGGAGGGGGGGGAGTTTCCATCTTTCTGTGCGTAAGTATTGCTTAATGATATCCCGAGAAGTATGAAGCATGACAATAACAAAGACGGGAAGGAAAACCGAGGTAAAAAGCCCATAAGTGTTTTAGTTGGAAATGCGCCCTATCCGCACCACCGTCTCACCTTTACTGATGGGAGGGGTACCGATCATGTAAAGGATAATGCCGGACGCATTGGCAACTACATCTACCGGATTTTCGCCAAAAAAGTCAGTGATGTAGCCCACTTTCATCCCTTCAGCAACATATTCTCCTGAATTTTTCAGGGGATAAAAGATACCATCCTGAGGACTGATGACACTCGGCCGGTCCCGGATCATGATCGGTGCTTCAAGCGAGTATGTTGCTCCCTCAGTCATCTCCAGGTAGCGGAGCAGGTTCATCACACCGTTTACGATAGGTTCTACATCTTGTGTCTGTACGGTACCCAGTCTGCCGCACTCAATATCGACTGCAGGAATCTGCCGGTGAAAGGCTTCCTGTGAACAGTAAAGGCTGGGTTCATCAATGCGTTCGGTAGGCACATCAAAAACTACAATATGGTCAAAACCCAGGGCGCGTGCCATGGCTTCTCCCTGTTGAGAGGCTTCAGGAAAACACTCAGAGCTGTAGTAACCCACATACGGCCGTAAATCTTCGGGAGCATCACCGGAGTGCATGTCCAGGAAATAGTCGGAACGAGCAATGACCTCCTGGGTGATCTGATAAGCGATTTGCTCAGTAAGGGTGCCATCCGCCTTACCCGGAAAGACCCGGTTTAGGTTCTTCTGATCCAGCGGGTTCACATAAGGGCTGCGTCCCAGGAATGAAGGTACATTGGCCAGGTGCACCAGGATAACCGTACCGGATAATGTTGCCGGATCAATTTGCTGAGCGATTTGTTGAGCCGCCAGAATGGGAGCGTATTCGTAACCGTGTACGCCGGCCGTAATGCCCAGTACCGGCCCCGGCTGACTACCGTGCAGTACGCTTACCGGAATAAAGGTAGTGTCTTTGCCATCAGCCACCGGAAGCTTAAATTGTTGATGCGTACCTGGCGCGATGGATTGCTCCTGGAAGAAAAAGGGTGTTTGCGCCCACAAACCCGACGGAAACAAAATCCAGTGGATCAGAAGTAAACAAATACGTTTATTCAGTTTAACCATTGTAAAATAAATGTATACGACTTAATATAATAAAACCCGCTACCAAACCGGCAGCGGGTTAAACAATCAGGGAGTAACAAAAAAATTAATGGTCATGATCATGGTCATGACCGTCAAGTACAAAACCCATCACAAAAAAGTTATCTACCGGGCTGTCCAGTAGTATGCTCTCTACCTCTTCCATGTCGTGCAGGTCAAATATTTTGACCTGGTTCCGGGAAGGCTCCAGCGTATACAGAAACTCTCCAGAGACACCTAATACGCGTTCCGGTTCGTTCATGGCTCTCAGTGTTTCTACTTCACTTTTATAACCTTTACGAGCATTATAAGCATCAGCATCCTGAGCCAGGCTGACGGGTGCCTCGGTCATCATGTCACCGTCGTATGCATCATAAACTACGATATCGTCATTGTCCTTGTGCAGCACCAGGTACTCACCATTCTGGGAGAAGAAGAAGCTTTTTACGTCTTCGCCTTCGTAAAAAGAAGTCATGGTTCCGGCTTCCGGGTCTATGCGGTAAAGACCCTTACTACGTGCCCATCCGTAGAAAACATCCAGTTCTTTATGGCCTTTCAAAGTACCTATCCAGTTGCCGCTTTCATTGTTGAGCCCCTCAATATTAGGAATCAGAGAAAATTCGTTACTGGTATTAACCACAAGGATACCGTCAGTAGAACCAAAGCCAGCATAGTCACCGTTGGAAGCATTTCCATGAATGCGACCAACCCGTACCTCATTGTCTTCTGCCACTACCTGTCCCTGCTCATCCACCAGCTTCACCATTTGCGGAAGGATATCATCCAGAGATGGGTCGCGGAAGGTAACAGCAAACAAGCCATGCTCCATCTTTACGGCAGCCCCATGGTGCTGGTCTGCTACCGGTATGGTACTAGGGGAGTAAGCGTCAAATTCCAGGCGTCGTTCTTCTACGTGCAGGATCGAGCCATCACCATCGTTAAAGATGATCATGTCTTCCTCCAGGGCAGAAAAATGGGTAGGAGTCGGTGAACTCAAAGTACGATCCAGCCATAGGGCCTGGTACTCGTGTCCGTGATCATCGTGTAGTTCTATACCCGAATCAAAAAAACGAACCTGGTTCTGGGCTCTTTCTACTGATACCAGGTAGCGTCCGGTTCCACTACGGTAGTAGCGTGCCCCTTCGGTCAGTGTTCCTGATACTTCGTAAGTAGTCTCTCCCGTAGTGGGTTTCATGATGGAGATCTGGTTATCTCCCGTTACTGTGGCCAAGCGAATCCACTCGCTTTCCAGATCGGCAAAAGTTTCTTCAGCCTCCGGATTTATTCCCTCCTCTTCTTCACAGGAAGCAAAAACCCAAAGTAGGCTTAAGCTCATCAAAAGTAGTTTGTAAGATTTCATATGGTTTTTCATTTAATTGAAAAACAAATGTAAAATGCGGATGTGTAAGATGCAACAAAATAGCAAATGAAAGAAAAATAAAATATTGCCCTATTTTTTTTGAAAATGGTAATTTATTATTTGAATAATCAATTAAAAGGCTTCATTTAGAAAATGATAGATATAATATTTATATTTGCAATTACATGGCAAAAGTTAAAAAATATTGTATTTTTCTTGGTGTTTGCCTAAGCAACTACCTGCTGGCGCAGGGACAAGGTGTTACCCTAAGCGGCCAGGTACTAGACGAGGAAGATGTACCAATAACGTCAGCTATTGTCAGATTACCGGATGTTAACAAGTATCAGCTTACTGATGAGGATGGAAAGTTTGCTTTTGACATCGCTACCTCTGCTACGCGAGAAATTCATGTAAGTACCCTGGGCTACCAGGATACGCAAATTCAGGTGCCTGCCGGGCAGCAGTGGGTATCTATCGTACTGAATAGTGAGCCACTACAATTGCAGGAAGTGCAGATACAAGGAGCAAAAGTGACGTCGGCACCTGGTCTGGGAAGTCGCACGGTAGAAAAACTGGCACGGGCGCAATTAGATCGGCAACAGGGAGGGGCGTTTGCTGACCTGCTGGAGAATGTGGCCGGGGTCACCACGATCAACACCGGGGTAGGGATTGCCAAACCAGTGATCCGAGGCATGAGCTACAACCGCGTCATGGTACTGGATCAGGGCATACGGCAGGAAGGGCAGCAGTGGGGCGCCGACCACGGGTTGGAAATTGACCAGTTTGACGTGGAGCAGGTAGAAATTATCAAAGGACCTGCCTCGCTGCAGTATGGCTCCGATGCCATGGGCGGCGTGATCCATATTTTACCTCCTGAAGCTCTTGAGGAAGGCGTTCATCAGGCGGAACTACAGGGCGTTTACAAATACAACAACGCACTGCGGGGTGCTTCCGTATCAGCTCGTGGCAACCGGCAGGGGCTGGTCTACCGGCTGCGCTACTCCCATCAGGATTTTAACAATTACCGGGTACCGGCCGATGAATTCAACTACGCTGGCTTCATCCTGCCCATTTACGGGCAACGGCTACGCAACACTTCCGGTCAGGAAAGAAACTTTGCGCTTAGCCTGGGCGTGGAGCAAAAGTGGGGTAGCTCACATATCAAACTCAGCCGATTCCATCAGCAGGTAGGCCTGTTCCCGGGAGCAGTAGGCATTCCCAGTGCTTTTCAACTCCAGCGCTACGATGAGCAGCGGAGTATCGCCCTGCCTCGTCAAAATAATATTCACTGGAAAGTATTGTGGAACACGCAGCTTTACCTGGATAAGGGCGAGCTGGAAATAGACGCGGGGTTCCAACGCAACATCCGCCGGGAAGAATCACTGCCCCATACCATGGGAGTGGGTGAAAACCGTTTCGGTACGCTGGCCCTGGGCCTGTTTCTCAATACCTACAGCCTGAATGTTAAACTAACCCAGCCGCTGGGCAAAAGCTGGCAGCAGGTGGTGGGACTTCAGGCACAGCGCATGGAAAATGACTACAGCGGCTTTGAGTTTCTCCTGCCCCAGTACCAGGCTTGGATGACGGGTGCCTACTCTTTCTGGGAATACCGGGGCTTAGATAATTGGCAACTCAATGCCGGCCTGCGACTGGACGGAGGGGCCTACGACATCCGGAAGCATCAGCAGCCCCTGTATGACGAAAACCTGGAACCTAATGGAGAGTTCTCAATGCGCAATCCGGACATAGATCGGCAGTTCCTCAATCCCAGTGTTTCCCTGGGGGCCTTGTACCGGGCTTCAGAGCGTGTGGAAATGAAGCTCAACCTGGGCAGCAGTTTCCGGATGCCCACACCCAACGAGCTAGCCTCCAACGGTATCCACCACGGTACCTTCCGACACGAAAAGGGCAATCCTGACCTTGAATCGGAGCGGGGCTACCAACTTGACCTGGCGCTGGATTACCGTTTGTCCTGGCTGAGTCTGAGCCTGACGCCCTTTGCTTCTTACTATGATCACTACATTTACCTGGCGCCTACACCCTTTTACTCCCGCCTGCCTTCGGGCAGCCAGATTACCTGGGAGTACCGGCAGGCCAGCAGCCGCTTCTGGGGGGGAGAAATCAATGCAGAAGTACTGGCAGGCAAAAATATGACACTCAGGGCCTCCGTGGAGTATGTCAATGCCCAAAACCTGGATAGCGGGCTGCCGCTTCCTCTTACGCCCCCTTTTTCTGCCCTGACAGAATGGAGCTACCGGCTACCCTTCAACAATCCGGTGTTGAAGCAAACCGAAATCTGGGCAGAAGTGCGCTATGTAGCGGCACAACGCCGGGTAGATCGTAATGAACGCTCTACCGATGGTTACACGCTGCCAGCACTGGGATTCAGCCAGACGCTGGATATTCTGGGCTATCAGCCTCGCCTGGTAGTCAGGGCCGATAATTTGTTCAACACTACTTACTTCAACCACCTGAGCCGCTACCGCCTGCTCAACCTGCCGGAAGCCGGTTTTAACCTGATGGTCAGCCTCAGGC
>CAZZGE010000055.1:0-24463 GCA_964653665.1 uncultured Porifericola sp. | reverse complement strand
GTGAGGTGTCTGCACTTGTTTTTTGAAGTTGTTGGAAACCCAAAATTACAAGCTGTAGGCACAACTTATACTACCCAAAGTCACTATGGCCTAAGTTCAATAAAGTTTACAGCCTATCTTTAAAGCCTAGCGGAAAAAGATCAGAGATGGTTTTACTCTCTAGGTCGATGCGAGCCAGACTATTGTTCTCCTGCAGGGCGACCCAAGCCGTTTTTGAGCCTTTATCAATTACATTCAGGCTCAACGTCCTGTGACAGGCTGGCCCCTGGGCCAAAAACCCGAAAGCCTTCTTCGGCTAACGGATGCACCATATCGTTGTAAGCCTCAAATCTCAGGGTTGTTACGGCATATCCCCTTTTGATCTCAATGATGGAAACAGAACCTTCGGGGTCGACGGAATAATCATCTGAAGGCTCGCCTTCGTTGGCAACCAGCGCATATTCACCGTTCGGGCTGAAAGTCACCGTATCGGGTAGGGCGCCTACCATGGCCTGGTACAGGAATTCTTCGTCTTGGATATCAAAGAATACTACCGAGCCAGGCTCCTGTGCAGGATCGGCTTCTACTGCGGCAGCCAGTAAACCCTGGCTCACTGCCACGCTGTTGACACCATTACCGTAGGTGGTAATGTCAATACTGCTGAGGTAAGCAGGGTTTACAGGTTCTTTCAGGTCTACCACATCAATGCGGGAGTCCTCGTCATTGTTGACCACGTACAGCTTCGTGGTTATAGGGTCGTAGGCAGTGATCTCGGCGGCACCTTCACCACCCAAATCAATGCTGCCACTTTTCTGAAACAGGAGGGATGGCGCATCGGGCTCATCATTATCGCCGTCCAAATTCTCTAGGATGTCACGGCAGGAAGTGGACATTAGTAAAATGACCATCATCAGATAAGAAAGTCTCTTCATAGTTAGGTAAGGTTGGTTGCAATTGTGGAATAAAAAAAACGAGTGTTTCAACGAATATAAAAAGTGAGAGGCTGAAGAGTGGAAGTCCAACTAATTGATAATCTAAAATTAACAGTGGTAACACTTACATAACAATGATAACCACAACATGATGCCAAAAAATGACTGATTCCTAAAGTATCAGACCTGCTCATACAGCAGGTCTAATGAGGGAAAAATATTGACAGAAAAATCAGGCAGAGTTACGCCCAGCGTTGATAATGCCGAAAGAGCAGCGTACTACCAGCTTTTCATAAATATCCTTATGCCCGGCTTTGTCGCCTTGTGCTTCCAGTTCCCGTATTTTGTTGAGAGCATACTGCTGCACGGTCAGTAGAGGCAGTTCTATGCGTTGCCGCATCTGTATAGACAATCGGTTGACAGGTTTGTCAGCCATGAGATCGGTTTCGCCCGATAGCTTAAGCAGGTAATTACAGCTACGCTCGTACTCTTTGTGGATCATGCGCCAAATCTCTCCGTAGCGCGGATCATTGGCCAGGTAGGCCGTGAGAGGAAAGAAACATTTGGTCATGGCCATTTCACAATTGTTCATCAGTGCCCTGAAAAAGGGCGACTGCTGATACAATTGCTGGTACGCCTCCAGCCGACCGGCAGCTTCCATTTTTTCAAAAGCACTGCCTACCCCGTAGTAGCCTGGCAAATTTTGCTTCAGTTGGCTCCACGAGCCTACGTAGGGCACTGCCCTGAGGTCGTCCAGGTTGAGCTTACCCGGCTTACGCTTGGAGGGGCGGCTGCCGATATTAGCCAGTCCATAGTAGCGCAGCGGACTTACTTCGTTCAGGTAAGGCAGGTAGCCTGGGTGGTTTTTGAGTGCACTGTAAGCTTCGTAGCTGGCTTCAGCCAACTCCTGTATCAGCTGATCCTGCTCTTCTAACACAGTCGGTTGATCACTGCTGAAGAGGGCATTGTGTACCCCGGCGTGTACCAGTTGCTCAATGTTATACTGGGCACTGTCAATAGTGCCAAAGTTAGAACTTACGGTCTGGCCCTGTATGGTAAGTTGTATCTCCTTGTTAGCGATATTGCTGCCCAACGAAGCATAAAATTGGTGGGTACGCCCTCCACCTCGTGCAGGAGGCCCCCCCCGTCCGTCAAAAAAGGTGACCTGTATGCCATATTCCTGAGAAACCCTGGTCAGGGCTTCTTTGGCCTTATAGATACTCCAGTTAGCCATCAGGTAACCGCCGTCTTTGGTGCCGTCTGAGAAGCCGACCATGATGGTCTGAACATCACCCCGTTGTTGCAAGTGTTCGCGGTATCTTTTGTTCTCATAGAGCGAGCGCATTACCTCGGCAGCATTGCGCAGGTCTTTAATGGATTCAAATAAAGGGACAATGTCCACACTGAGTTTATCCGGTTGCCAGCCGCCCATCAGAAAGAGACCGTACACGGAAATTACGTCCAGGGCGCTGGTGCTGTGACTGATGATGTAACGATGGCATCCGGGCTCGCCATTACGCTGCTGTATGGTCTTGATCGTACGTACCGAATCCAGCGTGTCACGGAAGAGCTCGTTTTCGGTAATGGCCGGATCTACCTCATGCCTTATGTTTAGCAGGATTTCAATTTTTTCATCGTCAGACAATGCGTCAAAGTTGTCCGGTAGTATTTCTATCTCCTGAGCAAGTGTTTGCAGCAGTTCCGTGTGGGCCGAACTGTCCTGACGGATGTCCAGTGAGGCAAAGTACAGACCAAAAAGCTCTACCTTACGCATTAGGGCTTCTACCTGATCCAAGAAGAGGCTGTTATGCTGACTGACCAGCATTTCCCGTATGTCCTGTAGGCAAGTGATAATTTCTTCTTTGGTCAGTGCGGTTTCGTGTCCGGGCACGGCGTGGTTTTCGTACAGCTTCTGCTCCAGATCAGCTACCAAGGTATCAACTCCCTTAAATGTAAGGCGGCGCTTGAGCTGACGGAGATCCCGATAGTAGGAGCGGATGACGCTGCGGCGCAGGGCATCGGCTACCTTCAGTGTTGTATCTACTTTTACAAAAGGATTTCCGTCCCGATCACCTCCCGGCCAGAACCCCAGACGGATCAATGGGTTTTCCTGATTGATCTCGCTCTGAAACTGGTTGTGCAGCGCGGTGAGTATCTGCCCGGCAGCGGGATAAAAGCGATTCTCAAGAAACCAGATCAGGTTCAAAGCCTCATTGTAGGGGGTGGGTTTTTCTTTTTTGAAGAAAGGAGTTTTGCCCAACTGCTGCAGGTAAGAATTGACTGCCGCCGTATTGTCGGCCACGATGGCCTGCGAGAGATCGTTGATAATACCCAGCACTTCGGAGGGGTAGAACTGCGTAGGGTGGGCCGTAAGTACCAGCCGAACCGAGAATTCGCGTAGTTTATCCACCAGTTGTGCCTGCTTGCCAGCCTGTAGTACTTCGGATTGTAGGTGTTTGAGTGTTCCTTGGCCATGCAGATCATAGATATAGCGATAGGCAGCATCCTCTACAGCATCGAACAGTACAACCTGCCGCTCAGCGTACTGCACAAAGCGAAAGAGAAGGTCTACCTGCTCTTTTTCTTGTTCGTAAGAAGTGTACTGTTCAAAGAAGCTACGGATGATTTCTAAAGGGCTGTGCCCCTGCTCAAATCCCTCTTCACAATGCAATAAAAAGGAGGAAAGCAGTACCCCGGTTTTTTCTACCCGGTGGAAAGGCAGGGCTGTGAAGAGACTGTTATACAACTGAAATTTAAGCCCTACCTGCTGATTGTAGTTCTGTACTTTGGTATTGGTTGAAGGAAGCATAGGTAAAGGTTGATTTAAAAAATGGCAGGCCTGATAGCCCTTTTGTTAATAAGACCCTAACAATGATAAGGCTAAATGATAAGTATGGCAATCATTAGCTCTATAGATTGGAGGCCATGCAGCCAGTGGTCATGCTTTACTCTATCAGTCCGATCTTACGGGCGCGCTCTTCCCACTTCTGCCGGGCGTACTTCTGCAGGTCAGATACCGCGTCGGTTTCATCCATAATCTCCAGGCCGAAGAGTGTCTCAATGATATCTTCCAGAGTCAGCAGGCCCAGGGTACCGCCGTAAGTATCTACTACGATGGCTAGGTGCACCCGGCTCTCATGCAGTAACTCAAAAGCCTGTCGCAGCGGTGTGTCTTCGGGTATTAGGGTGGCTTCCCGTTTGATGCTGCTGAGGGGCTCATTGGCCTTTCCCTCAATAATTTGCTGCAGCAGGTCGTCTTTCAGTAATATGCCGGTGACGGTATCGCGGTTTTCAAGGTACAGTGGTATCCGGGAGAAGATCATAGGCTGGCTCTGCTTGTAATAACTTTGCAGATTCTGTGTCTCTTCGGCCATCACCATGACGGTGCGGGGAGTCATGACATCCTTGGCACTAAGCGTATCAAACTGAAGTAAATTTTTGATGAGCTTGTAGTCACTGCGCTCAATAGCTCCGCTTTCCTGGACGACTTCAGCCATGGCAGCAAAATCCTGCCGGCTGAAGACGCTTTTCTCTTTATCTTTTTTCAGCACACGGGTAAGCTGATTGCTGAGCCATACGAAAGGTTTGAGCACCCAAACCAGTATCTCCAGAGAACGTACCGTAAAAGGTGCCAGGGTCTGCCAGTTGTTAGCGCCCAGAGTTTTAGGAATGATTTCCGAAAGGAAGAGAATCGCCAGCGTCATGAGCGCAGCAATGATGGATTCATAAGAAACTTCCAGGCCCATCAACACAAGGGAACGTGTGCCAAACAGCTTACCAGCCTGGGCACCTACCCCAATAGCACCTATGGTATGGGCAATGGTGTTGAGCGTAAGAATGGCCGAAAGCGGCTTGTCTATGTCTTTCTTGAGCGTATCCAGCAGTTTGCCGATCGCAGGTGCTTCCTGCTCCAAACGCTTGGTGTAAGAAGGTGTCACGCTCAGCAGCACAGCCTCCCAGATGGAGCACAGAAAAGAAAAAACGATAGATAAGAGAAAAAATCCTATGAGTAAAGACATGCCAAAAGTTAGCACTATTTTCTGAAATCCTAAACGGGTGATACCGGGTTGACAAAGTAAAGTGCCCGCTGTGCATTATTATGTGCCTTCTTAAAAACTATCAGCAGCAGAGAGGATATAATAAATGAACCAGGATGGTGAAGCATTCTACCGGATAGCTCTAACACGAGTATAGCTGCTTCATGTGCCAGGCCTGTAAATATACCATTAGGTGACAGACGGACTTGGAGTAAGGTACAGTATTTTCCACCCTTGCAAAAAAAGTATTGTGATAAGAGTGTTAAATGCTACTCCTTTTACACTAAAACTGTTATTTTTCAAGTTGAAACATTCTACACAATCCAATTGTAAAAATGGTATTTATCAATAAAGCAGTGACCCTTCTTTTTCGTGTAACTACGTTTTGCTCATTTATCCTAATCATATTTTCTCAGTGTAATACGCCCGAAGAGCCTGGGCTAGCGCTGCGGCAAAATGATCATATCATTTTGTTGGGTAACAATCTGGGCTCGCGCATGATGAACTACGGGCATTTTGAGACCGAAATGCAGGTCCGGCATCCTGACAGCCTGCTCTTTATTCGAAATATGAGCGACCCGGGCAACACGCCTGGCTTTCGTCCCCACTCCAGCCGTAAGTCTCCCTGGGCTTTTCCCGGAGCAGAGCAGTACCATGACGAATTAGCGAACCCTTCTGGTAGCCAGGGCCATTTTAAGACACCCGATGAATGGCTTACCCGCCTGGAGGCTGATAAGATCATAGCCTTCTTTGGCTATAACGAATCCTTTGAAGGGCCTATGGGTCTGGAAAACTATAAGGCTGAACTGGATGCCTTTATCAAACATACACTCGCTCAAAACTACAACGGTCAAACTCCTCCCGAACTGGCCATCGTTTCACCGATCGCCTTTGAAGACCTCTCTGACCGTTACGACCTGCCCGATGGTAAGCAGGAAAATCAGAACCTGAAGCTTTACACTGACGCTATGCGGGAAGTGGCCGAGGCTAACCAGGTGCACTTTGTGGACGTATTTACGCCTACCCGCCTATGGTATGCTGAGAGCGATGAGCCTCTTACCATCGACGGCTCCCAGCTCACGGACGCTGCTTATAAGCGCTTTGCTAAACTACTGACTGACAAAGTATTTGGAAGATCTGAGGTACTGGCAGAAGAGCACCGGGTTATGATTCATGCCGCTGTGGCAGAAAAAAACTGGATGTGGCACAATGATTACAAAATTCCTAATGGGGTGCATGCCTACGGTCGGCGCTATGATCCTTTTGGACCAGACAACTACCCGGCTGAAATCAAGAAGATTCGGGAGATGACCACTATTCGGGATGAAGCCATTTGGAAAGCTGCCCGTGGCGAGCAGATGGACCTAGCGGCAGCCGATGAAGAAACCAGTCCTTTGCCACCGGTGAATACCAACTATAAGCCCAGCAATAAGAATGGTAATACCGAGTACCTCTACGGTGATGAGGCGTTGGAGAAGTTCCACCTGGCTCCTGGCTACAAAGTAGAATTATTCGCTTCCGAAAAAGAATTTACCGATCTGGCTAATCCGGTTCAGTTATCCTTTGACAATGAGGGACGCTTGTGGGTAGCCACCATGCCCAGCTACCCCCACTACAAGCCGGGCGATGAAAAGCCTGATGATAAGCTCATCATTCTGGAGGATACAGACGGTGACGGTAAAGCTGATAAGCAGACTACCTTTGCCGATGGTCTGCATTTGCCGCTAGGCTTCGAGATTGCCCAAGATGGCGTATATATTTCTCAGGGCACTAACATGATGCGTTATACCGACACCGATGGTGATGATAAGGCCGATAAAAAAGAGATACTACTCAGCGGTTTTGATGACCACGATACCCACCATGCTCACAGCGCTTATACTACCGATCCCTCAGGAGCCATTTATATGGGTGAGGGTGTCTTCCTGCATACCAATGTAGAGACGTCCTATGGTCCAGTACGGGGTACCAATGGCGGATTTTACCGCTATAATATGCAGCGGAAACGCCTGGAAAGAACGGCGCAGCTTTCTATTCCTAATCCCTGGGGTATCGCTTTTGATGCCTGGGGGCAGAATATCTTTGCCGAAACCTCCGGCCCCAACGTACGCTGGATGATGCCCGGCACGGTGAAGCCCCGCTACGGCGTAGCTACACCCAAGTCAGAGAACCTCATTGAGGCAGCACATAAGGTACGCCCCACTTCGGGATTGGAGTTTGTCTCAAGCCGTCACTTTCCAGACGAGGTACAGGGAGACCTGTTGATTAACAATACTATTGGCTACCTGGGAACTAAGCAGCACAAAATAGTAGATGACGGCACGGGATTTCACAGTGAGCACCGGCAGGATTTGATCTGGAGTGATGATAAAAACTTCCGCCCGGTAGATATGGAATTTGCGCCCGATGGCTCGCTCTATATCGTAGACTGGCATAATATCCTGATCGGACACATGCAGCATAATGCCCGCGATCCTCTGCGCGACCACGTACACGGCCGCATCTACCGAGTGACCTATCCGTCACGTCCGTTGGTAGAACCTGCTAAAGTTGCTAGTGCCAGCATCCCTGAACTACTGGATAATCTCAAGCTACCAGAATACCGTACCCGGCATCGCAGCCGTAATGAGTTGAGAGGTCGCAATGCTGATCAGGTGATGTCTAACCTGTGGAACTGGGTAGATCGCCTGGAACAGGATGACCCTAACTATGAGCACCACCTGCTGGAAGCCCTCTGGGTAAGTTGGGGACTCAACCAAATTGACGAATCCCTAATGCTTGAGCTGCTCAAGTCAGAAGATTTTAGAGCAAGAGCGGCCGCAACACGGGTGCTCCGCTACACTGGCCACCAGGTTGAGGACCAGCCTGAACTTATGCGCCAGGCGGCTGCCGACGAACACGGACGGGTAAGGCTGGAAGCTATCGTAGCAGCTTCCTGGATGGAAAAAGAGGAAGGGCTTTCGGTACTGGAAGTAGCCTATCAAAAGCCGCTTGACGACTGGATGTTGCCTTCTTATGAAACGGCACTGGCTCATCTGAATGGTCAGTCCAGGGATGAGCGAAAAGCCAATGAGGTGGTGACTGACCTTGAAGGGAAGGATCGTGAATTATTTATTGCTGGAAAAGAAATTTATGCGCGTGACGGTTACTGTATGACCTGCCATCAGCCAGATGGGGGTGGCCTGTCGGCATCACAGTTTCCGCCACTGGCCGGTACCCAATGGGTACAGGGTGATGAGGAACGCCTGATAAAACTGACCCTCAAGGGACTTTATGGTCCTATCCAAGTATTGAACCGTGAGTACCCCGGGCAAGTGCCTATGACACCTTTTGGGGGAATGCTCAACGACGAGGAATTGGCGGCAGTCTTAACCTATGTACGTAATGCTTTTGGCAACAAGGCTTCGGCCATACGTCCAGAGAAAGTAAAGGAAGTAAGAGCAGCAGTAGCTGACAAAACGGGTTTTTATACGCCAGAGGAACTTCTTAAGCAACACCCCATGGAGGGAGAATAAGGATTTGATTAAAAAATAACTTATGAGCCTGCATAACACCTGATGTAAAAAATAACAGATAAGCGATAATGAAAACCCTTCTTACAAAAAAAATCAATGGTCTACTGGCCATATGTATCATGTTAAACCTGAATACTGCCTGCGCCCAGCAGGATAAGCAATGGATCAGCTTTGAGGGAGGTGACGGTCCCGGCGCAGGAAAGCATATCGTACTGGTGAGCGGAGACGAAGAGTACCGTTCCGAAGAGGCCCTGCCCATGCTGGCCAAAATCCTGTCAACCCACCATGGCTTCAAGACTACAGTACTTTTCGCGATTGACCCGGCGACCGGTGAGATCAATCCTGATTATCAGAACAACATTCCTGGCCTGGAGCAACTGGAATCTGCTGACCTAATGGTTCTTTTTACTCGCTTCCGTGAGTTGCCCGATGAACAGATGGAGCACATTGATACTTACCTGAAGTCCGGTAAGCCCATAATTGCCATGCGGACTTCCACCCATGCTTTCCACTACGAAGACAATATGGACAGCCCTTATGCTAAATATAGCTTCAATAGTGAAGAGGCCGGCTGGGAAGATGGCTTTGGCCGTCAGGTACTGGGCGAAACCTGGGTAGACCACCACGGACACCATGCACATGAGGGTACCCGAGGGCTCATTGATGGGGTACACCAACGCAATGACCACCCTATTTTACGGGGTGTAAAAGACATATGGGGCCCAACCGACGTATACGGCACCCGCGAACTGACCGGCGATCCTGATGTGCTAGTGTGGGGGCAGTCCACCAGAGGTATGACCGCTGATACCGAGCTCAACTGGGAAAAATCGGTGATGCCCGTGGCCTGGACCAAAACCTATACCAGCGAAAGTGGAAAGACCAACAAAATATTTACTACGACTATGGGAGCTTCTGTCGACCTATTGAGCGAAGATCTACGCCGTCTGATGGTAAATGCCTGCTACTGGGCTATGGATATGGGTGACCAGATACCGGAAGAAAATAATGTAGCCATTGTAGGGGAGTATAGTCCTACCATGTTTGGTTTTGGCGATTACCAGAAAGGTCGTACACCGGCGTATTATCAGTAGTGCTCCCAAGTTACACTTTCTAACGCTTTAGCATTTGTAGGGAACTGATGTATTCGGCTCCTTATTTTTAGCCATAAAGGTATGTGACTCATGGAAGTGTCGGTTACAATCCTTACAGACAAATTGCTCCTCTCTGAACTTGAAGGTGACTCATCTGCCCGACATGGAGAGATCACGCAGTTCACGAGTATACTGGTCTTTTACGGAATGGCACTTTTCTAGGCACAACGGTCAGGGCGCGTAGGGTAATACTGACGTGCACTGCCCGTTCGCTAATCTCGCACAGGTTCACTTCCACGCTGGGAAGATAGAGTAATTTCGTGAAAAGTTACTCCAAGATAAACAAAGTTACTCCAAGATAAACTAGGTCAATGCGCTACAGATATACTATTTCCCTGAAAATCTTTACGAGTTTTCCGGGTATTCATTGCGGGGGAAAGTCCTTGAGGGCAGCCCGTATTGCGCGGCGAATTTTATTCTCATTGATTTTTTCCTGGTGCTCAAAATATTGTACACCGTAGGAGCGCCACACGATCTCACTGGTTTGGGCATCTATGATGTCAATCACTAGTGAACCTTCTATATAGTAGCGTATCTCCTGATCGTTAAAGGGTATCCAGGGCCTCTCCCCGTTTATGTCCTCTATTGCGTAAGAGGAAGTAATGGCCGTTTTTTCTTCAGCAATGATCTGAAAATTGACCAAAAAGTCAGGCTGGTTACTGTCCTGTTCAAAGCCTTTACCTATTAATTCTTCTACAACAGCTTCGCGGATCAACTCTACGTTGTTGAAGTCTTCAAAGTATTCAGGACCCAGATACACAAACTCACACCCCTGAAGCCAGCAGAAGGTTTCGTATTGGCTAAAATCTTTATTGGGCTTGTAGTCGGTTTGCAATTTAACGAAGGCACAACCGGTGGTGAGACTCGCGAGCAGGAGCAGGCAGACCAGATTTTTCATAACACGATGTTCAGTATTGGGAGTAAACATAGCATAAATCAAAAGAAACGTGTTGTATAAAAAACTAATTGTTATTCACAATGTAGGGTAAAAAATGGAATGATAAGTTGACTAATATTAATTGTAATGCTGATTTGGGTCAGTAAGCTATCTCACCATACTATCATCTAATTTTTTCTTTCTGTAAAAGTATGCATTACAACTACGACCAAAAAACAGTTTTTTTCACTACGATACGAATGTTCTTGCACTTGCTAACGTGCTATCATACGTAGCATCGTATTTTGGGGTGAGCTTTACAAAGCGGGTAAGAACGGCATACAAGACCAAAATTAAGTTGTGAGAATAAAATCTGTTTAAAAAGATTGATTTTTTAGTCAATTAACTAGGTACGTAAGCTAATGCTGATCTTTCAGGAGTCATGGTCTTTGAAAATACCTTTCTTTGGGCATTCAATTACTAAAAAACTGACTATTTAGGATAACGGCCATGCTTAAGAAGATTTTTCAGATCGGAGTAGATGAGACATTGCCTACGCATTTGCAACGCAAAGTTTTGTTGTCTAATCAAGTAGCGCTTATTGTAATCTTCGTAATTGCTCTTCCGTTCACTTTTATTTCCTGGTTATTGATCCCAGACCTGACCATCATACCTATTATGGGGCTGGTGGTCTGCCTAGGGACAATTCTGTTGAATTACCAGGGGCAGGTCAATGTAAGCCGCTGGATGCTATCCATAACGCCCCTTTCACTATCGGCTACTTACAATGCCGCCTTGGCCACTGCTGGACAGGGACCTCTTATTGAAGGTACTTATATTGTAGAACTTAGCTTCGTATTTATCCCACTGATCATTTTTGATTTTCGCGAGAAGGCGTATTTGTTTAGCAGTCTCTCTCTTGCTAGTGCAGTCTTTCTCACTTTTGACCTAAGTAATCAGTGGATAGAAATGGATTTAGATACCTCTGCCATTGAAAACAAATTCGTCAGTGTGATGAGTATCTGTATGGGGCTGTGCATCAGTATTAGCTGTATCCTGATACTAATCAATGAGAATATGCAGGCTGAAAAAAAGGCAGAAGAGCTACTGGAAGAAGCCCGAAAGAGCAGCCAGAAAGCCGAAGCTTCGGAAGCCGAGCTTAAGGAAAATCTCAATCAGCTGAAGCAAAACCAGAAGGCTGAAGAAAAACGCCGCTGGGCAGCAGAAGGCCATGCCCAGGCTACTAAAATCCTGCGTGAGTACGATGACATTGCACAGCTCTACGAAAGCCTGATCTCATTTATTGTACACTACATTGATGCAAATCAGGGAGGTGTATTTATCGTCAATGAAGAGGGCGAAGAAAAATACCTAGAGCTTAAAGCCTGCTATGCTTACGAAAGAAAAAAATTTCTGGAAAAGCGCATTGAGATCGGCGAAGGCCTGGTCGGGCAAACCTACCTGGAAAAGGAACACACCTACATGACAGAGATCCCCGAGCGGTATGTCAGCATTACTTCAGGACTTGGTCAGGCTCCTCCCCGAAACCTGCTTATCATCCCTCTGATAGCGAACGAAACTGTAGAAGGTGTCATTGAACTGGCCTCTTTTCATAAGATGGAAGAGCATACTATAGAGTTTATGAATACCCTGGGGGAAAGCATCGCCTCCACGATTCGTAATGTCAGGATTAACCATAAAACCAAAGAACTACTGGAAGAATCGCAACAGCAAACGGAAGAAATGCGCGCTCAGGAAGAAGAAATGCGTCAGAATATGGAAGAACTGAACGCGACCCAAGAGGAGATGGTACGAAAGCAAAGGGAACTGGAGCAGGTCAAAGTCGACCTGGAACTGAAGCAGCAGGAGGTAGCGGAAGTGCGCGAATCAGAGAAAGCGCGGGCCGAAGCCAAGATCGCGACCCAGAAGAAATCTATGAACGCGGTATTGGCAAAAATGAAAGAGAAAGAAGAATCATACCTGAAAAAGGTCAAGGAGCAAGAAGCCCTGATAGAAACGCTTAAGACACAAGAAAGTCAATAAACTTTATTAATAACTAAATTTGAATTTTATGGTACATTTTGATGAAAGCTATCTGACCATTAGCTACGATGCTGACTCGGCTACTGTCATTATGCAGTGGAAAAGTTTTGCCACCAGTGAGGAGTTTCGCAAGGGACTTAATGAGGGTCTGAAACTGATAGAGGAAAAAAAAGCCTCCAACTGGCTGGCCGATCTGCGCAAAATGGAGGCTATTGACCCGGAAGACGAGCAGTGGAGTAATGAGGACTGGTTCTCCAGAGCATTACAGGGTGGTATTAACCGCATGGCTATTGTACCCTCAGAAGACATTTTCAATAGCATTTCTGTAGATAATATCATGAGTGCTATCACTGGAACTGATCTGGTGACGCACTACTTCAAAGACACAGAAGAGGCAAAAAGCTGGTTGAAGGAGCAACAGACAGAACCGGCTACCAAGTAAATAAATAGGATAGCCTAAAACTAAGCAAAGCCCAGCCCTTGTAAGGTTGGGCTTTGTTTTTTATTGCGTATCCCCTTAAAAATAGCCTAACACCAACTGTCTGCTTTAGGACAGACGGCTGTTAAATCGGGTTCGAGGTGCAGCATCGCTAACATATCGGTGATTAAAATCCGTACGCAAAACCAACGTTAATAGCGTTTTGTACCTGCAGGGCAGGACCTACCGTATTATCATCCCGCTCCACATTGATATCATCATCGTAAATGAGTTGCAGAGAGATATTGGATACGATGTATTTGTTCACACGTAATATTAATAGAGACTCCAGGTTAAAGTCTATATTTTGAAATTCTTCGTAGCCGGTAAATAGATTCAAGTTAGAACTGAACACAACATTTTCCAGTACCTTTCTCCTTACACCCAGCGTCATGCTAGCCCCGGCCTCTGCTCTCACTTTTGCTCCTCCGGTATTGAACAGTTCGTCTTGTACCAGTTGTTCGTCCAGAACAAAGGTAAATTTCCCTGAAAAAGGCGAAAGTGACAGCGCAAAGTAGTTACCTTCCTTCCTTTTTGCATTGATGGAATTGTCGGTCAGTTTTCTTTCGGCCGGTGAGTAGGTAAGCCCCAGTGAGGCAATGAGAAATCCCGGGGCCATAAACCTGGAAACGAGACTTTCATCTTGTAGGCTGTCATTGACCTCTACAAGCCTGAAACCCTGGGCGATTTGGGTACGAAGATCAGCCAGGCCCGAAAGGTACCAGTTGCCAGAAAGTTTACGTCCGTATCGGGAAGTGTATATCAGATTGTCCTTGGTTTTGGTAAAGCGTGAATCGTCCTCATCACCGATTCGGCTGATACCATAGGCGATTTCCAGGTTGTTTTCCCAGCGATGGGCAGTCGTATCGTCATACGACCAATAGGTACTAGCTACGCCACCGAGCGCAATGGTGCTTTGTCCACCGCCAGCCCAGTTACGAAGGCCCACCTGTTGAAAGTTGGCATTTAATTCTCCTCCACTCTCCCAAAAACTATTTTCTTCATTATTATCATCCTGAGCCCGTACAAGACAGGGTAATGCGGATAGCACTATTATCCACAGTGAAGCAATTTTCATGTAGCACGTAATAAATTATGTAGCTTGTAAAAGTACTATTTCTTTGGAAAGCAAAAAAGGAATAATTTTAAAGCTTTTTGATTTCGTCCAATGCGACCTGCGTCAAAGGCTTAGTTACGTACTTGATGACATGCTCATTATTGATCAGGCGGTTGATGTCACGTTGGTTGTCTGAACTGGAAAGGATGACGACTTTACATTTTTCCCGTACCGAGGCTTTCAGGTTTTCAAATTCGTACAAGAACATAAAACCATCCACGATGGGCATGTTGATGTCCAGAAAAATAAGATCAGGCAAGTGTTCAGTGGAATTTTGGTGTTGCCGCAGATACTCCAGTGCATCTTTTCCACTGTTCTTTACTTCTACCTTGTGGGCAAATTGGGTAAGCTCAATGATGCGCTTACTTATAAAATTATCTGTCTCATTATCGTCAATGAGCATCACTAGATCTATCATCTCTCTATTCCGAGTTGATTCTGCTGTCTGGTATTAATACACTTCAAATCTTGAGCGAAGATTGAAACATTACATAAGAATTAAAAACGGTTCTGATGATTATCGGAGAACAGGTAATATTTAGGCAAAAACTCGATCACTTATTGACGATCTTGAGTCTTTCTCCGGTATCTACGTTAAAGTCATCTTTGCCATTCCATCGCATCAGATCTTTGATGGTAACATCATACTGGCGGGCAATACCATAGAGTGTCTCTCCGAATTGAACCTCATGATAGAGGTGGTCTTCGGCAGACAAGCTATTCTTCGTTTTTGTCCCAGCCGCTTCTTCCGGAGGAATAAGCCTTAGCCTCTGTCCGACTGACAAAGGCACTTCCCAGTCAATGTTATTATAGCTGGTCAGTTGAGGTATGGTAAGGTCATACTGGCGGGCGATTCCGTACAGGGTTTCGCCGGGCTGTACGGTATGAGATTCAGCAGGAGCAGCACTATTGTCCTGCCGGTCAATGACAGGTATGAGCACTTCTTCTTCCTGGATAGAATTGTCTGCCACAGAAGGCCCGGAGTGGCTAACCACAGGGGCAGAAGGCTCTGAAGCTGGCAGCTCAGGCTCTCGTGCGGTGCTGCTGTTGGACTCTTCTGGTACTTCCTGTACCTGAGGTTCTGGTTCCAAATCACGCCTGTCAGTATCTGGTACTACAGGGCTAGGACTGATATTCTCCTGCTTGGGTAAAGAATTGTAAGTTGTACTTGCGGTGAACTGTTTCTTCAGCTCCTTTTCGGGCATGTTTCGGTACTCAACCGGAATATGGGGCGGCCGTATGAAGCGGAGCCACATCACTCTACCTGCCTGAACGCTTTCATCTCTACTCATACGGTTATTGCGTACAAGCTTCTTCAACTTGATACCAAACCGCTGTGATATGCTCCACATGGTTTCGTCCGGTTCTGCTACGTGGTAATGAACCGGCCCTTTATTACGCTTCTTTCGGAGATATAGCGGTTCGCCGGGGATGACTGCTGCGTTGCGGTTAGAGAGATTATTGATCTCGACCAACTGGGATGGGTTTACGCCGGTACGCTGGCTGATAGCACGAATGTTTTCTCCTTCCTGCACGATAACGCCACGTATGTTATTGACCAAAGTTACTTCTTTTCCCCAACGATTGGCTTGCCTGATGACCGGGTAGGGTGTAGTATCATCTACTTCCACATATCTCTCCTGTTGCTGCTTGTAAGTGGCCGATTGATCTATGCTCCGGGGTTCACGACTAATATGAGGCGGATTGGGAGTCTCGACCAGCAAAGGCTGCTCCGTACGATCGGCATATTCGGGGATAATCACGTAATAGCGCTTGTCGTCAGGAATGCGCTTCTGTCTGACCCACCTGTTGTGACGCTCCAGTTCGGTCTCTTCCAAGCCAAACTCCCTGGCTACTTGCGCCAGCGTCTTACCATTACCCCGGGTATAGGCAAATAATACTTTTTCCGGGCGTAGGTTTTTGCCTACTGCTGGCTCAAAAGCGAGCTTATGGGCCAGGTATTTAAGAACGTACCAGTGCGTACGTCCGTTGAGCTTCATTTCACGCTTGCCGTAGTATTTTTTATCTGCGATTTTGAGAGCTCCTCCCGGGCCGGCATAGTAAGCCAGCAAGGCATACAACCAGTTGTCAAAATAGGTATTGTTATTCTTGAAATAACGGGCCGCCCCCCGGGTAGCGGTAATGATATTCATGCGCTCATCTACAGCTCCGGAGATCGTCAGGCCGACTTCCCGGCCGGTAGCTTCTTTAAACTGCCAGTAGCCTACGGCATTAGAAGAGGAAACTGCGTCACCCACCAGGGCGCTTTCCTGTATCACCAGGTACTTAATATCGTCGGGTACATTTTCTTCCCTCAGCACCTGCTCAATCAGGGGTAAGTATGCATTCACTTTTTTCACCTTCGCATTGAAATACTTTTCGTATCGCGTCAGGGCATCCACATCGGTCTGGATCTTTTTCTGTGCTTCGGGCGTGAGGTTCAATCTCATATCCGCAAAGCGGATTTGGTCAGGAACTACTACTTTATGTTGTGCCTGGGCCAGGGTATGCAGAAAAAGGACAGTAATTATCAGATAGGCAATCTTACGCATGCGTCAAAGTTTTCGGGCAATCATCAATCCATCACGTATTGGAAAAAGAACGTTCTCTACCCGCTTATCATTATGAACAAACTCATTAAAATCGCGGATAGCTTTGCCATTATTTTTAAGCTTTTCGCCCTCTACAATTTTTCCTCCCCAAAACACATTGTCAGCAATAACGAATCCACCTGGACGAACTTTAGGCAGCACCATCTCAAAATATGCTCGGTAGTTTACCTTGTCGGCGTCTATAAATACCATGTCAAAAATATGCTCCAAGGCTGGAACCACCTCCATGGCATTTCCAAGAATATAATCAATTTTAGCGGTGAGTCCGGACCTGGCAAAATAGTCTCTCACCATGTCTTCCAGCTCATCGTTGATATCAACAGTCGTGATGCTTCCTTCCTCGGGTAGGGCCTGCGCCATCCAGAGTGTTGCGTATCCCGTGAATGTACCGATTTCTAAAATTTTTTCGGGGCGAAGCATGTGGACGAAAGTAGCCAGCACCTGACCCTGCAGTGGCCCCGAGATCATGTGTGGCATCAGTACTTTCAGGCGAGTTTCACGCTCGAGCTCCTGCAGATAGCCGGGTACCGGTTGACTGTGGTGCAGGGCATACTTTTCAACTTCTTGAGGAAAAATACTCATAATAATTTTGTTTCTCTCTAATATGAAATTTATCCCTTAATCATTCAACGGAGTTCGTTGTAATTGCTAATTATTTCACAAAAACTGTTATGCATGCATAATAATTTATGTATATTTGGATACGATGAAAAAGGAAGAAACCGTTGATTACAATATCAAAACTGCCTGGCACGCCATTTACCGAATGTATAACCAGGAAGCTTTAAAAAGTGATTTTACAACGTCCATTGGTTTTGTTTTACTAAACATTGATTCAAAAAAAGGCACCCCTGCTACCAAGATTGCGCCGATGATCGGACTGGAATCCCGTAGCCTGACCCGGATGCTCAAAAATATGGAAGAGAAGGGGTTGATCATGAAGCAGCCTGACCCTACCGACCGGCGTTCGGTACGCATTTTCCTGACAGACCTGGGCAAGGAAAAAAAGGAAATCTCGCGTAAAACGGTCCTGGGCTTTAACGAATACGTAAGAGAGCTTATACCCGAACATAAACTGAAAATATTTTTTGAAGTAATCAATGAAATCAACCGAATAGTTGAAGAAAACGTACATCAAACCCTTACCGAAGAATGAAGAAATTTAATATCAGAAAGGTAGCTGTGCTGGGCTCTGGTATCATGGGATCTCGCATCGCCTGCCACTTTGCCAACATTGGTATAGAAGTACTGTTGCTGGATATTGCTCCAAAAGAACTGAATGGGCATGAACAGAAAAAAGGTATGTCACTGGAACATCCGGCCGTCAGAAACCGGATAGTTAACGAATCATTCCAAAAAGCTGTCAAGTCCAAACCGGCACCCCTCTACCACCCTTCGTACGCCCAGCGCGTAAAGCTGGGTAACTTTAAAGATAATATGAAGGAAATCGCCGACTATGACTGGATCATAGAAGTAGTGGTCGAGAAACTGAATATCAAAAATGTGGTGTTTGAGCAGGTAGAGCAGTACCGCAAGCCCGGTACCCTCATCACTTCCAACACTTCCGGTATTCCTATTAACATGATGCTGGACGGACGGAGTGAGGACTTCCAGAAGCACTTTTGCGGTACCCACTTTTTCAACCCACCGCGGTATCTGCGGCTGCTGGAGATCATTCCATCGCAAAAAACTGATCCGGAGATTGTAGAATTCCTCATGCACTACGGGGATCTTTACCTGGGCAAAGAGACTGTACTTTGTAAGGATACACCCGCCTTTATTGCCAACCGTGTCGGGGTTTACGGCATCATCTCAGCTATGCACACCATTGAGGAGATGGGCCTCACCGTAGGCGAGGTGGATAAACTGACCGGTCCGCTGATCGGCCGCGCTAAGTCAGCCACCTTCCGCACTATGGATGTAGTAGGGCTGGATACCACGGTGAATGTATCCAACAACCTCTACCAGGCGCTGCAGCATGATGAATCTCGGGGTACATTCAAGTTACCCGGTATTGTCAAAGAACTGTACGATCGTAACTGGCTGGGCGATAAGACCGGGCAGGGCTATTACAAAAAGATCAAAGACGAAAAAGGTAAATCCGTCATTCTGGAACTGGATTTCAAAACATACGAATACGGCGAAAGAACCAAAGCCCAGTTTCCGTCCCTGGAAATGGCCAAGCCTAAAGATGATCTGCAGGACAGGCTAAATATTCTGGTCAACGCTCAGGACAAGGCTGGGGAGTTTTACCGAGCTCACTTCTTTGACCTATTCCGCTACTGTACATTCCGTATTCCTGAAATTGCCGATGAACTCTTCCGCATTGATCAGGCAGTTAGCGCAGGCTTTGGCTGGGAAGCTGGCCCTTTTGAGACTTGGGACATGCTGGGGGTGCAGAAGACGGTTGAGCAGATGGAAGAAGCTGGTCAAAAACCGGCCCAGTGGGTGTACGAAATGCTGAAAAGTGGCGCCGAAAGTTTCTACAAGGCAGAAGATGGTAAGCGTATGTACTATGATATCGATAGCAAAAGCTACAAAGTAGTCCCTGGTACCGACGACTTTATCCTGCTGGATACGCTGCGCGAAAATAAAATCCTCTGGACCAGCGATGGCGCCACCATCCTCGACCTGGGCGATGGTGTACTGAACGTAGAATTCCATACCAAAATGAATACGTTGGGCAACGATCCGGTAGAGGCTATCAACCGGGCGATAGATATGGCCGAAAAAGATTATCGCGGCGTGCTGATTGGTAATGAAGGACAGAATTTCTCCGCCGGTGCTAATTTGGCCATGCTCTTCATGTTTGCCATAGAACAGGAGTTTGATGAGATAGAAATGATGATCCGCCAGTTTCAGAATACCATGATGCGAGCCCGCTACTCTTCGGTACCGGTAGTCGTTGCGCCGCACGGCCTGGCCTTAGGAGGAGGCTGCGAACTGACGATGCACGCTGATCAGGTGGTCGCCAATGCCGAAACTTATATAGGACTGGTAGAGGTAGGCGTAGGCCTGATTCCTGCCGGTGGAGGTACCAAAGAAATGGCCCTGCGCGTTTCGGACAGCCACGAGGCAGGTGACGTAGAGTTTAATGCACTGCAAAACGCACTGATGAACATAGCGACCGCCAAAGTAGCAACCTCTGCTCAGGAAGCCTTTGACATGCATATCCTGTGCGATCGTGATAAGGTGAATATGAACATCAGCCGACAGATTGCTGAGGCCAGGGAAGCTCTTTTGGCGATGGCTGAGTATGGCTACTCACAACCTGTTCAACGTACAGACATTAAGGTGCAGGGGAAACCGGGTATTGCACTGTTCCTGGCAGGAATCTACGGTATGCACCAGGGGCACTACATTTCTGATCATGATAGAAAGATCGTTGAAAAGGTAGCCTATGTTATCTGTGGTGGTGAACTCTCTCATCCTCAGCATGTGTCCGAGCAATACCTGCTAGATTTGGAGAGAGAAGCTTTTCTTTCGCTAACTGGTGAGAAAAAGACACTTGAACGGATACAGTCATTGCTGCAGGGCGGTAAGCCGGTAAGAAATTGATGATTCTGCATCTACGGGAGCCGGAAAGCATCTGCTTTGGCTCCTTACATTTTCATGCCTTTTCAGCGTAATTGCTACAGATACTCGAAGAGAATAAAAATATTCTAGGAGTAATCACTTGGTTTATTTTTTTATACTCATTCTATTCATAGTCTATTTTTAAGTGTCAATTAGTGAGTAGTGCTTACTTTTTTCATACAGAAAAAATGCATTTTTCTCATAATCTTACGTCAGTTTAAGTTTTAGTGATAGTAATTTTCACAGAATTTGAAGTAACTTAACCTACACACTTCATAATCTGCCATTTATGAAATATGAATTTAATCTTAACAGCCCGACAACTTTTTTAGAACAGACCAACGACGCTTTTTTTGAACTGGATCAGTACTGGAATTTTACCTATCTCAACCACGCAGCTGAGAAATTATTAAACAAAAAAAGAGATGAGTTACTAACCCAGAGCATCTGGGATTCATTTCCTGAGGCAGTTGGGTCCACCTTTTACATCAACTACCACAATGCGATAGAGCAACAAAAGGAAGTATTATTTGAAGAATACTATCTCCTACTTGATACCTGGTTTTTTGTCAAAGCGTATTCCACTCAGTCAAAGGGATTGTGGGTATTTTTCTCCAACATTAATCCTCTGAAGGAAGCAGAATCCCGGCTCAAGGAGAGTGAGCTAAACTTCCGTTCTCTTTTCAAGAAAATGACCCCCGGTGTGGTTTATCAGGGCAAAAACCTGAAAATAGCTGATGCCAATCCGGCTGCAGAAGCAATACTGGGGCTCTCATTTGATGAAATGCAGGGTCGCTCTTCCAAAGACCCATGTTGGAAAGCCATGGATGAAAACGGTGACGAACTTCCTGGTGAGATGCATGCGGCAGTACAGGCCATGTGTACGGGAAAGACCATTACAGATTTTTATATACAGATTTTTTAACCCCCGGTTAAATGAACATCGCTGGCTACTGGTAGACGCTGTTCCTCAGTTTAAGGAGGGCGAAAAAGAGCCTTTTCAGGTATTTACCATCTTTCGTGATGTCACGGACCGCCAGAAGGCATTAGCCGACCGCGAAGAGATGATGCATATCATCACACATGACCTGCGCAGTCCGGTGAAGTCTGCCCTAGCTTTATTCAATATGATTCAGGAGAAGGTAAGTTCGGCAACCCATAATGTACAGGAGGAGATGCTGTACCTGGAGAAGTCATTACATAGGGCTGTACAACTCTCAGAGAACTACGTGGAATCAATCAAACTGGAAAGAGAGGACGGAAGCAGACAGCGTACGCTGATGCCCCTGTTACAGTTGATTCACGATATTACTCATATCCATGAGCCTCTGGTGAGGAGTGAGGGCCTGGAGTGGAAACTGGAAGTTGAAGATATAGAGAAGGTCAGCCTCCAGCTTGACGTACCCCGTATTAAGCAGGTATTTGAAAATCTGATTAGTAACGCTATCAAATTTACCCAGCCACCCGGATATATTCGCTTCAGTGCCTATCAGGAAAAAGATCACGTCGTACTGGAGGTCGCCGACTCCGGAAAAGGTATAGCCTATGAAGATCAGGCCAGGATATTCACTAAATTCTGGCAGCCTGACGGACGAAAGGGCGCCGGTCTGGGTTTATACATTGTCAAAAAAGTGATTGATGCACACCAAGGCAAAATTGTCTTGTATAGTATGCCCGGAGAAGGTAGTACTTTCAATATTCGTTTGCCGAAGACAGACAGGTAGCCATCTATGCTTTAGTAGTCATCATAGCTGGTGCAGATCAGCCGTTTACCTGGACGGCTCTTATCAAAACCTTATTTTTTGCCCATACCCTATATTTTGGGATAATCCACTATTTTTGCAACTTACTGAATATTTGATGGCCCGCTCGGGTACTTCTTAACAATTATCTCTTCTGTACCTTTGGAAAAGAGCATACGTGTATTTGCACCCGCCACCGTAGCCAATGTAGCCTGCGGTTTTGACATCATGGGCTTCGCCATTGAGCAGCCGGGTGATGAGGTACTGATGCGCCTTACCCAGGAGCCTGGCATCGTGAGGATAGAGAAGATTATCGGCGATGAAGGAAAGCTACCGCTTGATTCGGACAAAAATACGGTAAGCCTGGTAGTACAGCACCTGCTACACCAGGTAGGATCCCACTACGGCGCCAGTATCATACTCCACAAAAATATGCCTCTTGGCAGCGGCTTAGGCTCCAGCGCGGCCAGTGCGGTGGCAGGTCTTTTTGCCGTCAACGAACTGCTGACCCAGTACGAGCCGGAAAAGGCACTACCCGATAGAATTGATCTGCTGCCCTACGCTATGGAGGGAGAGCGCCTGGCTTGTGGATCAGCCCACGCTGATAATGTGGCGCCAGCGCTCATGGGTGGCTTTGTGCTGATCAGGAGCTACGAACCCCTCGATGTAATTACCATCCCGGCACCGCTCTCGCTCTGGGTGACAGTCATTCACCCCCAGGTGGAGGTACAGACCCGTGATGCCCGCAGCATCCTTCGTAAGCAGATTTCGTTGAAAGACGCTACCATACAGTGGGGAAATACTGCCGGACTGATAGCTGGTCTCTGGAAGTGCGACTACGAGTTGATCGGGCGCTCCATGCAGGATGTGATCATTGAGCCCATCCGTTCTATTCTTATCCCGGGCTTTGACAGCGTGAAGTATAATGCCATGCAGGCCGGGGCTATGGGCTGTGGCATCTCTGGTTCAGGCCCCTCCATTTTCTCCCTCAGCCGCGACGAAGAAACTGCCAAAGAAGTAGGCCGTAAAATGCAGAATGCCTTCGGAATGCTCAATATTGATAGCGAAGTGTATATCTCCTCCATCAACCGAGAAGGACCCAGAGTGATTGATGGCTGATGAAATTTTATACAGCACCAGTAAGTTGACAAAAGAGAGATCATAACGTTTGTTTCACAATTTGCAATCTTCAACTCAAAATGAGATTATACAGTACTAACGATAACCGTAAACAACAAAGTGTGAGCTTTCAGGAAGCGCTTTTCCGCTCCCTGCCAGATGACAAGGGCCTGTACATGCCCGATGTTTTTCCCCGCCTGAAGGATCGCTTTTTTCAGAATATTGAAAACCTCAGTCTGCCGGAGATCGCTTTTGAGGTAGCCGAAAAGTTACTGGCCGATGAAATCCCTGCTATCAAGCTGCAGGAGATTATTGATGATGCTATCAACTTTCCAGCACCGGTCGTCAAGCTCAACGAACAGGTTCATGTGCTAGAGCTTTTCCATGGGCCTACGCTGGCATTTAAGGATTTCGGTGCCCGCTTTATGGCACGTACCATGTCATGGTTTTTACAGCAAAGTCCTTCTGACAAAGAGATTCATATTCTGGTAGCTACTTCCGGGGATACCGGTAGTGCTGTGGCGCAGGGTTTTTTGAATGTACCGGGGATCAGAGTGAGCCTTCTGTATCCTAAAGGCAAAGTCAGTGAATTACAGGAGAAGCAACTTACTACGGTAGGCAACAATGTAGAAGCCCTGGAGATAGAAGGTACTTTCGACGATTGTCAGTGTATGGTGAAAGAAGCCTTCCTGGATCCCGAACTACGTCAACACATGCGTCTGGCTTCAGCCAACTCCATCAACATCAGCCGCCTGATCCCCCAGTCATTCTATTACTTCAACGTCTATGCCCAGCTAAAGCGAGAGCCTGCCTTCAATCCGGAACAGCATCTTGTCTTTTCGGTGCCCAGCGGTAACTTCGGTAACCTCTGTGGCGGACTGATCGCCAGGCGTATGGGCCTACCTATCTATCGTATCGTGGCTTCTACCAATGTAAATGACATTGTACCTGCCTACCTGGATAGCGGAAAATTTGATCCTCGTCCTTCCCTTCAGACCATTTCCAATGCCATGGATGTGGGGAATCCCAGTAACTTTGCGCGCCTACAGGCTTTTTATCAGCAGGAGCCCCGCTTGAGCGAAGCTGACCTGCTTCTGCAGATTCAGCAGGATATCGTAGGTCGTCGTTACGATGATGAACAGACGCGTAAGGCAATCAAAGAAGTTTTTGACCACTACTATGGCTATGTCATGTGTCCGCATACTGCGGTGGGCTACCTGGGGCTTAAAGATTATCTTGCAGGAATGGAAGAACCCGCAATTGGTGTAGTGCTGGCGACAGC
>CAZZGE010000054.1:0-24665 GCA_964653665.1 uncultured Porifericola sp. | reverse complement strand
TCCGGTTTTACCAATGTCAAAATGATAGACGCAGAGCCAGACAGTACTGAAACCGCTAAGTACCTGCGCTACGAAGAGCGGGAGAACTACTATGGCTGGAAGCGGATTCCCGGTTCAGCCCTGAACGCAGTACTAGACGATTCACATCCGCTGGCTTTTGGCCTGGATGATCATGTGTATAGCATCAAGTTTGATAATGACGCCCTGATGGCAGATCCTGGCTTGCAAACAGTAGGGTACTATGAGCGAAATCCCGATCAGTTGGAAGCATCGGGGTATGTGTCACAGGATAACCTGCAAAGGCTAGCTGGCCATGTATTTGCAGCAGTAAAGCCAATGGGCCAGAGTAGGGTCGTATTTCTACTGGACAATACACAGTACCGTATGTTCTGGCGCGGCCCATCTCGCATGGTGCAAAATGCGGTGATGCTGCTGCCGGGGCCTTAAAGAGTTGAGGGTTACAGATAAAAAGTATAAGGTCTCAGATCTGATAATTTTCTGCCAGATCAGCAATGGTCTGGCGGTTTTCTTAGCGGGTCTTGTTAACTTTAAGATCGGTATCTTTGCCGGTGAATACTTCAAGTTTAGCATTCTTCATCCATATTTTTCCAGCGTTGTTAAGGAGGATACCGTAGGAGACGATGTCACTATCGGGGTTTACGTCCAGAACAATGGAGTGTTTTTTCCAAGCCTGCGTCCCTTTGATTGCTTCGCGCACCATGTTTTCGTAGGCGTAGATTTCACCGGTGCGGGAGTCAGCTACCCGCATCCACAACCCTACCCAGCCTCTTAGATCTTCCGTTTTTACGTGAGCGCTAAAAATGACTCTTCGCCCCCGAAAAGGTTTGGAAGAGCTATTACGCATGATAGTGCCAAAGCCCCGTATACTGTCCTGGTTAGAGCGGAGATGAAGCACTTTTTCCTTTTCTGCATTCTGCGTGATAAAATCGTAAGCATAAGCCTTATCGCCGTTTTTGTACCAGTTGGGAGGTTCTTTCTGATGTGAGAAAGCACTTAGTAGAAAAAGGAAAATTATTAATGATAGGTACTTCATGGCTTTCTTTAGTTAAATTTCCTGATGTTACCTGTAGATTCCTTACAGGTTTTTGTACAAGGACACCTGGCTTACGTGAATGGAAGAACCCACACGACCGACGCTCAAAATCGGAATTAGACAGCGTATTTGTCTCTAATAATTATTGAAGGTAAGAAATTTTGTTTTTTATGTCCATGATTTTGCCAATTCAATAATGTTCAGCCCGTAAAAATGCTATATCTCTGATCGGCTTGACCTCCTAGAGTGCCATACTTTTATCCCGAAAAACCCCGTTCACCTCAGTACAACCCTCATTAATCAGTTTATGAGGCTCGGGTAGGTTGAACGGAAGGCGACAAAAATCGAGCGGGTGCCATCCTCCGGTAACAATATCTTTATTGCTCTCCTGCTCCAAGAAATGGGTCGTTATCAGCCAGAGGGTGCCACTACACACTACGTTTACCAGCGCCGCCCTGATATCTGCCAGGGATAAGTGTACCAGGAAAATACCAGCTTAGTAGCCGGCAGTAAATCCTGCTTCAGATCCAGTAGCCGGAACGTTTGAGTTTCGCTGGTATAGCGCTGCTGGTTTTGATTGACCAGTGCCGTAACAATGTCTGCTCCGATGTACCGGGTACCTGATAAGTCTATCCGCTGCATCCAGTGGAAATCGCCGCAGGGAATATCCAACATTGTCCTGACTTCCAGTTCACGCAATAACTGAAGAAGGGCTGCCCGCAGATGGGCCGCCTGTGTGGCATCAGACCCCTCACCGGATGCAGAGTCCTGGTGGGTGAGGTTCCAACTGGCCTTGTCGTATATCTCGCTGAACACTTCCTTACCAGACTTTTCCCGGTAGCGGCTGCTGTCAGCGTAAGGGTAAAGTGCATCTCTGTCTGCCATATCTTTTACCTTATTCTTCAATTTACAGACAATTTTCCAAGGTTTTTGGGCTTGTTCCTCAAAGTGGAGGATCCCATGAGATAGTCTGCATAATTGGCCAATAACTCTTATATTGAGCTTTTCTACTGATGACTATTAATCTAAACGCTTTTATGTCAAAAATACTGGTATCTTATCGTCTTCCTGAAGTCGGCTTGCACGCACTACGCGAAAAGTATACGGTTATCGTACCAGAAAACTTTCGCTTCTCTCGTGAAGAGATTATGGAGCGCCTGCCCTACTGTGATGCGCTACTAGCAGCTAGCCTAAAGGTAGATCGTGAGATGATTGACCGGGGCACCCAACTGCAGATCATTGCCAACTACGGTGCTGGTGTGGATAAAATAGACGTAGCCTACGCCAAAGAGAAAGGCATAGTGGTTACAAATACTCCTTCCGCTGTTACTGAGGCAACGGCCGAACTTGCTTTTGGACTGATGCACAGTCTGCTCCGCCGCATTACCGAGTGTGACCGACGCCTGCGTACCGATGCCGATTTCCAGTGGGGGATGATGCGAGAGCATATCGGCCACAGCCTCTACGGCAAAACGCTGGGTATTGTGGGGCTGGGTAAAATTGGCAAGGCCCTGGCCAGACGCGCCCTGGCAGCTCGGATGAACGTGGTTTACCATAACCGAAGGCCTATATTTACCAAGTTTGAACAGGAGAGTGGCGCAACCTACACATCTCTCTTTGAACTACTGAAGCAGTCAGACATTGTTTCTTTGCATACGCCGCTCACACCGGAGACACATCATCTGCTGGATGCCGAACACCTGAGCATTATGAAGTCCTCTGCTTTTCTGATCAACACGGCCCGGGGTGCCGTGGTAGACGAACAGGCGCTGGTAGAGCACCTCAAGGAGGGGATGCTGGCCGGCGCAGCGCTGGATGTATTTGAGCAGGAGCCTGAGGTATCGCAGGAACTACTGGATATGGATAATGTCGTACTGGTTCCCCATATCGGTACCGAAACCATTGAGTCGCGTACTGAGATGACCTATGAAGCTGCCAGCAACCTCTTGTATTTCTTTGAAAAGAAAAAAGCCCTTAATCCGGTATAACGTATGTTCCCAGTTAATAACAAAAGAAGCATCTTCCGGTGAAAAGATACCTCCTATTTTGGGGACTCCTATACTAGCCTTCTATACGTTGGTAGAAGTGGTAGGTCCTCCCGCTTTGATGTCATCACTGGCGTTCTCAGCGAACTTCTCAAAGTTTCTCGCAAACTTTTCGGCCAAAGTACCAGCCTTGGTATCGTAGGCATTTTTATCCTTCCAGGTGTTGCGAGGATTCAAGATTTCAGCCGGAACATCAGGACAACTCTTGGGCATGTGCACACCGAATACCGGATGCGCTTCGTAGTCTACATCATTCAGCTTGCCTTCCAGTACTGCCGTGATCATAGCCCGGGTATACTTAAGCTTGATGCGGCTTCCTACGCCGTAAGGTCCACCTGACCAGCCGGTGTTAATAAGCCATACATTTACTTGCTGTTCTTTCATTTTTTCTCCCAGTATTTCTGCGTACTTGGTAGGGTGCAGCGGCATAAAGGGTGAACCGAAGCACGCAGAGAAAGTAGCTACGGGCTCATCAATGCCTGCCTCTGTACCTGCTACTTTGGCCGTATAACCTGAAATAAAGTGGTACATGGCCTGTCCTACGGTGAGCTTGGATACGGGAGGTAGTACGCCGTAGGCATCAGCTGTCAGGAAGAATATATTTTCCGGTTTTCCACCTACCGATGGTTCCTTGGCGTTCTTAATGTAATGGATCGGATAAGAAACCCTGGTATTTTCTGTGACTTGCTTATTAGCAAAATCTACCGTGCGTGTACCGGGCAGAAAACGAGTATTCTCGACGATTGCGCCAAATTTGATAGCGTTCCAGATTTCAGGTTCTGATTCAGGTGTCAGGTCAATAACTTTGGCATAACAGCCCCCTTCAAAGTTAAAAATACCATCGTCGGTCCAGCCGTGTTCGTCATCACCGATCAGGTAGCGGTTGGGATCAGCCGAGAGCGTAGTCTTGCCGGTACCAGATAGCCCGAAGAAAATGGCGGTATCGCCCTGCTTACCCATATTGGCACTGCAGTGCATAGATAGTACGTGCTCCTGATCTGGCAGCATAAAATTCAGCACACTGAATACGCCTTTTTTGGTTTCACCGGCATATGCAGTACCCCCTACCAGGATTATGCGTCGCTTGAAGTTGATGATCGCAAAATTTTCGCTGCGGGTGTCATCCACTTCGGGGTCCGCTTTGAACTCAGGAATGGCCAATATGGTAAAATCCGGATGAAAATTTTCTACCTCATTTTGGTTGAGACGCAAAAACATGTTGTAGCAGAACAAGTTATGCCATGCCTGGGTATCAATGATACGCACGTTCATACGGAACCGGGGGTCTGATCCGGCAGCCACATCCCTGACGTAGATTTTTCTGCCGTCCAGAAACTCCACCATTTTATCATATAACTGATCAAACTTATCGGTATTGAAGGCAACATTTACGTCGCTCCACCATACCTTATCAGCGGTTACATCATCTTTTACGATAAAACGGTCTTTAGGAGCGCGACCAGTAAATTTACCGGTATCGCACATCAGAGCACCGGAATCGGTCATTACGCCTTCTCCGCGCTTGATGGCTTCTTCTACTAACTCAGCGGGGTGCAGGTTCCAGAGCACACCCTTGGTGTGATTAATACCCGTTTCCTCCAAACTCTGTAGTACTGATGAAAGATTAGTCCTCTTCATGGTTTCTCTTGGTTTGATTTAATTGACAAATATTGGGTCAGAAGTTTTATTACTTCACAAAAGACCTCATTTTTGAGCCTTCATAGTATGATAGAACTTAGCTGATAATATGATCAATATCATAGATTGTCAAACGTGCTTGAATCCAGCAGATAAGATTTAGCTTGTCCAGCATTTTAGTAAATAATGAGCTATTTCTCTTCGGCTAATTGATTTTATAGGGATAAGGCTCCCCTCATACATAAAAACCTGCTCTAAAAATCATGTTTATAGTAGAGACAGCAATTTCTTCATCAAGGGGCTCAAGCCCCTCTTAAAAGTACTTGAGCAAAATAAATTACAAAAGCCTGCCCAGGATTTCATAGTTATTGGGTATGAAATAAACAACCCTCCATCCGTCAGAACGGCAGACTTTAGAACAAATGTACCGTTTTCGTCCTTATCAGCAAGCGTAGTTACACGCTCATAGACTGTTATTACTAAACAGGGCTACTGCTTTGCGGAAGTAGCTCAGGTACTATTACGCTGTCAAAAGAGCGTCTGTAACTGGATAAACCGCTGGTTAGATCATGGGTTAGTAAGACGTTACGACCAAAGTATTCGGGGGCGGAAGCCCTGGCTAGCCTTACCAGTTGTTTCAAGGTAGAACAAATCGTTAAATGGCTCCCGGAGGATAAGCTAGGCTTTCATTTAACGCCCTGTGTGCCTTACGCCTAGCAAAAGAAAGACAGACAATCGACCTAC
This sequence comes from uncultured Porifericola sp., assembly GCA_964653665.1. GTDB lineage: Bacteria > Bacteroidota > Bacteroidia > Cytophagales > Cyclobacteriaceae > Catalinimonas. Next base: position 19,184 of record CAZZGE010000054.1, on the reverse strand, counting down.
CTGCTGCTGAAGGGGACAGCTGTAACGCATTGACAATGATATGTCGCGACATTACACGACAGGCTTATGGTTTCCAGGGCAACATCAATTCGGAAGTGGCAATCGCCTGTATGGATGAGTTTGCTAAACAAAGAGCTAATGCCCTGCCCGCTTGTCTCATTATTGATAATGCACCTCTCCACAACAGTCAGGCGTTTCGAGCCCAAGAAGAACAACAAGTCCAGTAGGGCAGCACGATCAAACGAATTTCTGCTTACCGCCCTAAACTTAACTTGATAGAAGTACTAGAGCACAAGATAAAGTAGGATTGGATACCCTTGGATGTCCATCAAAACCTATATGCCCTTGTCTACCGTGTAGAAAAAAGTCATCCAACATGTAGGTAAGCAGTTTGTAATTAATTTTGATTGACTACTTAGTGCTTTACTACCCTAGCTTATGATGTTAACCTATGGCTTTCGCTCACTAGCATCGGAGATAAAGTAAATACAGTTTACTTCCGGACTAAATAACGCTTATGTGTTTCTTCTGATCATCGCTATGGCCCGCAGTGCATTGATCCGTTACGGCTTGATTAGCGGAATCACAAATAACAAAAAACAGCTTAAGCCATCCCGGCAACTTCTTCCTTATGATTTTCGGCTTCCATATAAGCCTCTACAGGAATACAACTACACATCAGGTTTCTATCACCGTAGGCACTGTCAATACGGCTGACCGCAGGCCAGAACTTATGTTCTCGCACGAAAGGTTGCGGGTATACAGCTTTCTCACGTCCGTAGCTGAAAGGCCACTCCTCAGCGAGCGCTACCTCAGCCGTGTGAGGAGCATTTTTCAGAACGTTATCAGATTTGTCTACTACGCCATCTTCTACTTCACGTATCTCTGAGCGTATACTGATCATAGCCTCACAAAAGCGGTCTAACTCGTCTTTAGATTCACTTTCAGTCGGCTCGATCATCATGGTGCCGGGTACCGGAAATGATACTGTGGGTGCATGGAATCCATAGTCCATGAGTCGCTTGGCAATGTCTTCTACTTCAATACCTGCCTTCCTGAACTCTCGGCAGTCAATGATCATCTCGTGTGCTGAACGGCCATTTTTACCGATATACAGCACGGGATAATACCCATCCAGACGTTCCTTGATATAGTTGGCATTAAGAATGGCGATCTTGGTCGCGTTGGTAAGTCCTTCTCCACCCATCATCGCGATGTAGGCATAGGAGATGGTCAGAATACTGGCACTGCCAAAAGGTGCTGCTGAGATGGCTTTGATAGCTTCGTCACCTCCAGTCTTCACAAAAGAATTACCTGGTAGGAATGGCGATAAATGCCTTACCACACCGATAGGTCCCATTCCCGGACCTCCGCCACCGTGGGGTATGCAAAAAGTTTTGTGCAGGTTTAGGTGGCAAACGTCTGCACCTATGTTAGCTGGACTCGTAAGACCTACTTGAGCGTTCATGTTGGCACCGTCCATGTAAACCTGGCCACCGTATGCGTGGATGGTTGCACAAATTTTCTGAATGTCTTCTTCAAATACACCGTGCGTACTGGGATAGGTTACCATCAGCGCTGAAAGGTGATCACTATGTTTCTCGGCTTTGGATTTCAGATCTTCCAGGTCAATATTTCCCTGTTCGTCGCAGTTGACCAATACCACTTCACCACCGGCCATGACCGCGCTGGCAAAGTTAGTGCCATGTGCAGATGTCGGAATCAACACTTTATTTCTATGGCTTTCTCCGCGATGTTCGTGGTAAGCCTGAATGACCATTAGTCCAGCATACTCACCCTGGGCACCAGAATTGGGTTGTAAAGAGACATCGGCAAAACCGGTGATCTCTGCCAGCCAGTGCGTAAGATTCCTGAATAATTCGTAGTAACCTTCTGCTTGGCCAAACGGGGCAAAAGGATGTAGCTTACCGAATTCAGGCCAACTCAGTGGTATCATTTCGGTGGCCGCATTCAACTTCATGGTGCAGGAGCCTAGCGAGATCATGGAATGCACCAAAGAAAGATCTTTGTTTTCCAGTTTTTTGATGTACCGTAGCATCTCGTGCTCTGACTGAAAAGTATTAAAAATAGGGTGCGTCAGAAATGCCGAGTGACGTGTCACTGACTCCGGATAGTTAAAATCCAGATTTTCAGCTTCAGTCTGCAAGTTAAATCTGAGAGGCTGGCCAACAGCTTCTGCAAAAATACGAAGTAACTGCTCCACGTCAGTCAGATGGGTAGTTTCATCAACTGAAATTCCCACAAAGTTATCATCAAAGTAGCGCAGGTTCACTTGCTGGGCCTCAGTAAGAGACTTGATCTTAGCTTTATCATTTACCTTGACTTTGAGTGTGTCAAAAAAGTGCGGGTTCACCTGCACGTATCCAAGAGAGGCAAGTCCTTTTTCCAGCAACCTACCGAGTCCATGAATCCGCTCCGCAATATTTTTTAGTCCCTTTGGCCCGTGGTAGACTCCGTACATACCAGCCATCACCGCCAGCAGTACCTGAGCCGTACAAATGTTAGAAGTCGCCCGGTCGCGTTTAATATGTTGCTCACGCGTTTGAAGCGCCATACGGTAAGCCTTATTTCCTTTGGTATCCTGAGAGACACCGATAATGCGTCCGGGAATCTGGCGCTTATACACCTCGCGGGTAGCAAAGTAGGCAGCGTGAGGCCCACCGTAGCCCATAGGAACTCCAAACCGTTGGGTCGTTCCCACCACACAATCAGCACCGTACTCGCCGGGAGGGGTAAGAAGTGTGAGACTTAGCAAGTCGGCCACTACTGCCACCATCACGTCTTGTTGATGCGCCTCTTCCACCAGTGCACTGTAATCCTTTACAGCGCCATCGGTATTGGGATACTGAAGCAGCACACCAAAAAGATCTTGATGAGCGAGATCCAACTCTTCCAGGTCAGCGACTACCAGATTGATTCCCAGGGGCGTAGCACGCGTCTGTATGACATCAATGGTCTGTGGAAACACACGTTTGTCTACAAAAAAAGTATTGGCCTTCTTCTTACCTTTTTTACGCAGTGCCGTGAACATGCTCATAGCCTCGGCAGCAGCAGTTGCTTCATCAAGCAGTGAAGCATTAGCCAGTTCCATACCTGTTAGATCCATGACCATAGTCTGGTAGTTGATCAGCGCTTCCAGTCTTCCCTGTGCTATTTCTGCCTGGTAAGGCGTGTAAGCAGTGTACCAGCCGGGGTTTTCCAATATATTACGCTGTATGACCGAGGGAGTAATGGTATCATAGTAGCCCAGGCCGATGTAGGATTTGAACACCTTATTTCGTTGTGCCAGCTTTTTGAAATCCTGTAAAAAAGCAAACTCCGTCTGCGGCTCAGGTAGATCCAATGCCTTTTTGAGCTGTATAGGCTTAGGGATTGTCTGGTCAATCAGTGCATTAAGTGATGGGGCGTCAATCACCCCCAACATTTGTTGAACTTCTTCACTACGTGGGCCATTGTGGCGGTGCTCAAAAGTGGTAGGTGACGTTAAGTTAATTTTCATGGACAATTTTGGATGTAAATCTTTGAAAATCAGCTGAATAAAAATAATAATAAACGGCATTTATCCTCATGCTTTAGCTAAAAGCAAATATAAGGTGGTAGATATACAATTATGGAAGCCGCATGTATTTTGTTATTTTATGGATTATAACTTAAGGTACCCGTATGTAGTTCGTAAAAATTGCCAAAAAATGAACGGTGAGTATGTAAGAAGCAAATTGGGTCACTATAAATTACTGTCAGTGAGTTGTTTATACACTCAAAGTAGACACATATTTGTGATCTACGAAAGCAGAGACTCCAGCCAGCCATAGCTCTCTTTTCGCTTGACCACCATAAGAGGAATATTGTAGTCCGTATGTATAAGTTTTTCACTTACACTTCCAAGTAGCAGCATTTCAGTATCGGTTTTTCCTTTAGCCCCACAAATGATCAGATCAGCCTGATGCTTGACTGCCCAGAGGTACAGCTCACGGGCCATGTCCTTACGTTCGGAAAGTTGAAAGTGACAAGGGCCTGTCTCACGATCTCCTACACTTTTTTTCTTCCATTTGTCAAATTCCTTTCGGGCATATGCTAAATACTCCTTATGATATTTTTCTGTGTTTTGAGGTATGTAAGGAAAATAATTAGGGGGATAGGCAAATAAATGCAGGTAACTAACATCTGCCCCTAGCTCGGAGGCCAGTTCATGGGCTGAGCGGATCACATTAAGTGCATTTTTAGAAAAGTCAACTGCTGCCAGCACGTTTCTAATACTAAAACCTGGTAGCGGGGGCACTAGGATCACCGGATGACTGGTAAATCGGGTAAACTGACGGGCATACCAGCCCTGCCCTTCTACTTCTTTTTTCTTGCCTACCAGAGAAATATCTACATCCTGACTCCCTACCCAACGGATGACATCATCAATTTTTTCATTGTGGAACAGCTTGATTTCAATATACAGGTCTGACTTCTGAAAAAAACGGTTGATATTCTCTTGAATATCTCGAGTCACGATTTTATCAAGAGGCTCGTCTAGTTCAGGGTATAAGTTCTTCAATACCTCCGGAGGCTCGTTGATCAGCATGTTATGTACCAGGACCATTTTTTTGAGTTCAAGGTGCTCATGAAGATAAGCTGCGTACTGCATCAGGCTAGTATCCAACTCACTCAGGTCAAGGTTGACTAATAATTTTGTTGATCGCTGCATGTTTTCTCAATTAATTATTGACCTCTTCTTCCTGTTTCTTTTGTCTCTGTATAATCCTTCTGATGGTGCTCTCGTAAGACTTTTTGTCCCGCTCCTGCACTAGGGTTAGCTCGCGGTCGTATTCTTCGTTAAGACCTCTGTACAGACTGTAGCACATGATAATAAGTACAAAAGCAAAGGGCAATCCGGTCGTGATCGCCGCTGTCTGCAGCGCACTTAGCCCTCCTCCCAGCAACAGTACTGCAGCAACGGCACCCTCAGCATTAGCCCAGAAAATACGCTGACCAACTGGTGCGTCTAGTTTACCTCCTGAGGTAATGCTATCCACGACCAGGGAGCCAGAATCTGATGAAGTGACAAAAAAGAAAATGACCAAGATCACTCCCACTGAAGATGAGACAAACGACCAGGGGAACTGCTCAAGCAACACGAACAGGGCTGTGGCTACATTTTCTTGCACAGCCCCACCGATTTCTGCCACACCCTGTAGCTCAATATACAAACCAGAACCACCGAAGGCAGAAAGCCACAGGAATGTCAGCAGGGAAGGAATGATCAGTACGCCAAGGATAAACTCACGAACTTTACGCCCCCGTGAAATACGGGCAATGAACATCCCTACGAAAGGCGACCAGGATATCCACCAAGCCCAGTAAAAAACCGTCCAGTTGTTTTGCCAATCGGTTTGCTGGTAGTTTTCTGTCCAGAAACCCAGTCGGATTACATTTTGCAGGTAGTAACCGGTATTCTGTACAAAGCCATCAAAAATATAAAGTGTAGGACCCAATATGATCATAAAAACCAGAAAGATCCCGGCAATGCGGATATTCAGTTCGCTCAGGACTCTTACGCCTTTGTCAATGCCCATAACGACCGAAGCGGTGGCCGCCAGGGTAATAGAAATGATAAGTATTACCTGGGTGGTTACGGATATTTCAATACCAAACAGATAGTCAAGCCCGGCATTAACCTGCTGCACACCAAAGCCCAGTGATGTGGCCAGCCCAAACAGCGTGGATACGACAGAGATGACGTCTATGGTATTGCCGATTGGCCCGTAGATGCGTTCACCCAATAAAGGGTAAAAAACAGAGCGGATCGTCAGGGGGAGCTTACGATTGAAAGTAAAGAAAGCTAACGCAGCACCTACTAACGCATAAATTCCCCAGGCATGCAATCCCCAGTGTAGAAAAGTCATATTCATAGCAGTCTGCGCTGCCTCTATTGTACCCCCATTGCCGTAAGGGGGGCTTTCAAAATGGTAGATAGGCTCAGCAACGCTCCAGAAGAGAATCCCTATACCCATACCCGCACTGAAAAGCATGGAGAACCAGGCCAGCGTGCTAAACTCAGGCTTGGCATCTTTACCTCCGAAGCGAATGTTTCCGGTACGACTAAAAGCCAGATACAGGCAGAAGAATAAGAAGAGATTGACACAAATGATAAAAAACCAGCCAGCATAATTGGAGATACCACTTTGTAGGTCATCAAATACTTTTTCCATGGGTTCTCCTACCACCAATGTCACGATAATAAATAACACGATAAGTATGGCTGCCGGCCAGAAGACTGGTGCGTGTATGTCAAAATATTTATTGATTCCTTTCTGGTCCCGAGGTTCCTGAAAGTCTTCTTTTGGTTTAAGTTTACTCATAATCTTGTCATCTCTGTATCAAAAGTAGTAACTAATGTTGATGTTGAAACGGCTATGCAAGTCAGCGTCCGGAAGGCCCGCAGCCAGCCCGTCGGAGTAGTTGGCACTCAGCCAGGTGTGGTTGCGTCCGTCGGCGGTATCCACGTAGGTAACAACAGATCCTACAGTAATCATCTCACCTAACCCATTCTTTCGCGTGTCAGCATAGATTCCTTTTAATTTAGCATAATAAGAATAGTTGTCGTAAAATACCAATCGCGACACGGAGCTCAGTCCAGTCTACTGGAAGCTGATAATTCAGACTAGCCGTGTAAATCTTACCGCCATAAACTAGGTTATGTGCTGTGCCACAGGCATTTATCGTAATAATGTCATTACTCCAGCAATTCTCACTTTGGCTATTCCAGCTAAATTCAGTTGAGTTGAGCAACATGCAAGAATAGCTGTTGTATAGAGATAAAGTTCAATGCTTTGAAAGCTGAGCGGATGTTTTCCCAAGGCTTGACTTTGGTTTTAAGCTTTTGCCAAAGCTTTCGGAAAAATGTACAGGCGTGCTGCTGAATTTGGTCCACCATAAAGGCCAGTTGCAGCAGGACAAATACTGAACAGAGGTGCTGTTAACCATGTCCATACCAGGTCGTTCTTCAGATTTGCATAACAAAACCAGACTTTAAAAAGAACTGAAAGTGCAAGTGATGAACTACCGGGTCGTCTAAGAGATATAATTATCACTGAGCAACACTCGCTGTGACAAATCTGTTCCCACGGTATGACAAACGTACTACTAGCCACTGTTGAGAGGCGTTTACATGCTCAATAAAAGGCATCTGGTAAATGCTTAATATTGAGTTCCGGTTCAGTAAGAATGGATACGATATCAAAGCGAATCTGGCCCTGCCAGTCTGTTTTCAGGATATATTGCTCAGCTGCCCGGATGATTTGTGTCATCTGCTTCTTTCCGACAAATGCTTCAGGATATCCGTACTCTGCATTCCTACGGGTTTTGACCTCTACAAACACCAGCAGCCTGTCCTTCTGTACGACCAGGTCAATCTCCGCCTGCCCGTAGCGATAGTTACGTCTCAGAAGCTGATAACCTTCTCTTTGCAGATAGCTTAGTGCCAGATCCTCTCCCCGGCTCCCAGTATGCTGAGCAGCGGTTTTCATTTATTTTCAACATTTTGTTAATTTCAACAGACCTGCATAATGATTAGTATTAGTGAAAATAACTTGTCTATTTTGTCACTGATCAAACCTAAATGACTTTTTATGCTTCCTACAATTAATCCGACCAACACGACTGCCTGGAAAACGCTCCTCAAGCACTATGAGCAGATGAAAGATGTGCACATGAAAGACCTCTTTGCGGCTGAGCCAGATCGCTTCCAGCAATTTTCGCTCAGCTTTGAGAATATTCTGCTTGACTACTCCAAAAACCGCATCACGCAGGAAACCATAGATACGCTGATACAACTGGCTGAAGAGTGCCAGCTCAAAGAGGCCATAGAAGCCATGTTAGGCGGTGAGCACATCAACCAAACTGAAGACCGGGCGGTACTGCACGTAGCCCTGCGTAACCTGACTGACAAGCCAGTGATGGTAGATGGTAAGGACGTAATGCCTGAGGTAAAAGAGGTGCTGGCCCGAATGGAAAAATTCAGCGGGCAGGTGATTGAGGGAGAATGGACAGGCTATACTGATAAGCCGATCAGCGATATTGTCAACATCGGCATCGGAGGCTCCGACCTGGGCCCGGTGATGGTGACTGAAGCGCTCAAGCACTACAAAGTACCCAATATTACGCCCCATTTCGTTTCCAACGTAGACGGGACCCATATCAGCGAAACGCTGAAGTCGCTGGACCCGGAGACTACGCTCTTTATCATCGCGTCCAAGACTTTTACCACGCAGGAAACCATGACCAATGCTCAAACGGCCAAGGATTGGTTTCTCAAAGCAGCCGGCGATCAGGAAGCCGTCAAGAAGCATTTTATTGCCCTGTCCACTAATAAGGAAAGAGTAGAAGCTTTCGGCATTGACGCCAACAACATGTTTGGCTTCTGGGACTGGGTGGGTGGCCGCTATTCGCTCTGGTCGGCCATCGGTATGCCTATCGCCTGTACCATCGGTTTTCACTGCTTTGAAGACCTGCTGGACGGTGCCCATTCTATGGACGAGCACTTCCGTAATGAGCCTTTTGAGCAGAATCTCCCGGTCATCCTGGCGCTCCTGGGTGTCTGGTACAATAACTTCTTCGGTGCAGAGTCCGAGACTATCCTGCCTTACGACCAGTACATGCACCGCTTTGCCGCCTACTTTCAGCAGGGTAATATGGAAAGTAACGGTAAATACGTAGACCGCAACGGCAAAAAAGTAGACTATCAGACCGGCCCGGTGATCTGGGGAGAGCCGGGTACCAACGGGCAGCATGCTTTTTATCAGCTCGTCCACCAGGGTACCAAGCTGATTCCCTGCGACTTCCTGGCACCCGCGCAGAGCCTGAACCCGGTAGGTGATCACCACGAGAAGCTGCTGGCCAACTTCTTTGCCCAGCCCGAAGCCCTGATGAACGGCAAAAGCCTGACAGAGGTAGAATCTGAGATGAAGAAGCAGGGCATGGATCAGGGTGAAATTGATGAACTGGCACCTTACAAAGTGTTTGAAGGCAACCGCCCTACTAATTCTATTTTATTCAAAATACTCACGCCCCGGATACTTGGACAACTCCTGGCTATGTACGAACACAAGATTTTTGTGCAGGGGATTATCTGGAATATCTTTAGCTTTGACCAGTGGGGCGTAGAGCTGGGCAAGCAACTGGCTAAGAATATCCTCCCCGAGCTGGATGGAGATAGCAAAGTCAGCAGCCACGACACCTCCACCAACGGACTGATCAATGCATACAAAGAAATGCGCAAAAATTAATCGTGTAATCGTTCTAAGTGTTAGGGTGTTATGGTTATTTTAAACCTCTTTACTGTAACATTCTATCACTATCGCACTATAACACTTTAAAACTATCGTACCATAACACTAAAAAACAGATGAGTGAATTGTACCCCCTGAAATTCCGCACCATCTTCAAAGATAAAATCTGGGGTGGAGAGAAAATAAAGACTATTCTCGGAAAAGACTTTTCTCCCTTGCCTAACTGCGGCGAGACCTGGGAAATCTCCGGCGTGGAGGGTAATATTTCTGAAGTAGCCGAAGGGCCCCTGGCCGGTAAAAACCTGAAAGCGCTGATCCAGGAGTACCAGGCAGAACTGGTAGGTAAGCCTGTCTATCAAAAGTTTGGTGATGAGTTTCCCCTGCTCGTCAAGTTCATTGACGCCAATGCCGACCTTTCTATCCAGGTGCACCCGGATGATGAACTGGCCCGAAAGCGACACAATTCTTTTGGTAAAACTGAGATGTGGTACATCTTCCAGGCGGATGAGGGTTCGCAACTGATCAGCGGCTTCAACCAGCCTATGACCCAGGAGAAATACCTGGAGGCTTTCAACGCTGGTAAGCTCACCGATATCCTGAACGAGGAGCCGGTACAAGCCGATGATGTGTTCTTCCTGCCGGCCGGGCGCGTTCATACCATCGGTAAAGGGCTGCTGCTGGCCGAAATACAGCAGACTTCCGACATCACCTACCGCATCTATGATTTTGACCGCACCGATGCCCGGGGCAACAAGCGGGAACTACACGTGGAAGAAGCCCTGGACGCCATTGATTATCAGCACTACAACGAGTACAAAACAAAGTATGAGCCCCAAAAGAACGCGCCGGTACAGTTAGCTGCCTGCCCATATTTTGTGACCAACCGCCTGGAGTATACGCAGAGCACCGAAAGGAACTATCAGGGACTGGATTCTTTTGTAATTTATGTATGCATGGAGGGGCAGGCAGGGATCGTCGCCGGAGGTAAAGGCTATAGCATGCAAAAAGGCGACGCTTACCTGATTCCGGCCAGCATCCAAGAGGTGAAACTGGCGACAGATTCCGGCTTCAAGATGCTGGAGTCTTATGTGCCACAGACGTAAATTATGAACCACATCCAGAACAAGGCAGTCAACTTTCAGCAACTGGGGCTGGTAGACTATCAGCAGACATGGGACTACCAGGAGAAACTGTTTGCTGATACCATACAGACCAAAATAGAGAACCGCAAAAGACCGGAAGAGGAGCAGGAGATCACGCCCAACTATCTGCTGTTTTGCCAGCATCCGCATGTGTACACGCTGGGGAAGAACGGACATCTGGACAACTTACTGCTCAATGAACAGCAGCTTCGGGAAAAAGACATAACTTTCTATAAGATCAACCGGGGCGGCGACATCACGTATCACGGACCGGGGCAACTGGTGGCTTACCCCCTCCTGGACCTCGATAATTTCTTTACCGATATTCACCGCTACCTCCGCTACCTGGAGGATGCTGTCATCCAGACACTGGCTGACTTCGGGCTGGAGGCCGGCAGGATAAAAGGGCTTACCGGCGTATGGCTGGATCATATCCGGCAGGAGCACCCCCGCAAGATATGTGCCATGGGTGTGAAATCCAGCCGCTGGGTTACCATGCATGGGCTGGCGCTAAATGTTAACACAAATCTGCAGTACTTTAACTACATAGTTCCCTGTGGCATCAGTGACAAAGCCGTGACGTCTATGCAACACGAGTTGGGAACTACCCAGTATATGCATGAGATAGAGACGCGACTGCGTACCCACCTGACAAAGCTGTTCGAGATGGAACTGCAGGAAACGACATCCCGTTTTATTCCCTCAAGTGGCAAAATAACATGAAAAGAGACATTGATTTTCCGAAGGTAGAGGGCGTTTCCATGGCCATCACCCGGCAGCGTAACCAAGAGAGTAATGAGTACGACTACTTTGTGTACCTGATTAATGATGGGGATGTAGTGTTGGAAAATGTACTCATCAATCCCTACGGTTACAGCAAAAACCAGGAAACTAAAACCTCTACGTTACGACACTTTATAGAAGAGGTGGCTCCGCTTTGCTCGTATCGCGTTGAACCTATCATGCCTGACCTTTTTAAGCTGGTCAATCGGTACTGGGTGAGCTTTTATATTGATGGGCAGGTATTCGATAAGAAATTTATCTTTGTACCCGACAGTATTACTGATAAAAATTTTTCATTCGTGGAGTCTGTACAGTTAGAAGGTGTGCTACATGCCTGATACGCTGGGTTTTGTGTTCCTCAGCTTACAGAAAATAGCATTCGCTTGGCACAGGAACCAATCCAGTGCTGTTACTTGTCTCAGTTACAAACTAAAGCCAGGGTCGCTTTCGCTCGAGATAAGTAACAGCAGTTCTTTTATTTCTTCAGCCTTATCGTTATCGCCCAGTTTGTCGAAGGAGACAATCAGGTTGCGAAACATACGACGGATGATGTCGGTGTTGCTACAGGGCTGATAAAAAACATCATTGGCTTCCAGCTTTAGCTGGGCAATGTAGTTATCAATATCTTTCTTGCTGAAGATAAGCCCACGATTAAAAGCATTGATATAAAACTGCATATCTTGCGACTTATAGGTGAGAATAAATAAGCTAGGTAGATTAACACCATAAACAGACAGCTTAAGCTTTTGGGCTACCAGTAGGTAAATAACGCAGAGTGATATGGGATTACCTTTCTTACTTTCCAGCACGATGTTGATCATTGAGTTGGCAGGTGCATGAAAGTTCTTGGTATTCGCTCCAAATTTCAGTTTACCAAAAATAACACTATTCAATAGTTTGACCTGATCAAAAGGGTGCACATCCGGCTTAAACTCAAGCCAGGCTTCATAATAAATCTGCTCGAGCTGTTTTCTAAGGGCTTCCAGCGTCAGGTCAGGATATTGATAAGTAGCAATCAGCCACATTCCCTCCAGCAGGTCTGGCTTTTCGCTCTGATACCAGTCGCTCAACCGTTTTTTTAGAGAATCAAACTGAAGCGTGTGAATAATATCCTCAATACGCTTCTGTACATTAGGATTAAAACTATTTTCCCACTGCTCTTCCAGATAAGGAATGATCGCATCTCCAAACGAAATAATCTTTTCTTCCACATGTCCCAGTACCTCAGCGTCCTCATCGTCCAGCAAAGATACCAACGCCCTTAATTCCTTATCTTCCATACTTTTCTAATGATACTTAATCTTTTCCTCCAAAAATTGAAAACCTAACGTATCGTTTGGGATTTGCTTTAAGGTCTACCAGTAGACTATCCAGATCAGACACTGTCTGATTGAGATTGACATAGAGGGAGTCATTGTTAACCAACTTTCCCATGGTACCTTCTTGCTGCTCTATCTTTTGAGTGATTGCCTGTAAGTTGGCCATGGTACTGTCAACCTTCATCACCGTAGACTGTAATTCTATTTCATTGATTTTGTTAGCCACATCGTTCAGTTTAACCATCAGAGGCTCTATGCCCCGCTCGCTGTCTGCCAGGGCTTCTGACAGCTTCCGGAAATTGCTGATTACGGTGTTCAGATCACGCCGGTTTTCGCTTACCATAGATTCTACTTCAAAAGTGGTCTGCTCCACATTCTCCAGAGTATTAGAAACGCTACTTGTGTCCTGTACAAATGCTGCCAACAGAATATTGATTCGCGTGATGGTTGTATCTAGCTGATCTATAATAGGTAAGGTTTTAGCCTGTACCAATTCAGCAATGCCCACGTCTTTTTCAGCGATCAGAGTGTCTCCTTCCTCCAGGGGTGAGTTGATATTTTTGACATTCAGTACGACCGCTTTACTGCCCAGCAGGTCACTGGTACTGAGGACTGCCGATGTAGAATCTCCTAGAATAATATTTTCTTCTATTTTCAGTGCTACCAGGATCTGGTTATCTTTTTTCTGCTGAAGCCGAATGGCATCCACATAGCCTACCGGAAGCCCGTTGATCAGGACCGGGTTGGAAGCAGTAAGGCCATCCACACTATCGTAGACAACGTAAAAAGTATTATTGCTAGAAAAAACTTCAGTTCCCTTCAAAAAACGCACTCCAAGATAGAGTATGATACCAGAGATGACTGCCAAGGCAGCTACCTTGAATTCTTTGGAAATTTTCACAAAAAAATATAAGTTAATTGATATTTACACCACCAGAAACAATTCTAGTAAATATGTCGGCTTTTCACAACTTTAGGTAACGGGATAGCGACTATAAGGATTCTATTTCCTGCTTATAATCACGAATTGCTCTGAAAATACCCGAAGCAATATATACTTGCCCCAGACGATCGTTCAGATATCTTTCCTCCTTAGGGTTGGTGAGATAGCCCACTTCTACCAGCACACTAGGCATAGAAGTACGCCAGAGCACCCAAAAACCAGCCTGCTTTACGCCCCGGCTACGCCGCCCTACTCTTTCCTTAAATTGCCTTTCTATTTTATCGGCCAGTAATAGGCTATTGTTCAGATACGCTCCCTGGTAAAGTGAAAAAAGTATATGTGACTCGGGGGCATTAGGATCAAAACCTTCGTACCGCTCCTCATAATTGTCTTCCATGAGTATTACCGCATTCTCCCGCTTGGCTATTTCCAGATTACCCTCCAGGGTGTGAGCCCCCATGACATAAGTTTCGGTGCCATGTACTTTGGACTTACCAGGCAAGGCATTAGCATGTATGGAAATGAAGAGATCTGCACTATTTTTGTTAGCTAAAGAGGCACGCTGCTCCAACTCAATGAAGCGATCACTGTGCCGGGTAAAGATCACTTCTACGTCGTCCATGTTTTCCTTAATGATGCGGCCCAGATGGTGTGTAATACTCAGGACGATATCTTTTTCATTTGAGATTTGTCCGTGTGTACCTGGGTCTTTGCCCCCGTGCCCGGCATCAATTACGACTTTTTTTACACGGTATTGCCTTACTCCTGCTGTGTTAAAAGTAGCAGCCAAAAGGAATAGCGAAAAACAGCTAATGAAGATAATATTTTTCACTGAGCTACGGTTGTTAGGTAAACAAACGATAACTTTGCACAAAGTCGGTAGATCTTATTAAAAACTGAAACGGCGGTTGATTTATTTAAAATACGTATGTAGTCTGTTGTTATTATTGACTACACCTACAGTTTTACTTGCGCAGGAAGAAGAACTTTTTCAGTTAGACACTACCGGAGTGCTTTCACCCTCCATCCTAGATGTACCCTCATCAGCAGATACCATTCCAGTTGACACCGCTTTTTCTGTTAACGACTCAACAGCCGCAGTCCTTGATAGTTCCCGGGTGCAAGGAGATATTAAAACTACCATTGAATACGATGCCGAAGACTCTATCTTTTTTGATGTAGTCAACCGTAAAGTATACCTCTACGGGGATGCTGAGATCAACTACGGAGAGATCAATCTGCAGGCCGCCTATGTAGAACTGGACTGGGTCAATAATATGCTCACCGCCCAGGGCATGCCCGACTCTACCGGTAAAATCGTCGGGAACCCCATCTTCAACGACGGCCCGGAGGAGTACCAGACCGAGAAAATCCGTTATAATTTTAAAACCCGCAAAGCATTCATCTCGGGGGTACTGACCAAACCCCAGGAGGCAGAAGGCTTTGTCTTCGGAGAAACGGTCAAAAAGAACGAACTCGACGAGGTATTCATCAACCGGGGATGGTATACGCCATGCGACTGCGAGCCGGGAGAAGTTCCCGACTTTTATATCAAGTCCAAAAAGCTTAAGGTAGTACCGGGCGAATTGATCGTCTCCGGGCCCTTTAACATGGTAATTACTGATATTCCCACCCCGCTGGGGCTGCCTTTCGGTATCTTTCCCATGCCCCGGCGACAAAACTCAGGGATTGTTATCCCTACCTACGGTGAAGAACGCCGACGGGGCTTTTTTCTTAAAAACGGCGGATACTACTTTGACATCAACGATTACGTAAACCTGACGCTACTGGGCGAGATATATTCTAAAGGTAGCTACGGCTTCTCCATCATTTCAGACTATCGCAAGCGATACGCATACAGCGGAGGACTTAATTTTCAGTTCAACCGGCAGCTCCTAGACCCCGACGCTGACGATTCGCAGGAATCTCGTGACTTCCGCCTGTCGTTCCGTCATACGCCGCAGTCACGGGGCGCCAGCCGCTTTTCGGCTTCGGTCAACATTGCCACCAGTTCTTTTATCCAGAACAATCCGACGACCAACGTAGAAAACAACCTGCGAACTACCCTCAGCTCGTCCATGACCTTCTCTACCAGCTTTCGGGGTACGCCCTTCAATATGGCAATGAGCTTCCGCCACAACCAGAACCTGCTGACCGATGTCTTTAACGTCATCCTGCCGGAGCTTTCGGTCAATATGAACCGAATCTATCCTTTCAAAAACATTGTACGCTCACGGAGTAGTTGGTTAGCCAAGGTCAACGTAGGTTACCGTATGGCCGCCCGCAACCAGTTTACCAATGAGGTTGTTCGCCCGCCCCGGGGTATTCCCAGCAACCTGATCGCCAATCGTGACCCCCTGGCCGACAGTGTACTAGCAATCAATAGCGAAAATCTACCAGCCATCCTGGAGCGTACCCAGACCGGTATGGAACATACCATTCCGATCTCTACATCCTTTAATATTTTCAACTACTTTACGGTATCGCCTTCCTTCAACTACGAAGAAGTATGGTACTTGAAAGAGCTGGACTATGAGTTTGATGAAGACACCGAACAGGTGTTTGTTAACGATGTGCCAGGCTTTTCTCGGGCTGCCTCCTGGAACTCCAGTGTAGGCATCAATACTCGTGTTTACGGTACTTTACCTTTTAAAAAGGAGAGTAAGGTACAGGCCATACGCCATACGGTGATTCCTTCGTTGAGCATGGGCTACAGCCCTGATTTCTCGGATCCACGCTTCGGCTACTTTCAGCGTGTGCGCCTGGATGATAAGGTGCTGCTTGATCCCTTTACCGGTGAAGACCGCAACGAGAAGCTGGTCTCAGTGTATGATGGCTTTATCTTTGGAGCGCCTTCTCCCGGCGAAAGTGGTTCGGTAGGTTTTAGCCTGGGCAATACCCTTGAAATGAAAGTTCGTAATGACAAGGACACGACTGAAAATGCTAAACCTACCCGTAAGGTACCCATCCTTGAGAGCTTATCTTTCAACACGAGTTACAACATCATTGCTGATTCATTTAATTTGGCGCCTTTCAACGTTTCTGCCCGTACCCGCCTCTTTGATGGCAAAGTAAACATCAACGCAGCCATAGCGATGGACCCTTATACCTACATACCGGATATAGTTCAGCCGATTGACACCATTGGCCGGGGAGAGAGCCGACGGGTTGTACAGAATTTTGTGCGCACCGATCATTATGCCTGGCAGCCTCTCTCAGCTCTACCCACTGGTGCCTATAATACGCTGGTAGAACAAGGATTACTTAATGAAATAGATCGGGGCATTGGCACTATTACCCGGGCCAACCTGGCCCTGAGCACCAATTTCCAGCCTAAGCAGAAGAAAGAACGGGACCAGGAAGAAGAGAATGCTGATGTTACCGAGTCCGAAATGGACTACATTAACCAAAACCGACAGAATTACGTGGATTTTGACATTCCCTGGAGCGTACGACTGCGCTATAACATCAGCTATACCAACGATCCTCGCCGCCGAACCATAGATGGAGAAGACTCGCGCATCAGGCAGTCGCTGATGTTTTCCGGAGATGTGAGCATCGCACCCAAGTGGAAGGTACAGTTTAACTCAGGCTTTGACTTTGTCAACCAGGAAGTCACTCAGACCAGTATTGATATTTTCCGTGATCTGGGCTGCTTTGATTTCCAGTTTAACTGGGTGCCTTTTGGCCGCTTCACTTCTTATCATGTGCAGGTTAACATCAAGTCAGCCATGCTGAGTGACTTGAAACTACAGCGAAGAAGGGCCTGGCAGGATTTTTAGTCCAGTTGTCTTTTGGCAATAAAAGCCGCACCGATGAGGGCTACGAGGAGCAAAACACCGGCTACTTCAAAGGGAAGTACAAAGTCGCTCATCAACTGTATACCCAGCGTGTTGATCGTGGAGCCCGTAATTTGTTGGCCACCGGCCTGCGCCTGTCGAATCCAGGAAAGGGCGAAGAAGTTTACCCGCAGGATAAAGTAACCTAGCAGAGAGAATACGCCCGCCCCGATCAGGATACCCCAAAACTGATAGTGTCCCTGCGTGGTGACCGATTTACCAGAAAGCTTATTGGTCAGCATTACCCCAAATATCATCAGCACCAGTACTCCTCCTACGTACACCAGTACCTGGGTGATGGCAATAAAGTCAGCACCGGCAAAAACATAAACAGCCGATATACAAAGGAAAGTGATGATGAGCAGAAAGGCAGCGTAGAGTACGTTGCGGGTAAAAAGTATCAGCAAAGCACTAAGTACTGCCAGCGCGGCAAATGCGTAAAAAATGATTTGTTGCAGTGCCATCGCTTATCCTTCAGAATTATTTTCATCATCCTTTTTCTGATGCTTTTTTTTCTCCTCCATCAGTTTACGGGCCATTTCCTGCGGATCTTCCGTTTTGTTTTGAGGCTTGATCTTTGGCCGCATAGTACTGGCTTTCGGTTTGTAGCCCGCCACTTTGGGCTTAAAGGAAGGCTTAGGTTGGGCCGCTCCCGGTTTTTTCTCATCAGCGGCTGCTTTTTTGGCGGCAGCTTTAGCTTTCTCTTTTTCGGCTAAAAACTGCTCCAGTTCTTTTTTCTTTTCCAGAATCTCCAGCGGTGTCATTTCAGAGAAGGCGAAGTTGTGATCCTCAACGTCAAACTCGCTAAAGTCATAATCTTTGGTCATGGTAAGGCATTCGGTGGGGCACACCGTGGTACAGAGACCACAGAAGCAGCACTTGGCCATGTCAATGTCAAACTTAGCCGGATAAATCCTTTTGGAGGATCCATCTGAAGTCTTACCGATTTCTTCCACCGCACGCACTGGCTCTATGTCAATGCAATCTACCGGACACACTTTGGCACACTTGTCACAGACAATGCAATCGTCAATTTCATTATGCAGCTTGTAACGGCCAATGTCAGGGACAGGTAGGGTTTCACGAGGGTACTGTAAAGTGACAATCCCCTCATGCTGCTCAAAGTACTCCGGATCGCTGATACCGTAGGGCTTACGCCGCTCCCGAGCATCCAGAATGTGTTTGAAGGTAAGTCTCAGCCCCCCCAGTAGCGAACTGATGCCTTCGCGAATATTTCCCCAGTATGAATTATTGGCTCCCTGTCGTTGCATAAATATTACCTTCTGAAATTTATGATTCAGTTAACTTAACAAGCTATCCTGCGTGTAAGTTGCGAAACCGCTCAGCAGATTTAGTTTGAGTTTGCAATACTAAATAGCGTGGAGATGAATAAAAAATTACTGAAAGAACTGATTAATCTGAGAGATAAACAGAACGCCTATTTTATATTTTTTGCCAGGGCAAGTACTTTATCGTAAAGCTTATCAATGAACTAAAAACCTATCTGACGGAGATAATTAAATTCTTTTGTGATATCCGCAATCTGATGTTGTTTTCTTGCCATAAGCAAAACACCTAGAGTACCCATGATATTGAGATCTTGCCTGACAGCCTCATCGCGCCCCTTCCGCTCATCAATAAGTAATAAGGCAGCAGGAAGCTCTAATGATAACGAAATAGCTTCTGCTTCACCTCTGTACAAAGCTTTCTTAAATTGATCGGGAAGTGCTCTACTTTGTACGGGCATCATTTGCAGCCATGCTGCCTGCTGATATTCAATGCGAATCAATAGTGCACAAGCATCAATAAAGATAGAATAGACGTGGCAGCTATGTTGTTTGATAGCTATGCACACGCTCAAA
>CAZZGE010000053.1:0-24837 GCA_964653665.1 uncultured Porifericola sp. | reverse complement strand
CCTGATTTTGATAAAGTGGAAGACACTTTTGGGGAGTTGGAGGAAAAAAAGCAAGGCTTTTATACCAAAGCTATTACTGCACTGCAAACCTACCAGACCGATTACTTGCAGGCGCTGGAGCAGGGAGATGCCCCCCGGCTTGAAGATACGATGCACAAGGCCAAAATGCTGTTTCATTTATTAGGGCTGGAAGATTTTTACCAGCAAATGCTGGAAGTACGCCGGCAGGTAGAGTCAGGTACTTCTACAGAAAAGCTTGCAAGGGAAATTTCGGAAGTTCAGCAGGGACTGGCGCAAACGATCAGTGCTATTCAGGCAAAACTATGACACGTAGATTTATACCCTCTTTAAATAAACCAAGCAAATATTTCATCCTACTACTGTTGAAACCTAGATAAGACATTTTTATGAATAAGAGACCGTTTTTTCAGGAATATTAGAAACAAATAACTATTCCTACATAGTTATCATTTTCATCAATTATTCAATAAATCAATTGAATAATTGAACACGACTTTGTTTAGTGCGTATACAGATGAAAACGAGTTGATGGACAAGCGGACTTTTAAGAATCATATGTACGATAAACTGGCTATGACAATAAAAGCTCTGGCCAATCCGAAGCGGCTGGAAATCATTGATCTACTGGCGCAGGGGCCTTTTTCGGTAGAACAAATCGCACAGCAGACCGATATGAGCATGGCCAATGCTTCCCAGCATCTGCAGGTGCTTAAAGCCGCCCGGCTGGTAAATATCTCCCGAAGGGGTACGTTTAACTTTTATGATCTGTCGGATCAAAAAGTATTTGAAGCCTGCAGGAATCTGCGCGAACTGGGTCTAAAACAAAACCCTCTGGCGGATCAGATTATTAAAGAATTCAGGAAATCACCGGATCCGCTGGAATCTGTGACCCTTCGCGAACTTCAGCAAAAACTCATTTCAGAAGAAGTCATTATCCTAGACGTACGGCCGACTGATGAATATCGCAGGGGACATATTCCCCAGGCCCTCAGTGTACCCATAGAACAGTTGGTCGACAGCCTGGAAAAGCTTCCTAAAACAACTGAAATAATTGCCTATTGCCGGGGACCTCTCTGCGTCTATGCCGATGATGCTGTACAAATACTGCTTGAAAACGGTTACCAGGCCAGGCGACTGGAGGAGGGGTTTCCTGACTGGCAGGCTGAGGGGCTGCCCGTGGCAACCTCCTCATAAAATATAGCATATAAAAAATCCTCTAAGTACGAAATATGAAGAAGCATCATCCCCCTTTCATCACTCATAAGAATTACTCAGAAGCGTCTGTTTTTAAGGCTGAAAACTTGCTACGTGAGGCCAGGAGGCAAAAAGGCATCAAAAACTGTCCTGTACCTTCCGTCTGTTTGTTAGACCCTGACGGTGACCTGGTGGACCATCTACTGAAGCAAGGGCTCGCTGAGAAAAGTGCCTGCTGGGCCTGCTATCATTCCTCACTTTATACCTATCAATCAGATGCGTTTGAGATCGGTATGCTTCCCTGTGTGGTGGGAGCGCCCTATGCAGTGCTGGTAGCCGAGCAGCTTTTTGCTTCCGGATGTCAGTTACTACTCAGCGTTACATCAGCAGGTATTATCCAAAACCTCGTAAACGACCGAAGGTTTGCCCTGATCACTTCGGCCATACGTGATGAAGGTACCAGCTATCATTATCTGCCACCAGAAGAGGAAGCCAGCTTAAACTTCTCTTTAGCCGAAATACTGCATCAGTATCAGCAGAAGGCTGATTGCCCTTATTTTGATGCCATAAGCTGGACTACAGACGCTCCTTACCGGGAAACAACTTCCGCCATTGAAGCGATGAAAAAGCAGCAAGTCACTTGTGTAGAAATGGAAGCGGCGGCCTTGTACGCCCTGGCTATAAAGAAAAAATATCCTGTCGTCTGTTTTGCCCACCTGACCAACACCATGGCACAGCAGAAAGGAGACTTTGAAAAAGGAGAAGCTTTTGGCAGCAAAGCAACCCTCAGGCTTATCTCCTATGTAATAAAAGCGCTCAAGGCTGAAAAAGCACTTTGAAATGGCTAAAATAAAGCTTGGACTGCAAGAAAACTGGCAGCAGTTTTCTCTGCTGGTGCTGGTGAATGCTTTTGTAGGTGGTATGGTAGGGCTGGAACGAACGGTAGTGCCCCTGATCGGCACCGATGAGTTTATGCTAAGTTCTGACCTGGTCATTTTTTCCTTTATCATCGCTTTTGGAGTCGTCAAAGCCTTTACCAACATTGCTTCCGGCATACTGGCAGACCGGTATTCCCGGAGGAAGATACTAATTGCCGGATGGTTGGTAGGCCTCCCCGTACCTTTTATGCTGGGCTGGGGACCTTCATGGGACTGGATCATCGCCGCAAATGTGTTGCTGGGCATCAGCCAGGGTCTGGCCTGGTCTATGACCGTGAATATGAAAATTGACCTGGTAGGTCCTCATAAACGTGGGCTGGCTATGGGGCTCAATGAAGCCGCTGGTTACGGGGCAGTGGGACTGACCGCCCTGCTGACCGCTTACCTGGCCTCTGCCTATGGATTACGGCCGGAGCCTTTTTATATCGGGATTGCTTACGCGGTTCTGGGGTTATTGCTGTCCGTCTTTATCATCAAAGACACACAAAAACATGCCAGGCTGGAAGCTCAACTACATACGGATGATGGACCAACCTACCCTGCCGGGCGGTCGGTAAAATGGGTAATCGCCCAAACCAGTTGGAAGAACAAGACACTCTTTTCCGTATCCCAGGCCGGGTTGGTGAACAACCTTAATGACGGTATGTCCTGGGGTGTATTTCCCATACTTTTTGCCTCGGCTGGTGTGGGGCTGGAAGGTATCGGCTGGATCAAAGCTGTCTATCCTGTCGTCTGGGGTGTCGGGCAGATGATCACCGGTCCTTTATCGGATCAATACGGCAGAAAGCCCCTGATCGTCTGGGGGATGATCATACAGGCAGCGGGACATGCCGTGATTGGTTTCGGACTGGATGCTGCTTTAGTCACCGGCCTGACCGGCTCAGTGCTGCTGGGCATAGGTACCGCCATGGTTTACCCTGCCCTGCTAGCTGCCGTTGGAGATGCTGCCCACCCCAGCTGGCGGGCTACCTCAGTGGGTGTCTATCGTTTCTGGCGAGACATCGGTTATGCGATGGGCGCGCTGATGGCAGGCGTAGTAGCTTCTTTGCTGGGTATGCAGTGGGCAGTGCATGTTGCAGGTTTGCTTACCTTAGCCTCAGGTTTACTTTCCTGGAGAATGATGCGTGAGACCTTAATACTTAAGGCGGAAGCATAGCAGACACAGTGCCTATTGACTTAACCTGTTTTCGCAAGCTTATCTTCTGAATTTTAAAACTAAGACAGCTTGAAGCTAAGAATCCAAATACAAGATCAAAGTAGAAATCGGGCTAAGCCTGATGCACCGAAAATACCCCGGCTATGTGTTTAGCTTCGTTTACCTTTTGTACATAAGCTTCCTCAGCTCAGACTGAACCTGTCCGAAGATCAATAGCGATGCCGATATTTTTTACTCAACTGATTCAGGTAGGTGCAGCTGATTACAGATTACTTTTTGATAATCGTAAACTCAACCCGACGGTTTCTACGCCTCTCTTCTTCTATTGCATTGCTGGCGATTGGCCGGGTGCCTCCATAGCCTTTCTTCTGAATTCGCGAAGCTGACACGCCCTGCTCTACCAGGTATCGCTTCACTGCTTCAGCTCTTTCCTGGGAAAGAATCAGGTTGAGATCAGGACGCCCGCGGTTGTCAGTATGACCGGCTACCTCAATTTCTACACTAGGGTTTTCCTGCAGGAAGAGTACAACCTCATCCAGCGTTTCGGTGGAACCCGATAGCATATCAGACGTACCTCGGTCAAACAGTACCTTTTCAAGGTTGACTGTGATGCCCACTTCTATTGGGGTGAGTAAAAAGTTTCTGACGATGACATCAGAGTCATCAATGGGCGCCAGCTGGCTCAGTAGCATCGTACTCTTTTGGCGAATAAAGCCATCGCTTTCTACAATGAGTTGGTAATCGTTGTCTACCGGTAAGCTCAGGCTAAAATTACCATCATCGGTGGCCGATACTGATACAGAATCTTCTTTTTTAAGTCCTAAAAATATTACGCTGGCAGAAACTGGATCCTGATTACGCTCATTGAGCACCTGCCCCTGAACGTTCCCCATTTCGGTTTCATTTTCTTCTTCGGGTATTGGCACCGTTTCAACACTAACGGTTGGTTGGTCTTCGGAAACCTCAGAAACGAGTGGGCTTACCTCCAGACTAATAGAAATTGGTTCTTCTTCTATCTGCTCTTCTTCCAGATTGATGCGTATTTGATTGATATCTCCCAGGCCGTCACTATTTTGGGTGGAAGAAAGATAAGCAAAGTCACTATCCGGAGGTAAAGAGTAGTAGAGTTCTGTACCTTCTGTATTTACGCGGACACCCAGATTTCTGGGGTTTGACCAGTTTGTCCAACTATCATCCAGTCGTACGGAAGAAAAGATATCACGGCTTCCAAAGGTTTCGTAGCCGTTGCTGGCAAAGTAGAGCGTTTTGCCATCGGCTGCTAAGAACGGCGTCATCTCCTGGTACGGTGTATTGATATCTTTGCCCAGGTTTTTGGGTTCAGACCACGAGCCATCAGACATTTTAAAAAGAACGTAAAGATCTTCAGCCCCCCGGGAGTCGTAAGATTGCAGTGACAGCAGCATGACTTGACCTCCTACATGCAAGGATCCGCTTTGGTGATCAGATTTATTATAGAAATAAGGTATTTTGAGCGGCTGCGGTTTACTCCAGCCATCACCCCGACGAGTAGCTACTGAAACGCCCTGTGTGGTTGGCTTTTTATTGCCTTCCAGGTAATGCCCGTTCAGGTATACCTGATTACCTTCTTCAGCAAAGCCAATAATGCTGTTAAACTGATCATTATTCAAAGACGAAAGATTTTCAGCCTCCGACCAGCTACCGTCAGAAAGTCGCTCACTGTACCAGATGTCGCCGAGATCCTGGGTGCCCCCCGCATTTCCCGGATGGTTCTTTCTGATAAAATACATCGTGCTACCGTCTGGACTTAAGACAGGATTTTGGTCATCCGCGGGAGAGCTTAGCGTAGATAGTTTCTCGATTTCATTTTGTGCCATACCCGGGATCGCCCAAAAAAGTAAGGCCGATAAGAATAGGTTGAATCTCATAGTTGTCCGTATTTAGACATCAACGATGTCTGCCTTCCAGTATTTTTACTACATCCGCCAGTTCAAAACCTTTCGCTTTTAACAGTACCATATAATGATACAATAAATCAGCCGCTTCGTTTAGAAATAATCCTTCATCATGATCCTTGGCTTCAATGACCAGTTCTATGGCTTCTTCTCCTACTTTTTGCGCTACCTTATTCATCCCTTTGCGAAACAAAGACACGGTGTAGGACTCAGAGGGCGAGTTTCCGGAAGCCTCCTGGTGTCGGGCTGAGATTACTTCACTCAGTTGCTGGAGAAATTTCAAATCTTCTGCTTGCACTGGATAGGTTTTCGTTTTAGGCCACTTTTCTGATGGTGATCAAATGCCGACTAAGATAGCTTTTAAGATCAGGAATGGCGATTTCTTTGTAATGAAAAATACTGGCGGCCAGGGCAGCGTCTGCCCTACCCAGGGTAAATACATCTACAAAGTGGGCCATTGAGCCCGCTCCGCCCGAGGCTATGATCGGAATCGTCAGCTCAGTAGACATCTGCCCAGTAATAGCATTGGCAAATCCTTCCTTGGTACCATCGTGGTCCATGGAGGTAAGCAGTATTTCACCAGCCCCTCTTTCCTGAGCTTCATGAGCCCAGGCAAATGTTTCTTTATCAGTAGGCGTACGTCCGCCGTGCGTATGGACAATATGTTTGCCATCAACAAAGCGGGTATCTATAGCAACCACAATACACTGATTACCAAAGTTGGCCGAAAGCTCATTGATAAGCGCAGGCCGACGCACCGCTGCCGAGTTGACGGATACCTTGTCAGCACCATTATTGAGCATAGCAGCCACATCTTCTACCGAACTGATACCTCCCCCCACGGTAAAAGGAATATTCACTTGCTTAGCCACTTTTTTCACCAGCTCAACCAGCGTTTTCCTTTTCTCTACGGTAGCTGTGATATCCAGGAATACGAGTTCATCAGCACCGGCATCAGCATATAGCTTGGCGAGTTCTACCGGGTCTCCGGCATCGCGCAGTTCTACGAAGTTTACGCCCTTGACCGTACGACCGTCTTTGACATCCAGGCAAGGAATGATTCTTTTTGATAACATTGGCACTGTAGCTTGAGCCTCAGGTCACAAACTTCTGTAAATCCTGAAGGCTAATTTTATTTTCATAGATCGCTTTTCCCACTATTACACCGGCTAGCTTCATTTCACGAAGACGGCGCAAGTCTTCTACCCCAGATACGCCACCACTGGCAATAAGCCTTACCGTAGGATTATGCGCAAGAATTTCTTCGTAGAGTGAAAACGCAGGCCCCTGTAACAAGCCATCCCGTGATACATCGGTACAGATCACGTACTCTATACCCTGCTCAACATAGTGGCTAATATAATCGAGCACGTCAGTGGTTGTGCTTTCCTGCCATCCCCCAATCGCTATCTTACGTTCTTTGGCATCAGCACCGAGAATGATCTTTTCTGCACCATACTTTTGTAGCCATCTTTTAAAGGTATCAGGCTCCCGGACAGCAATACTGCCTCCGGTCACCTGAGAAGCTCCCAGTTCAAAGACCAATTGCAAATCCTTATCAGACTGCACCCCCCCACCAAAATCAACCTCGAGACTTGTATGCTTGGTGATCTGCTCAAGCACCATGTGGTTGATAACTTTACGGGCTTTAGCGCCGTCCAGGTCTACCAGGTGAAGCCTGCGAATGCCGTGATCCGCGTATTGACGGGCTACGTCTAACGGATCGCTACTGTATTCTTTTTTTCGGGCATAATCCCCCTGGGTTAGTCTTACGCACTTACCTTCTATAATATCTATGGCGGGTATTATATCCATGATCAGAGTGCCAAGAAGTTTTTGAGAATAATTTCACCGTCCTTACCGCTTTTTTCGGGGTGAGCCTGAATCGCATAGAAGTTATCTTTTTCCATCGCCGCACTGAAGGGTACGATGTAATGAGTCTCTCCTACCGTTTCTGGTCCTAGCTCAGCGTAGTAGCTATGGACGTAATAGAGATAAGCTTCCTCACGTAGTCCTTCAAGTAATTTTCCCTCTTTCGTTTCCAGGGTATTCCAGCCAATATGCGGCACCTTGTCACGAGGTGGAAATTTCTTTACTTTCTCATTAAATATACCCAGGCACGGGGTGTCTCCCTCTTCAGAATAACTGCACAGGAGTTGTAGCCCTATACAGATACCCAAAACTGGCTGCTGCAAGTTGGTGATAAGCTTATCCAGCTTACGACTTTTTAAGTAGCTGATGGCCGAACTGGCTTCCCCCTGACCGGGGAAAATGACCTTATCTGCTTGCTGAATAGTAGCCGGGTCGTCGGTTAGGCTAGGCTCTACACCCAGTCGTTGCAGCGCGTAAATAACTGACTGCACGTTACCGGCGTTATATTTAATGATAGCAACATTCATAGAAGTTGGCAAATTAAAAAGGCAGTGTGATTAAACCAACTATCAGTCTGCTTTTAGCAAGTTCTACCCAGATACAAAAGACCGGATGAATTGCTGATTTTCAATGATTTAGATTGGAATTAATACTAAAACCACTTATTTACGGTCAGTGGCGTTATCAAATCTTTTTTTCAAAAAGAAAATATCATGAACAGCAAACATATCCTTTATCAACTGACCGAAGAACTCCTGACGGCGGTCAACCAACTGGATTTACCTAAGCTCAGAGCCATGGTAGACGATGACTTTGGCATCGTTGACGTAGACCCCGAAGGAAATCCTGTGGTTATCAATACTATGAACGAATGGGAAGCATATATGGAAAAAAATATGCTCGCCATGCGAGAGTTGCACGCCAGCCTTGCCTACGTTATTGACGATTACCAGGAGAGCGTAAGTGACCGGATGGCCTACGTGGTTGTCAGGTTTACCCAGCAGGTACATATCCCGGAAAGGCCTGAGATATCGCACCGCTGTATCGCGACTGTGGTCTGGAAAACTACAGATG
Source organism: uncultured Porifericola sp. (assembly GCA_964653665.1). Taxonomy (GTDB): domain Bacteria; phylum Bacteroidota; class Bacteroidia; order Cytophagales; family Cyclobacteriaceae; genus Catalinimonas. The sequence goes on along the minus strand of CAZZGE010000053.1, from coordinate 16,648 downwards.
AAGGATGGAAAGAAGCCCGCTGGCATTGCTCCCGGCTTCCTTCATGAAGCATGACTGGTACGTTTTATAAAGTTTTGTGCCGCTTTCATGAGACGATCTTTCTTGTCGGATTTCATTTTATCAAACATAGAGGTCATCATAGACATGCGGGGATTAGAACCAAACAGCTTCCGGTTCTTATCAATAAACCGCCAGTAAAGGCCGTCAATTTCATCAGCCCAATCACCTTTTTTCTGGTAATCGCTCATTTTTGAAATGTAATTGGCGCCACCGATGTAAGGCTTGGTCGCAAAAGTGCCTCCGTCAGCAAACTGGCTCATGCCGTAGACATTAGGTACCATGACCCAGTCGGATGAGTCTACAAACATTTCCATAAACCAACGATAAGCTTCATCCGGGTGAATTTCTGAAAGGAGCATGATGTTGCCCAACACCATCAGTCTTTCAATGTGGTGGGTATAACCGTCCCTAACAGCTCGCTTAATGCTGTCATCCAACGGGGGTACGCCGGTACTTCCATCGTACCAGCAATCAGCTAACTTTCTTTGGTGGCCAAAGTGATTACCTTCCAGATCGTAGTGCTGGTACATCCCTCGCATAAATTCCCTCCAGCCGGCAATCTGACGTACAAAACCTTCCACACTGGGCAGATGTACGTCGTTTTTCTCTGCGTATGCTAAAGCCTGATCCAACACCTCGTCAGCAGTGATCAACCCCAGGTTCATGTAGGGTGATAGCACCGAATGAAAAAGAAAATTCCGTTCGCTGTCTATAGCATCTTCGTAAGGACCAAACTGCTCGAAGCGAGATTCTAGAAAGTCTTGTAAGCGGTGTAATGCCTGCCGTCGGGTGGTGGCCCAGTTGAAGTTTTCAGTGGATCCGGGGTGGCCGCTAAAATGCTCATTGATCAGTGTAGCAACTTCTTTAGTATGTGCTGTCCAACTTGACTGCGGCTGTTTCGGCACATGGATATCCTTGGGTAACTTTTTGCGGTTCTGATCATCATACGACCACTTCCCTCCTACCGGCTTTTCATCTTCTTCCAACAATAAGTTAAATTTTTTACGCTGCTCAATGTAGAAATACTGCATAAAAGGTTTTTTGCTTCTCTGCAGATAATCGCCGAAATCATCGTAGGTTGTCAGAAATCCAGGAGAGGCAACAGTAGTGAACTTTAGTTCTTTTTTTTGAAAGAAATCGCGCATTCTTTTATCAAAAAATTTGTCTTCTATGACGTACATACTTACCTGCTCAATTTCCAGATTTTCCTTCAAACATGCTTCCAGTTTATCTTCAAAGCTCATTGAGGAGTTATCTTTGGTTAAAGTGTAATAAGCCAGGTCGTGCTTTTTTCTGATTTCGTCCGCATGTGAACGCATGGATGACAGATACAGCATGAGCTTATGCTTATGATACTGGTAATGGGTGCATAAGCCCTCATCTTCAGCCATAAAAAAAAGGGTGTTTTTGTCAGGATTCAGAAATGAATGATCGGGAAATAAGCAATTGCCTAATACAACTGCCAGTTTATTGTAGGCCATGTTTTTTTAAGCATACAATGGGCGAATATTCATAAATGTTTAGAGCATCAAAAAATAAAGGACCGAAATGACCGCCATCACAATGATGAGCAGGTACAGCCAAGGCTTTCTAAGGATTATGGTGGTGACAGCAAACAGGGTGATCAGCCCGTAGATCGTCATGAATCGCACCATAAAGCGGAGATAATTTTCAGGATTTTCCTTGTAAAAAGGTTGATCTTCACCAAAATTATAGTGGGTGGACAAAAATTCTTTGGTACTGCTTTTTACGACCAGCCATTCGTTGACAACATAAATCAACATCACAAGCTGCATTAGCAATGCACCTAGCAAGAAGTAGAAGAGTATTTTTTCTGTCCGGTCTTTTTTCTTTTTCTCCATAACAGCCATTTGGTGGCTTTTACCATTACTACTGAATTGAAATTCGTCAATTTCATTTTTCACTTTTTTCATTCAGCCTTGCTCAGTTAGGGGGTATTGATATCATCAGATGTTGAATTTAAAACGACCGCCTTTTATATCCCAGCACAAATCCGAAAAAACGCAAACTAAGCGCTTAGTGCTGTGTTAAATTTGTGTACTAGGAAATATTTTTTTAAACTATTAATAATAAGCTAAATTATGGACAAGCTTAGAGGACAACGCGAATATGATGGAAATCCAGTAGGATTAGAGAAAGAGACAGCCCAAAAGATGGCAGAGCACTTGGATCGTCATCTGGCTTCATTTATGACACTTTACCATCAGTATCACAAGCATCACTGGCTGGTAGAAGGTCCGCAGTTTCGCGACCTGCACCTGTTTTTTGAAGAAAATTACGACGAAATCCATAAAGGATTTGATAAGCTAGCTGAAAGATTAACGGTAATGGGTTATGCACCTACCAGCGATCCGGTAGAGTTTTCAAAAATCTCGTATATCAAGCACGAACCACAGGGAGTATTTCGTATACGTGAAAGTTTGGAAGAGGATATGGAAGCCGAGCGTAAGATAGCTATTGAGCTTAGAAAAAGTATCAAAGCAGCTTTTGAGCTAGGTGACTATGCAACGAAAAACTTGTTGGAAAAACAACTTTATAAGACTGAGGATCGTGCCCATCACATTGAGCATTTCCTTGGTGATGACTCACTGGCTATTGGTTTTCTTCATACTGAAAAGGAAGCAGAAGCAGCCGAAATATAAACTTTGATAATCATTAGCATTAGAAAGAAAAGCTTTCCAGGATGGAAAGCTTTTTTTATGTGTAAGCGTTGGCAGAAGCATCTTTTAGTGCCATGTCATATTGATCTCTGTCAAAACAAAATTCTCCCAACATATTGTATTTCCATTGGTAACCATTTCTTAACTTTAATCTTCGCACCTGCTCAAAGTCTGACCAACGCACCACGCGCTTTCCCACCTCAATTTTGGCCACAAAGGGCCATTCTCCGGGCACACCTGAATACGCATACTCCAGGAGGCTTACCTTATGACCAGGATAGCTGTAAGCTTCGCTTGCCTCACCCCAGAAATGATTGGCAGGAGGTAATACCAATAGCGGAGGGAGACCCTCATAGGCACCAGCCATTTCAGGAGCACCTTCCTGGTATGCCAGAGGTAATTCAAATTGATGAAGTATATCAATCAGGCGGTTATTATTTACAAAAATATCTACAACCTTGTAATCTTCAATGTTAGAATTAACGGTGCGGAAAGCCACAATATCCATAAATCAGTTAATTCGGGTTTTGCCATTCTTCAAATAGAGCCGCTGGTGTACCTTAACCATGGCCGAAGCTTCCAGGAGTAAGCTTAATATTTCTGACAGGTCGTCACGCGTCATATAGTAGTTAGCAAAAAGAGGAGCAAAATAAATGAGTGCAAACTCTTTTCCGGGAGTACGAAACCATTCTGCCGAGTCAAGATCTTCCAGATAAATTTTTAGTGCATTCAATTGCTGAGGCGTAAGTAATAACAAAATGTCCTTGAACCTTAACTCATAAGCAACTCCGTTATTCAGCGCGCAGACTTTTCCGTTTTCAGACTCACACAAAGTAGCCTTACCTTGTTGTTGCATAAATTGATAGCATTATACGATTTTGTACTTGGTTTATTCTGATCACGCTGCGAGATCTTTTTTAAGTTCGTAACAGAAATCAGGTAAAAAACATTGATTCCCTCTTAGTCTTTTTTTCATTTTTCCTTTCTTTGTCACACTTTAGATATCAGGTTAGCGTAATGCTATTGCTACTTAATTCGTGATGACACTGCTTGGGCGGTGAAAACAGATGTGTATGGCGGAAAAAACGTATAAGTCTAATACCTACAAGAAGGCCAAAAAAACCAGGGCCAGTCATAAGAAGAAAAAAGCTAACAGTACCCCCTTTTACCAGGACCGGAAATTTCACCTGGCTAGTGGTTTCTTCCTGATCGTTTTGTCAGTATATCTGATGGTTGCTTTCATTTCTTTCCTGTTTACCGGGAAAGCGGATCAGAGTGTGGTTGAAGCTGTCTTTGAAACAGACCTCAAGGCTTCAGGCCTAGAAGCAGAAAACTGGCTAGGACTAATCGGTGCAGTAGCTTCATATCTTTTTATCTACCGTTGGTTTGGTCTTGCTTCATTGTTGATCCCACCTCTGCTATTCATTGCTGGTTTTAAAATTGTTTTTCGCAAAGAGTTGCTCTCACCCTATCAGTCTTTCAAATTTGTCACCTTTTTTCTGATATGGCTGAGTCTGTTGCTGGGATACGTGGTATTCCGGCAGGAAGGATCTACTGCTTGGGGCTTTCTGGGTGGAGGCGTAGGTTACGAACTGGCTTTACTCTTCAACAGCTTGATAGGATGGGGGACAATACTGTTGCTTATCTTTTCTCTACTGGTGTTTGTCATTTATTTCTTTAACATCACCCACTACTTTCATCTGCAACCCAAAGCTACCCGGCAGAATAGCCCTCAAACCTCGGCTAGTCCAACACCGCAACAGGCGTCTGAAGATACCTTACCCCAACAAGAAGCAGAAGCTAGCTTTTCTTTTGATCTCCCCATCAAAAGAGAAACTCAGGAAAAAGGAGAAAAAAAGAATAATACTCCAGAGTTGGAAGTTAATCCTCCGGATATACCATCCCCGTATGCTGAAAAAAACCTGGAACTAGAGATCGAGGCACAGCAGGAAGAGGCGCGCGCTACCAGTATGGAAAACTACGATCCCACGTTGGATTTATCTAATTATCAGTACCCTACCCCTGCGCTGCTTTCCGAATACGATACTGAGTCGGCCAAAGTGACCAAAGAGGAGCTGGAAAATAATAAAGACAACATCGTAGAGACGCTGATCAACTTTAAGATAGGTATTTCCTCTATCAAAGCTACCATCGGTCCCACGGTCACGCTCTACGAAATTGTACCGGAAGCAGGCGTCAAAATTTCTAAGATCAAAAATCTGGAGGACGACATTGCGCTGAGCCTGGCAGCTCTGGGTATCCGGATCATTGCGCCGATACCAGGGAAGGGAACCATTGGTATTGAAGTGCCTAACAAAAATCGGGAGGTGGTGAGCATGAACTCTACTGTCAATACGGAGAAATTTCTGCACAGCAAGCAAGAGTTACCTATCATTCTGGGTAAAACCGTTACCAATGAACTACACATAGCTGACCTGGCAAAAATGCCTCACTTGTTGATTGCCGGAGCGACGGGTCAGGGAAAGTCAGTGGGGATCAACGTTTTGCTTACCTCTCTCCTTTTTAAAAGGCATCCTTCCCAACTTAAGTTAGTCCTCATTGACCCCAAAAAGGTAGAGCTTACGCTGTATAATAAAATTGAAAGGCATTACCTGGCAAAAATCCCCAATAGTGAAGATGCCATCATTACCGATACCAAAAAGGTAATATACACCCTCAATTCGCTTTGTATTGAGATGGATACCCGTTACGACCTACTCAAGGATGCTGGTTGTCGTAACATCAAAGAGTATAATCATAAGTTTGTCCACCGAAAGCTTAATCCTGAACTGGGTCACCGTTTTTTACCATACATTGTGCTGGTCATTGACGAGTTAGCTGACCTGATGATGACTGCCGGAAAGGAAGTGGAAACGCCCATAGCAAGATTGGCCCAACTCGCCCGGGCTATTGGAATCCACCTGGTCGTAGCTACACAGCGTCCGTCAGTTAATGTCATCACTGGTATAATTAAAGCTAATTTTCCGGTGCGGCTTTCATTCCGAGTCACTTCCAAGGTAGACTCCCGCACGATCCTCGATACTGGGGGAGCAGAACAGCTAGTAGGTCAGGGGGATACCCTTATGTCATTTAATTCTGAATTGATTCGTCTCCAGTGTCCTTTTATTGATACCCAGGAAGTAGAAGACATATGTGACTATATTGGATCACAGCGAGGCTATGAGTCGGCTTATCAGCTTCCTGAGTTTGTAGGTGATGATGGGGATAGCAATGACGTAACCGAAGTGGACTTAACAAAACGTGACACTATGTTTGAAGATGCGGCACGGCTTATTGTTCACCATCAACAGGGCAGTACATCTCTCATACAACGCAAACTAAAACTAGGTTATAACCGTGCTGGCAGAATTATTGACCAGTTAGAAGCAGCGGGTATTGTGGGCCCCTTTGAGGGCAGCAAAGCCCGGGAAGTACTGGTGCAGGATGATATCAGTTTGGAACAATTATTGACTAACCTGAATAATAAAACTTAATATAATCGCTTAACTTACAAATGAAGCTTATCAAGATAAATAAACTGACTGGTATAATAACAGTGCTACTGTTGCTGGTACTCCAATTGGCGCAGGCACAGTTTGACCCAAAAGCCAAAGAAATACTAGATGCCATGAGCAATAAGTATCAGCAAATCGGTTCCTTTGAATCGGATTTTTCTTACTCTATGGAAAATCCTACCCAGTCAATCAGTGAAGACTTTGAAGGAGAAATCATCGTACAGGGTGATAAATACCGCCTGAACATGGGAGGCCAAGAAATTGTCAACAACGGAGAAACCATCTGGACTTATCTGGAAGAAGTGAATGAGGTGAATATTGACGATTATGATCCTGCAGAAGGTGACATATCTCCTACCCAAATTTACAACGCTTACCAGCGAGGTTTCAAATATGTATACTTAGAAGACCTTACTGAAGGAGGAGTCACTTATCATGTGGTAGATTTGCTGCCGGAAAATACAGATAACCAGTTTTTCAAAATCCGCCTGCACATCAGTGTAGTAAATAATACATTGAAAAAATGGCAGATTTTTGACAAAAATGGCACCATCTACACCTACCAGATCAGCAACTTTAACCCTGAAGCCGACATTTCTGATAACGTTTTTACATTTGATACCAGCAAATACGAAAATGTAGAAGTCGTTGACTTAAGATAACCTACGATCGCAAATACTACTGAAGCCGGTGAAATATTTCATCGGCTTTTTTTTATTTTGTCGGCATGACTAGAAAAGTACTCATTGAACAAATAAGACAAAAAAAATCCTTTCTCTGTGTAGGCCTCGATACAGATATCAGGAAGATACCGGCGCATTTGAGGGATCATGAAGACCCGATTTTTGAATTCAACCGTCAGATTATCGAGGCCACTTCAGACCTATGTGTTGCTTATAAGCCCAACCTCGCTTTTTATGAGGCAGAAGGAGTAACTGGATGGCAGAGCCTGGAAAAGACCATGAGCTTTATTCCAGATAATATCTTTACCATTGCTGATGCCAAACGAGGTGATATCGGTAATACGTCCTCAAAGTATGCCCGGGCCTTTTACGAAAAAATGAAATTTGATTCAGTAACGGTAGCACCTTACATGGGTGCTGATAGTGTGTTGCCCTTTTTGGCTTTTGACAACAAATGGGTCATTCTTCTGGCACTTACCTCAAATCCTGGAAGCAGTGATTTTCAGCGTCGGAAGCTACAGCAAGAAGGCGACATGCTCTTTGAAAAAGTCTTGAAAGAGAGCCGATACTGGGGTACGCCCGAAAATATGATGTATGTAGTAGGAGCCACCCAGGCAGACGCCCTTTTTAATATCCGGACGATTGTACCAGATCATTTTTTGCTGGTGCCCGGCGTCGGAGCCCAGGGTGGCAGTTTACAGGAAGTCATCAAATACGGGATGACCGACGATGTTGGATTACTGGTCAACGCATCTCGCAATATAATTTACGCCTCTGAAGACAAAGATTTTGCAGAAGCTGCTCGCCAGGCTGCCCTGAAAATGCAGCAGGAAATGGCCAGTTTTCTGGATTAAGATCTATGCGAATTACACCCTTAGCCTGCAAACCTGAAAGTTGCATTGATCTGTTGAATTCAAGTAGCCAGCTACGAATAAACAAACTTCAAAAAAGGCATCTTGTGATAAGATGCCTTTTTTTGATGTGTTAAAAAAATAAGGATAACGCACGTTAACTCACCCCAACATGATCAGAACCAGCCTTTGCTTTTAAAAACTCCCGGTTCATCCGGGCAATATTGGCTAAGTCTATACTTTTCGGACATTCTGCAGAACATGCCTGGGTATTGGTACAGGCACCAAAGCCTTCTGCATCCATCTGAGCAATCATCTTTTCTGCACGCTGCTGGCGCTCTACCTGACCTTGGGGTAACAGGGACAACTGTGAGATTTTCGCACTTACAAATAACATAGCCGATGCATTCTTACAAGCAGCTACACACGCACCACAGCCGATGCAAGCTGCAGCATTGAATGACTCATCAGCCATATCCTTAGGTACAGGAATTTCATTGGCGTCTGGTACACCACCGGTATTCACTGAAACGTAGCCGCCTGCCTGAATAATGCGGTCAAAAGCGGAGCGATCAACTACGAGGTCTTTGATAACCGGAAAGGCCTTGGCTCTCCAGGGTTCAACCACGATAGTCTCACCATCTTCAAAATGACGCATGTGTAACTGACAAGCAGTGGTACCCTTTTGTGGGCCGTGCGCGCGACCATTGATGTACATGGCACAGCTGCCACAAATACCCTCACGGCAATCATGGTCAAAGTGTACCGGTTCCTTGCCCTCAGCTTGCAGCTTCTCATTCAGTACATCCATAAGCTCGAGGAAAGACATATGTGTATTAAAGTCTTTCATCTCGTATGTTTCAAATCTACCTTTATCACTGGCGTTTTTCTGACGCCATATTTTTAGTGTAACGTTCATGTCAAGTTTATTTATAACTGCGTTGAGTCAGTTTTACATTTTCAAAGACCAAGGGTTCTTTTACCAGGAATTCGGCAGAATCCTCACCATTAAATTGCCAGGCGGATACGTATGAATAATTTTCATCATCACGCAGAGCTTCACCTTCAGGTGTCTGATATTCCTCACGGAAGTGGCCTCCGCAAGACTCATTGCGGTCAAGAGCATCTTCAATCATCAATGCTCCAAGTTCAATAAAATCAGAAAGACGACTGGCCTTCTCCAAAGTCTGATTAAGTTCTTCGTCGGTTCCCAGTACTTTTACGTCATTCCAGAACTCTTCTTTAATCTTTTGTACTTCTTTCCGAGCCTCTTTTAGCCCTTCAGCAGTTCTGGACATACCGCATTTATCCCAGATCACTCTTCCCAGCTTTTTGTGAAGCTGGTCAACGGTTTGCGAACCATTGATGCTGACGAGCTTTTTCATACGGTCTCTTACTTTTTGCTCAGCTTCCTTAAAAGCTTCGTGTGAAGTAGGCACTTTATCATAAGGTAAACCAGCCAGGTAATCTCCCACTGTGTAGGGGATGACAAAGTAACCATCTGCCAGTCCCTGCATAAGTGCACTTGCACCCAGACGATTGGCTCCATGGTCGGAGAAATTACACTCACCAAGTGCATAGAGCCCGGGTACAGATGTCATCAAATTATAGTCTACCCACAGACCACCCATCGTGTAGTGTACTGCTGGGTAAATCATCATAGGCGTCTGGTAAGGATTATCACCGGTGATCTTTTCGTACATTTCAAAAAGGTTACCGTACTTGGCAGATATAACGTCCTTGCCATCACGCTTGATAGCATCTTCAAAATCAAGATATACCGCTAGTCCGGTTTTACCTACGCCGCGACCTTCGTCACAAACGGCTTTGGCATTACGTGAAGCCACATCCCGCGGCACCAGGTTACCAAATGACGGATATTTTCTTTCCAGGTAGTAATCGCGCTCATTTTCAGGAATATCCTGCGGAGCTCGATTATCCCCTTTTTCTTTCGGCACCCAAACCCTACCGTCATTACGAAGTGATTCAGACATCAGGGTCAGCTTTGACTGATACTCTCCGGAAACTGGGATGCAAGTAGGGTGAATTTGAGTGTAGCAAGGATTGGCGAAATGAGCGCCTTTCTTGTGGGCTCTCCAAGCGGCAGTTGTGTTACTACCCATAGCATTGGTAGAGAGGAAGAAGACATTGCCATATCCACCGGTTGCCAGGATTACTGCATGTGCGCTGTGTGATTCTATCTCTCCGGTCAGTAAGTTTCTGACTACAATACCTTTGGCCTTACCATCAATAGTAACCAGATCCAGCATCTCAGTACGCGGATACATTTTGACCTTTCCATTAGCAATCTGACGGCTTAGCGCCCCGTATGCACCTAACAGTAACTGCTGTCCAGTCTGGCCCCTGGCATAAAAAGTACGGGATACCTGCGCACCGCCAAACGAGCGGTTGGCCAGAAGTCCTCCGTACTCACGGGCAAAGGGAACACCCTGAGCAACACATTGGTCAATGATACTAGTGCTCACCTCAGCTAAACGATAAACGTTAGCTTCGCGAGATCGGTAGTCGCCTCCCTTCACAGTATCGTAGAACAGACGGAACACGCTGTCACCATCATTTTGATAGTTTTTAGCGGCATTGATACCTCCCTGGGCTGCAATACTATGGGCTCGCCTCGGGCTGTCCTGAAAACAAAAAGATTTGACATTATACCCTAGTTCTGCCAAAGATGCCGCTGCTGACGCGCCAGCTAAACCTGTCCCGACCACAATTACGTCGTATTTACGTTTATTAGCAGGGTTTACGAGTTTAAGGTTAAATTTATGTTTGGTCCATTTCTCAGCAATGGGACCTTCGGGAACTTTGGAATCTAAATTCATCTGTTTTTTGTTAGACTTTAACGTTTACAAACTTTGTAAGAAGAAATATACCGGCATAGAACCAAAAAGCAGGGGAACAATGATGGCAAATGCCAACCCCACTTTTTTGATGAGCGGCGTATATTTTCTGTGGTTCAGGCCAAGCGTCTGAAAAGCACTCCAGAATCCGTGAGCTAAGTGGAAGCCCAATCCAACCATGGCCAATATGTATAGCGAAGAGTACCACCATTGTGAAAAGGAGGCCTTCACTACTGTATACAAATCTTTTACGGTTTCCCCGGCATACACTTCAGTGGGCATATTACCAAAATGCATCTCGTACCAGAAAGAACGCAGGTGAATGATCAAAAAGATCAGAACAATAGTACCCAATACACCCATGTTACGAGATTTCCAGGAACTGTTATCTTTAGCTTGCGACAATTTGTATCCTACAGGCCGTGCTGACCTGTTTTTTATACTAAGAACCAACGAATAAATAATGTGCAGGATTATACCCGCATACAAAATGTAAGAAGCTGCTTTGATCAGGGGGCTGGTTGTCATAAAATCAGCGTAGAGGTTGAAAGCCTCTCCCCCATCATCTTTGAATAATAATAAATTTCCAGACACATGAACAATCAAAAATGTGATCAGAAACAATCCAGTTAAAGACATTACTACCTTCTTGCCAATATTGCTTGACAGTGCTTGTGTGAACCAACTCATATTAGAAATAAGCTAATGATTTTTATAAAATCTTATTAAGATACTCATCAAAATTATGCCACGATCGCATAGCATACAATAGCATGAATACTATTTTAAATTCTTCTAAATAAGATTGAGAACAGCTTAAATTTGGCTGAAATGTATGTTATACTAACCATATAACTGGCTTCTAAGTTCTTGTATTTTGATTAATTCTATGTAAGTGCTCAGCATGCAGTAAATTGACTTATTAGGCTCGTGTGTTAATCTATCCGTTTGTTTGTATCACTTTTTTCTATATTGACTTACGTAATTTTTTTAGCGACCCATCGTTATTCATAAAATATAGCACATAGATAGAAATATCTCATTATTTATTTGTATATTTATATTTCCGTTTGAAAACATTCTAAGCGCATTTTAGATTTATTGGGGATGCATTTAAGCTATTAATTTTGAGAGAGTACAATTCAAAACTGCTCATAACGAGCCTATTATTACTTATCACAGTTGCTGCTGAGGCTACTCACATCAGGGCGGGAGAGATCATTGCGGAACTGATCAGTTGCCAGTCTTACACCTACCGTTTCAGGATAGTTGGTTATGAAGATACAGGCTCTGATGTAGAATTTGGAAACGGCGAAATTTATTTCGGACACGGTGATCCAGAAGACCTGAGTACTGAGAATGATTTTTTTACCCGGCAAATCATTGATAACGAAAAATTAATCCGGGTTAGTGAATTCGTTATTGAGCATACCTTTCCCGGTCCTGGTGAGTACACCATTACCTTCAGAGAATTTAACCGAAATGCTGACATTCTGAACATGACCAACTCTGTTCAGACTCCTTTTTACGTAGAAACGAAGCTACTCATTGATCCTTTTCTGGCTTGTAATAACTCGCCGGTACTACTCAATCCACCCGTTGACGGTGCGGTTATTGGAAAGCAGTTTCTTCATAATCCAGGTGCCTTTGACCCAGATGGAGATAGCCTGGCCTATAAGTTCGTAATCCCCAAGCAAGATGTAGAATTGCCAGTAGAAGGTTACCTGTATCCTGATGAATACGATCAGATTGCCGGCCTTAGCCCTAATCCTATTAAGCAGGATGGTACAGAGCCTACAGAAATCACCCTGGATCCGCAAACCGGTGAATTACTCTGGGATGCACCCGCCAATGCCGGTGAGTACAATGTGGCTTTCATAGTAGAAGAGTGGCGACTTATTGAGGGAGAATGGATACGGCTGGGCTACGTGACGCGTGATATGCAAATCATCGTAGATGACGCCGACAACGATCCTCCTGAACTGGCCATTCCTAGCGATACCTGTATTGTGGCCGGTTCAGAGTTACTAGCAGAAGTCACTGGTACTGATCCGGACGGTGATCAGGTAGTACTCACATCATTCGGGGGTGTGTATGAAAAACTGAGCTCTCCAGCTGAGTTTTTACCGAACCCTCCTGTTCCACAAAACAGCCCAGCCACCGGCAATTTTCGCTGGCAGACAGATTGCTCACATGTTCGGGCTAAGCCTTATCAGATTAATTTTCGGGCAGCTGACTTTGAGCCCGCTACTGGCCCCTCTTTGGCCGACTTTAAAATATGGAATGTAACTGTGGTTGCTCCAGCCCCCACTGGGTTACAGGCAGAGGCAGCCCCAGGTCGTAGCATCAATCTGGTCTGGGATAATTATAGTTGTGAAGCCCAGGCAGATCGCGTTCAAATTTACCGCAAAACGGACAGCACTTCATTTGAGCCGGATAACTGTCAGACGGGAATACCTGATGGACTAGGGTACGAACTGGTGGCAGAAGTAGATGCCAATGTGATCTCTTTCCGTGATGAAGGACTAGATCCTGGTGTCAATTACTGCTACCGCCTGGTAGCCGTGTTCCCCGAACCAGCTGGTGGTGAGAGCTATGCATCCGAAGAAGCCTGCGCCGAAATGCTGGTAGACGCTCCAGTGATTACTAAGGTAAGCGTGGACGAAACAGATACTGAGAATGGAGAAATGACTATTTCATGGCGTTCCCCTTTTGAGATTGATGAAACTTTATTCCCTCCACCCTACACGTACGAAGTTGTGCGGGTAGACCCTGCCAACCCGGATGCCAGTGGTGAAGTAATATCTCCAATTCTTTTGGATTCCAGCTTTGTGGATACAGGATTGGATACCCAAAATGAACCATTTGGCTACAAAATTTATCTCTACAGTGAAGGTGATCTTATAGACTCATCAGCAGTAGCCTTTTCCGTTCGTTTGGAACCTACGCCTCTGGTGGGTAGTGTTGAATTGAGCTGGTCGGCCGATGTACCGTGGTCTAATAATTCACCCGAGTATCCGTTTCATTACATTTATCGGGATAATGTAGAACCCAATGCCCCTGAAGTGCTTGTCCTGATTGACAGCGTGAATGTGGCAGACGGTAATTTTACTTATCTGGATGACGGTGCTTTTAACAATGAGCCACTATCTGATGAAGTTGAATATTGCTATTACATTGTTACCCAGGGTAGTTACGGTAATGATAAGCTAAATCCACCACCACTGGTCAACTTCTCACAAATTGCCTGTGCACAACCCAATGATACCATACCTCCCTGTGATCCTGTTGCTCTGAGCATACCGGATGCTACGCTTGAAAGTTGTGAAAGTTTTCTCAATGACCAACCCTGTGACTTTCAGGATTATGAAAACGTGCTGGTTTGGGAAGATGACCAGGATCTCAATTGCGATAACGACATACGCTCCTACAATATTTATTTCTCAGCTTCAGGTGAAGAAGGCACTTTTGAACTTATTGATAACACCGTCAGGAACATGTATACCCATGGTCCCCTGACCTCACTGGCAGGCTGTTACCGTATTTCAGCAGTTGACCGTTCGGGTAACGAAAGTGGTCTGAGCGCTCCTATTTGCAATGACAACTGTCCTTATTACGAGCTTCCCAATGTGTTTACACCAAATGGGGATGGGCAAAATGATACATTTCGCCCTATGGATGGTTCTGATGGTGATTTCAGCCGCTGTCCCCGTTTTGTAGAGAGTGTTACTTTCAGGGTTTACAATCGCTGGGGTAAAGAGGTCTACGCCTTCAACTCTACGGACAGTGAGAATACTATCTTCATAGATTGGAACGGCCGCACAGAAGGTAGTCAGCTATTAGCCTCAGGGATCTACTACTACATTGCAGAAGTTGATTTTATCGCTTTGGATCCCGGTAAGCGACAACAAACAATCAAAGGTTGGGTTAACATCGTCTATGGAAGAGAAGAACTCTAATCCTATAGAACATAAAGATATTGTCTTGTTTGATGGCGTTTGCAACCTTTGCAATTTCGCCGTCAACTTTATTATAGACAGGGATCCGCACGCCAGGTTTGTCTTTGCCTCTCTACAATCCACAGAGGGTCAGCGCTTACTAAAGAGTGTAGGTCTCCACCAGGGTCAAATGGATAGTCTGGTACTTGTCAGAAACAAGAAGGCATACCTCAGAAGCACTGCCGCCCTTGAAATCGTCCGTAACTTAACCGGTCCTTGGCCGGTTTTTTACATTTTTAAAGTCGTACCCTACCCCATTCGTGATTTTATTTATAATCTTGTAGCTCAAAACCGATACCGACTCTTTGGTAAGAGAAACACGTGCCGGTATCCAACAACACCGTTGAGAGCAAGATTTTTACATAACTAACCATTTTTATGAAGGCATATGTATTTCCCGGACAGGGAGCGCAGTTCCCTGGCATGGGCAGAAAACTCTATGAGCAAAACGTTAAAGCGAAGGAGTATTTTACCCGGGCTAACGATGTTTTAGGATTCATGATAACGGACGTCATGTTTGAAGGTTCTGAAGAAGAACTCAAGCAGACGAAAATCACTCAGCCAGCCGTTTTTCTCCATTCCGTAATTCTGGCACTTACCACAGATCATTTCACTCCTGATGCTGTCGCAGGTCATTCATTAGGAGAATTTTCGGCATTAGTGGCAAACGGTACTTTGGCTTTTGAAGACGGATTACAACTTGTGCTGAAGCGTGCACTGGCGATGCAGCAAGCTTGCGAGGCAAACCCTTCTACAATGGCTGCTGTACTGGGACTGGAAGACGCAGTAGTGGAAGACATTTGCCGTCAGTTTACAGACGAAGTAGTGAATCCAGCGAATTACAACTGTCCGGGACAGATCGTAATATCGGGTACGCACAAAGGTGTTGGTCTTGCTTCGGAAAAGTTGAAAGAGGCGGGCGCTAAGCGTGTGTTACCCTTATCAGTAGGAGGAGCCTTTCACTCTGAGCTTATGCAACCTGCCCACGATAAACTTGAGCAGGCAATTAGAGAAACAACATTCAATCAGCCAATCTGCCCAATTTACCAAAATGTAGACGGACTACCGCATGTGGATACAGAAGAAATAAAACAAAACCTAATCGCACAACTAACCACTCCTGTCAGGTGGAGTCAATCTGTGCAAAATATGATAGGCAAAGGCATGGATCATTTTTCAGAATCAGGACCTGGCAAAGTACTTCAGGGACTGATCAAGAAAATTGATCGGAAAATTTTTACAGATAGCATTTAAATTATTAAGTTAAATGATTTTTGATGAAATCATCTGATTTACTACCTCTAATGACTTTGTTGCAACGCATAGAAACTAAGAAACAGGTATCTGCCTGTTTTTAGACATTAAATCACCACGTAATTTCACGGACTTATGGCTAAGAAAATGACATAGTATGCACTACCATCAAATGAGCCGATGCAAGAAAGCTAACTCTAGTTACGATACTTATCAGCTCTCTCAATAAGATACTGACGAGAAAAACAATGGTTAATTTTCTTTTTTTTATCATCAGCAGCAGACTCTAACCTTTTATGGTAGTTTAGCTGTTTATCGATGTCTTCAATAAAAGACTTCATGCGTTTGATTTGGTCGGCAAGCGTTTTGTTATATTCTTTCAAAGCTTCAATCAACTCCGATGTTTTGTTGTTTTTCATAGCCTATCTGTATATAAATAATCAGTTACAAGATAATCATTACATGAGTAGCTTTACAAGTGATAGAGAATTTATTTTTTGAAGAGGAGTCTCGGTTATGAAAAATATCAGCTTCATCGGCGTTGTCGTCTATCAGAGATATCGGTTTCGTTAGCTAAAAAAACATCAAAAAGTCCGTTAGAAAGGGTAGACGGAACTTTGCAGTTATAAAGCCTAAGCTAGGCTTTACAAATAAGGAAAAAAGTTCCCCGTATTTTTGTGTTATGACGACGACAAAAAAACGAGGAACCCGTCCAAAGGACAACATAAAGGCACGGCAACTGATTGGA
>CAZZGE010000052.1:0-24925 GCA_964653665.1 uncultured Porifericola sp. | reverse complement strand
TCAGGGATAGGCAAAAATATCACTGTGGTCTACGATGATTTCCAGTTGATGATCCAGGCTCATCTGCCTTTTTTCAAGGATCCAGGCTTCTAATTTATCCACTTCCTGGCCGCTGAAGTTGAGATCTTTGATGGCGTGTTCCATGAATTGCAAAATGTAGTACTGCATGGTAGTATCATACCGCTTGAGATGCCACTGACTGCCTTCCTGTTCGCACTTCATTTCGTGCGCAGCCAGCAGGTCCAGCATCTCTTCGGTACAGTTCGGCCCCATAGCGGCACCAAAATCCTGTGGGCGCATCATGTGTGTATGATAATGCTGGATGAAAGATCCGTCTTCTGCAGAGAAGGGCAAAAAGCTGGTTTCATAGTAATTGAGAGTAGCCATCAGGCACACCTGGTAGCAGGCAATTTCTGATGCAAAAGTATCAAATTGTTCATACGAAACCAGGTCAAAAAGAGCATTAGCGGTGACAACATCCAGCTGCTTTAGATCAGTAAGATCTTTAATATCTTGCAGCTTACCGCGTAAAAACTGAATATGGGCCGATTTATATTCACTACGAATTGTGATCTGCTCGGCTTGCTCTTCCACCCGATACTGGTGCTTACTGGCAAATTCAATAAGCTTCTCTCGGCAGGCTGCCACCAAACCAGCATCTTGCTCCAGCAGAATCCAATGCTGCTCATCAGCCAGTTTGCTAAAGAAATAGCGGAAGTTACTGCCAGTACCAGCGCCGGCATCCATGATATGCATACTATCACGCTCGCTGAAGTACTTAATGAATTTTTTTTCAATACTTGGATTTCGGGCTGCCTCATCGCTGGCATAACGATGCTCTAACCAGACAACGGGATCGTTATAATCAATGTGCATAAGCTTACATTATAAAAAGTGATGAATCTGATTTAGAAAAATAGCAGCAGCGTCTTCCCACCGGTAAGTAGTTTCTTTCGGTAATGAGCGTGCTGCGTTCAAGTACTGTTCAAGCATTGACTGGTTTCGGCTTAATTGTAGGAAATTTCCGGTTAATTCAAAAATATCTGCACAAAGTATCCCATTCCCTCCCTGGATATGCCTACCGCTGAAACCTCCTTCCAGTACCAGTATCGGTAGACCCTGGCTACAGGCTTCTTGTATGGCCATACCGTAGGTTTCCATATAGGCAGCCGATACTAGCAGATGGTGCTGCCTGTGCTGACGCAGTACTTTTTCATGAGGCATCGCTCCCAGGAATTTCACCTTAGTCTTTAGAAAAGATTGGTTAACCAGCCCTAGGCAGGATGCATAGTAGTCGGGCTCCATATCCTTACGCCCTACGATGTCAATCATAAAAGAGTCATCTTGGGTAGCGTGCTGTAAGAGCGACTGCAGCCATGGAAAGATACCTTTGCGCTCTACTACATTGGAGATCATCAAAGCTTTTAGAGGGAGGCTAGCCTCTAGTAAGTGTGAAGCACCCTGCTGTTTGTAAAGGGCTGGTTCCACTACCATCGCAGGCACGTCAAGGTTTTTTTGCAACAGGTATTGACGAGAGAAGTCGCTGCTTGTCAAGATGAGGTCAAAATGCTCTAGTACACTCTTTTCTCTGGTTTGGAAAATGATGTCCCCTGACCGGCCTGCCGGGGGATGCATGCTTTCCAGGTGATGCAAAATGAAAAAAGAAAAAGTAGCAGGTGCTTTGACTAAATCTACATTGTTTAGCGCGTTTACAAAAAGGCTATCTACCCCATATATACCGGCTTGGTTATTTTGCAGCGCTTTTAAGTATTGCGCAAAGGTGCAAATGGAAATTTCTTGTCCTGCCTTTTTCAGCGCATTGATCAGGTACTCATTATAGATGTTACCTCCAGAAGGCTGATCCCGATCGTCAGGCAGTACAAAACTGATCTTTTGCCAAAGCGCCTTAACTGCCATCAGCTCATGGGTCCTTCGTAGGAGGCCCAAGCTACGTGCGACTCACCTAGCGTAATTTTAAGACTTCCCTGAAAGCGGTCCTTTACTGCTTCACAAATAACATCGTGGACGTACTTGGCTAGAAACTCAGTTGTGGTCAGCTTACCCTGAAACTGCTCAAGATCGTCCAGATTCTGATACTTGAGGGATTGCAGGGCTTTCTGCAGTACTTTGGTCGCGATATCAATATCAATTACGATACTGTTCTCATCCAGGGATTCGCTTTTAAATTCGGCATCCACAATGTAGGTAGCTCCGTGCAGTCGCTGTGCAGGTCCAAAAGCATCACTATCCAGGGAGTGAGCGATCATCATGTGATCACGAATGGTAACTGTGTACATGGTAAATCAGGTAGTTTATTTCTTGAGGTCTAATGTTTCGTTTTATCAGATTAGGAATAATCAATAACCCAGCTCAAGGCGCTGAGCGATCCTTTGCGTAAATCATCAAATAACGCGGGGGCTCGTTCAAATTCAATAGTTTCTCCCAGGTGTTGGTCATAATGAGGGTCTTTCAGGAGTTCCATCACCAGGGCTTTTCGGCGGGCAAAATCCCAGCGAGCCCGATGATTGGGAGGGATGGAAGATACCTGAGAACTGATAATTTGTTTGCGCTGCTGGTGGAAGCTCCCTCCCAATTGTATAGTTACAGCCTGTTCGCCGTACCAGCTCAACTCAATCACTTTGCCTTCAAATCCAACATGGTCTATACAAGACTGCAAGCCTTGGCTGCTGCTACTGCAATGAAAGGCCAGGTCAAAATCATAGCGCATCTGTTCTACCGTATGGAAGCCCATGTCATAAGCCAGTTCTGCCCGCTTCAGATCCAGATCGTAAACCCAGACTTCCACGCCAGCAATAGACTTAAGCAGCCGGGCAGTAAGTGAGCCAATGACGCCGAAGCCTACGACAAGCACCCGGTCACCAACACTCACGCCGGAGTCCCACACGGCATTCAGGGCGGTCTCAAGGTTACTGGCCAGCGTCGCCCGGATAACAGGCACTTCATCGGGCAGTACAGTCAGTTCGTGGGTTTCGACCTGGCAATAGTCCTGGTGAGGGTGTAGCAGTTGCACTTTCTTACCCAAAATCTCTTCGGGCCCTTCCTGCACCTCTCCTACCAGCGAATAGCCATATTTGACAGGAAAAGAAAACTCTCCTTCCATGTAAGGTACCCTCATACTGGCGTAGAGCGTATAAGGTACCTGTCCGCGTGCCACTAACCGCTCAGTACCCGTACTGATCAGGCTGTAGAGCGCCTTAACATAGCATCTGCCATACTCGGTAAGTTGTACTTCCCGCAGTTCCGAGCTTTGATCAGACATGTGCCAGAGTGCTTTTGCTTTACGCATGTACCGGCTGATTAACTTCTCCTACAAACATATATGTGTCACCCATTGGCCGAAAGTAAAACCGTTCAAAGTGAATTGCTTCCTCTACCTGGTTGATTTCTGGTAGGACAAAACTGCTTACACCGGAGCCAAAAATCATGGGTGAAATGTGTAACTGTACCACATCGGCAGCGTTTTCCAGCAGAAAGCCGGACGTAGTGGCTGCGCCTCCTTCTATGTACACAGAGTGAATACCTTGCTCGAAGAGATACTCCAGCAAGTCCAGGCAGTTGATCCTGCCATCTTTACGAGCCTCAAACTGATGGAACTGCGTACCGGGAATTTCAGGGTCTTCGCAGGTACTTATAATCATCACTTCTTCGTCCGAGCAGGCCTGCAAGCTTCCAAAGTCAGCCTCAGACGAGCAAATAACGATTCGGCGAGGATTGTCGCCCTCCACTAGCCTCACCGTTAAAAAGGGGCCATCATCTTTTAGCGTGTTACCGCCAATAAGAATACTTTCACAAAGAGCTCGCATCCGGTGAGCATGCACCAGGTTTTCTTGGTTTCCGATATATTTGGAATCGCCACTGATCGTAGCAATGCGGCCATCCAGCGATTGCGCAAAGTGACTGATGGCAATGGTTCGCTTCAATTCCCGTGCCCTGAGAGGGAGAAAACAGTAAGGGAGATACACCAACAGCAAGGCAATGGTTTGATCTGACAATCCTCGGTTATGCACCATTTGCGCATTATAGGAGTCAATGCGGAAGACGGTAGCTAGATCGTGATCAATATCCAGCATAGGGTTCACAACGATCATGACCAGATGGTAGCCGTTTTCAGGATAAGGCAGACGGTTGAGGTGCACTTCGGTACGTTCGCCAAACTTGAGGAAGCAAAAATCAATTTTCCCTTCGGATTGGCGTACTTTTTCCGCCAGTTTCAGGATTCCAGACCAGTAGTCTTCAATTTCCATAGGTTTAGGTCGTACATTTGTACCGCGGCTTTTCAAAAAATTAGCTGATGTCCAGTAAGTGGCCCATCAGGTTTTGCTTGGTCTGCAAATAATCAAAATTCTGCTGGTGCGGTTTGATTTCAATGGGGACTCTTCCCAGTACATCAACACCCGAATTTTTGAGGCTATCCAGCTTTTCGGGATTATTGGTCATCAGCAATACAGATTTAATTCCCAGATCGCGCAGTATGTCTACAGCAATGCTGTAGTCTCGTTCATCAATTTCAAAGCCGAGGTGTATGTTAGCCTCGGCAGTATTAAGTCCCTGATCCTGAAGGTTGTAGGCTTTCATTTTATTGATGAGTCCAATACCCCGACCTTCCTGTCGCAGGTAGATAACAACGCCACCTTCCTTACCGGTCATTTGTAAGGACTGATCCAATTGCTCGCCGCAGTCACAACGCATGGAGCCAAATACATCGCCGGTCATACACTCGGAGTGAATCCGCATTAGCAACGGCTTGGAAAAATCTGTGTTCTCTCCTACCATGGCCAGATGCGGCATCGGGTTTCCTTCCTCCTCCGAATACCCAATCATTTTAAACTCTCCGAATTTGGTCGGAAGTTTAGTCTCTGCTTGTCTTATTAATTTATGTTTCATAAAAGTTCAAGAGCTCTATCTGTGTCTTGCTGCTAGGTAAAGAAGCATACGTGCCAAGTGATTAACAATTAATTAAACGAAAGTTCACTAAAATACAACAAAACCCTTTATCCGTAAACCTCTAACTTCATCCTTCTAAAGGATTTAACCCTCTGTAACATGTAGTAAGCGATAGATGCTGCCAGAAAATGGGAAACTGGGTATGCCGATAAAACCCCGTAATAACTACCTGCCAGCGTGGCTCCGTAAGCAATGGGCAGATAAAACAGAAAAAGATGCCCCAGCGCGATGCCGGTAGCCCACCAGGGGCGATGATGCACATTGAGAGTTGTCAGGCTGATCATGACAAAACCATTGGCTGCGTAACCCCAGGGGACAATCAGTAAATAGTCCGACAAAGACCGAAATACAGAAGCATCGGTAGCAAAAACGCCGCTGATATTTTCGTGGAATAGGAAGGCCACACCGGCAACCATAAACCCAAAGAGCAGTGCGTACGACACACCGTAGCGAAATCCCCGGTAAGCACGGTCGTATTCACCTACTCCCAGATTTTGTCCGATAAAAGGAGCTAACACAGCCGTGAGGGACGTAAAAGAAAGAATAACCAGCGTATCAACGCGTGAACCTGCGCCATACGCGGCGACAGTCGCATCTCCGAATTCACTAAGTAGTCTTACAAATACTGTGTTACCCAGCGGGACCAAACCATTGGCCAGCACGATGGGAAAAGCCATCGCCATAATGCGTTTCCAATGAAAGAAGAAACCCAACTGCCATCCTGAATCGCTGCTTTTCCTGAGTTCTTTCCACAAATAGGGTAACGGGAGCCACATACTGACAAAAATCGCTGAAGTAGTAGCCCAGGCAGCACCGGCTATGCCCAGACGCGGAAATCCCCAGTAGCCAAAGATCAGTAGTGGGTCCAGCGTGGCATTCACTACGACCAGCAAAAGCATTGTGTAGGTAAGCAGCTTATGATTACCCAGGGCGCGCGCCAGACTGGTGACGCACACCAGCAAGGACAGAAAGAACATGCCCAAACTCAGCACCTCAAAGTAAGCCAGCAGTTGTGTCAGCACTTCGCCATCAGCACCAAGCTGTCCAAATAAAAAGGCGCTGCCACTGACCAGCGCTACCAAAAGAAGGAAACCTACCAGTAGGGATAAACTCACCGAACTGGTCAGGTATTGCCTGAGCAAAAAAAGATTGTCACTGCCGGCAGCATTAGAAACCACCACAACCATCCCGGCACCCATCCCTAGCAACAGGCTAACCAGTAGACTCATCACTGGTGTGGCGTAACTCACCGCTGCCAGGGCATCACTCCCCAGCTGACCGATAAAATATACATCAATGAGCATAAAGGAAGCTAGCAAAAGTACGCCCAGCAAAAGTATACCTGACTGTTTGAGAAGGTGTGATGAAATATTTCCTTGAAGAATATCTGACATAAGATTGCAATTAAGCAATAAACTCAATAATGGGCTAAATGATTGACGTGAATTTCTTAATTTGCCCAGATCTATAACCTAATTCGCAGCAGTAATGGAAAACTCTATTGTTGTAGTTGGCAGTACCAATATGGATCTGATTGTACGGCTGAGTCGGCTTCCTCGTCCCGGAGAGACAGTTGGAAACGGTAAGTTTAGTCGTGCTCACGGCGGAAAAGGAGCCAACCAGGCGGTAGCAGCAGCCAGGGCCGGCGCTTCAGTAAGTTTCATTTCATCCGTAGGCAACGATGAGTTTGGCCAGCGTATGCAGCGTGACTTTCAAAAGGGTGGCATCAATACTGATTACATAAAGCAGACCCAGGATGCCCCAACCGGAACCGCCCTGATCTGGGTAGATGCTCAGGGCGAAAACAGCATTGCCGTAGCACCCGGGGCAAACCATCAGCTGACATCTGCCTACATAGACGAATGTCGGACACTGCTTTCCAGTGCAGAACTCATTTTGCTGCAACTAGAAATTCCCTTAGAAACCGTTGCGTACATCATAGACTTTGCTGCATCTCTCGGCAAAAAAGTAATGCTCAATGCTGCTCCTGCTCAATCGCTAGAGAGAGAATACATCAAACCTTTACACAGCCTGATCGTCAATGAAACAGAAGCAGCCATGATCAGCGGCTTACCCGTTGAAAACCAGAAGGATGTAGAAATGGCAGGAAAAGCACTATTGCAGCTAGGCGCTGAAATGGTTGTCATTACCCTGGGTGCCAAAGGGGCATACTTTACGACAAGCCACGAACAAAAACTGATAGATACCTACAATGTTAAGCCGGTAGATACTACGGCAGCTGGCGACGTATTTTGTGGGGTATTGGCTGCTCAGCTCGTCAGAAACCAAAAGCCAGAGCAGGCAATCCGTTATGCCAATGCTGCTGCCGCCCTGGCTACCACCCGCATGGGTGCTCAACCCTCCATACCTACCCAGGCGGAGATCAGTAATTTCCAGAAACAAAACGATTTTTAGATAGTCCATCAACCACCAACTAGCCCAAAAAATTTATGAAAAAGCCTCCCCTGGCTCCTGCTAAAGCAAACGTTAAAGAAGTTCATGGCACTCCACTCATTGATGATTATGCCTGGCTCCAGGACAAAAATAATCCGGACGTTATCAATTACCTGAAAGCCGAAAATGCATATGCAGAAGAAGTCATGCAGGACCATAAGGACCTGGAAAATCGGCTCTTTGAAGAAATGAAAGGACGTATTTTGCCTGCAGAACAAAGTGCCCCGGTCAAAATAGACGACTACTTTTACTATCACCGTACAGAAGCCGAAAAAGATTACCAGATTTACTGCCGCAAAAAATTTTCAATGGACGCACCAGAAGAGGTTCTTCTGGACTGCAACCACCTGGCAGAAGGCCATGAGTACTTTAGCCTGGGCGTTTTTGAAGTCAGCCCTAACCATCAGATACTGGCGTACGCCATTGACACGGATGGTTCTGAAAAGTACCAGCTCTTTTTCAAAAATCTAGAAGACGATACGCTCATGGTAGACTTACAAGACCAGATCGCTGATTCAGCTGCCTGGGCCATGGATAATGAAACGCTCTTTTACGTGGTGCACGACGTTAGTATGCGTCCCTATAAGGTGCTTCGCCACCGGCTGGGCACTCGACCTGAAGATGACGCAGAGGTATTCACTGAAAATGATGATCGTTTCTTCGTTTCGGTAGAACGTTCTAAAAACGACTCATTCCTGCTTATAGAAACGGGCAGTAAGATTACCACCGAAGTACGTTACCTGGATGCCCGGGAACCGGAAGGCATATTCAGGATTTTCCATATGCGAGAAGATCACCACGAGTACGAAATCTACCCCCATACCGAATGCTTCTACATTCGCACCAACTGGCAAGCTGAAAACTTCCGCCTGATGAAAGCCCCTTTGAAGTCCACCCCCAAAGAAGATTGGGAAGAAGTCATACCCCACGAAACGGAAGTCAAACTTGAGGGCCTGGATGAATTTCAACAATATCTGGCCATATACGAGCGGCGGCAGGGGCTCCGACAGATACGAATAATGTCGCTAACTGATGATAATAGCCACTTCATCAAATATGATGAGCCTGCCTATTATGTTTTTGGAACCAGCAATCCCGATTTTTATACCAGAACGGTTCGCTTTGGGTATACTTCTCTTACCCGACCGCTGACCATTTATGATTACCACATTCCCAGCCGAGAAAAAACCATCGTCAAAGAAAAAGAAATACCCAACGGTCATGATCCGAATAACTATGTCGCGGAGCGAATAGAGGCCACTGCAGAAGATGGCGTCAAGGTTCCCATTTCTTTGGTCTACAAAAAAAGCATGAAACGTGATGGTCAAAACCCGCTCTACCTCTACGGGTACGGATCGTACGGTATTAATACTGAGCCCTACTTCAGCACCAACCGGCTTAGCCTGATAAACAGGGGTTTTATCTTTGCTATGGCACATATTCGCGGTGGCGCCGATCTGGGTGAGCCCTGGTATAAAGCTGGCAAACTCCAGAATAAACAAAATACCTTCTATGATTTTATTGCCTGTGCTAAACACCTGATAGCCGAAGGCTACACAAGTACAGAACATCTGTGTGCTATGGGAGGTAGTGCCGGAGGACTACTTATCGGTGCTGTCATCAATGCTCGACCGGAGCTTTTCAAAGCAGTTGTGGCCAAGGTACCTTTTGTAGACGTGCTTAACACTATGCTGGATCCCAACCTCCCACTGACCGTCACTGAGTACGAGGAATGGGGCAACCCGCAGGAAAAGGAGTTTTTTGACTATATCCGCTCTTATTCACCTTATGATAACGTTAAACCCAAGGCTTATCCTAATATGCTGGTCACTGCCGGAATCAACGACCCGCGGGTCAGCTACTGGGAACCCGCCAAATGGACGGCCCGGCTACGTACTGCAAAAAAAGATAAAAACCTGCTGCTGCTTAAAACCAATATGGGCGCCGGTCACGGTGGAGCATCGGGACGTTACGAGTATCTACGGGAGATAGCCTTTGAATATGCCTTTCTTATGAAAGTTCTGGGAATGAAATGATCAGTAGGCTGACATTAAAAAGCACTGGCTTAGTAGATTGATGCTTATAGCGGTATGACGTATCTTTATTCATGACACAAACTCCTTAAATTCAGACCTACTTAACCAAACCTGCCAGATATGAGCTTGCGAATACACTTGGGTCAGAAAAACCAAAAAAATGCTAAACGTATCCTGCACGAGCATTTAGAAAAATGTAGGACTGCCCTTGGTCAAGAAGATGCTCACCAGGCGGTACACGAGGCACGTAAAGAAATGAAAAAGCTCAGAGCTTTCAGTCGTTTGATGCGGGCTGAGATCGGCCAAAAAACCTATCGCATGACCAACATGTATTACCGGGATCTGGCCCAGATACTCTCTCCAGTGCGGGATGCGTCAGCTATGCTGGATACCCTCAAATCGCTCGCGGAAAATTTCACTGAAGAAAGAGAGAAGAAAGCCTTTCAGGACATCAAAAACCATCTGGTATCTCGCAAATCAGCTGCCAGCAGAACACAAATCAAAGGGGATGATCTGCTCAACAAGCTAAAAACAGATCTCGGTCGTGCAGAAAAAATTCACGGGTCATGGAAAGCCAAACGCGATGACTTTTCTGCTTTTCGGGGAGGTCTGAGCAAAACGTACAAACGCTGCCAAAAGGCCATGAAAAAAGCTTATAAAAAAAAGACGCCCGAAGCATTTCACGAATGGCGCAAACGAGCCAAGTACCTGCGCTATCAGGTAGACTACCTGCGGGAGATCTGGCATCATCCTATGAAAGGACTGGAAAAAGAGCTGCACCAGCTTACCGATTACCTGGGCAAAGACCATGACCTTTTGGAACTATGCGCACATATTCGGCAAATGGACTATGAAGATCAGAAAGCCATTCACAGCATCATCGCCATCATCAATCGGCAAAAAGAGCATTTACGGCTAATGGCCAAACCTCTGGGAGCTAAATTACTTTTGGACTCCAAAAAAGACTTTATCAGCCGCTTGGAGCATTACTGGAAAGAGAGTAAAAAAGAAATTAGGATACAGCAGGAAAACCAGGTATTGGCAGAGGGGTAAGCGTTTTTTTCTGATCTTCCTGCACTTTCTCTAGCATTTATTATAATTTTATCGCCTTAAAAAATTCACCAAAATACTGATACCGAATGGCTGAATACGATTTTCGTAAGCTTGAGAAAAAATGGCAGGCATACTGGAAAGAAAACCACATCTACCAGGTAGAACCAGACCCATCCCGGCCTAAGTTCTATGTGCTGGACATGTTCCCTTATCCATCAGGGGCGGGGCTTCACGTAGGGCATCCTCTGGGTTACATTGCCTCAGATATTGTATCGCGTTACAAAAGGCTGAGAGGCTTCAACGTTTTACATCCCATGGGCTTTGATGCCTTCGGTTTACCTGCCGAACAATATGCCATTCAGACCGGCCAGCATCCGGCCATTACTACTAAAAATAACATCGCCCGCTACAAAGAGCAGCTGGGCAATATCGGCTTTTCCTTTGACTGGGACCGGGAGGTACAAACTTGTGACCCGGCTTACTACAAGTGGACCCAATGGATCTTTCTGCAGTTATTCCACAGCTGGTACAGCCGGGGCAGCGATCAGGCAGAGCCTATTGAGAAGCTCATCGGTATTTTTGAAAATGAAGGCAACACCAAAGTACAGGCTGCCTGCGACGAAGATACACCTGAATTCAGTGCGGAAGCCTGGCAGGCCATGAGCGAAAAAGAACAGCAGCTGATGCTTTTAAAATATCGCTTGACGTACCTATCAGACACGGTTGTCAACTGGTGCCCGGAGTTGGGTTCAGTACTGGCTAACGATGAGGTAAAAGATGGCTTCTCCGAAAGAGGTGGGTACCCGGTGGAAAGGCGCAAGATGAAGCAGTGGATGATGCGCATCACCGCCTATGCCGACCGCCTGCTGGACGGCCTGGATACCATTGAATGGACTGAATCACTCAAGGAAATGCAACGCAACTGGATTGGTAAATCCTACGGCTGCGAGCTGGACTTCAGCGTCAAAGACAGTGATATTGTACTGACGGCCTTCACTACACGCCCGGATACGATCTACGGCGTGACCTACGTGACCCTGGCCCCTGAGCACGAATTGATTGAGCAACTTACCACGCCCGACCGTAAGGCCGAGGTTGAAGCCTATGTAGAAGTGGCAAAGAACCGCTCCGAACGCGAGCGCATGGCCGATGTTAAATCGGTTTCCGGCGTGTTTACCGGTAGCTATGTAATCAATCCCATTAGTGAGGAGGCAGTAGAGCTCTGGGTAGCCGATTATGTGCTGGCGGGTTACGGTACCGGTGTAGTTATGGCCGTTCCTTCTTCTGATGATCGGGATTTCCGCTTCGCCAAACATTTTAATTTACCCATTCGCCCTGTCATTGAGGGCACTGAGTCCATGGTGAACCCGACTGAGAAAAAGCACGGTACTATGATCAACTCCGGCTTTCTGGATGGCATGGCATCTACTGACGCCCTACAGGCGGCGATTGATAAAGCCTTAGAGTTAGGCGTAGGAGAAGCCAAGGTAAACTACCGCATGCGCGATGCTGTATTCAGCCGGCAGCGCTACTGGGGCGAACCGGTACCCGTGTATTTCAAAGAAGGCGTTCCTTACCCCTTGCGTACTGAGGAACTGCCATTGATGCTGCCTTCCATAGATGAGTACAAGCCCACCTCTACCGGTGAGCCTCCCCTGGGCCGTGCCGAAGACTGGAAGTACCAGGGACAATACGATTACGAGCTAACAACTATGCCGGGCTGGGCCGGCTCAAGTTGGTATCACTTCCGCTACATGGATGCCCAGAATGATAAGGAAATCGTCAGCAAAGATAAGCAAAGCTACTGGGGAAATGTAGACCTCTATATCGGTGGTACCGAACACGCGACCGGCCACCTCCTGTACTCACGCTTCTGGACCAAGTTTCTTTACGACCGGGGCATCGTGACGGTAGATGAGCCTTACAAAAAGCTGGTTAATCAGGGTATGATTCAGGGGGTGTCTAATTTTGTCTATAGATTGGCACAGGATGGTGTCTACGTTTCAAAAACCATTGCAGAAAGAATTTTAAATGGAGAAGATATTATTTTTCTTCAAGAGGCTTATAAAAAACAACTTGGAAGGCCTTTAAAAACCTCAGATCTTATTGTTAATGCTTTATATGTTGATGTAAATATCGTAAGTGATGATAAACTAGATATAGAAGCATTCAAGAAATGGCGTCCTGAAGCCGCTGATGCTGAATTTTTACTGGAAGATGGCGAATACATCTGCGGCAGTGAGGTTGAGAAAATGTCCAAGTCCAAGTACAATGTCGTCAACCCGGATGATATGATTGCGCAGTACGGTGCGGATACGCTGCGCATGTACGAGATGTTTCTCGGCCCGCTGGAACAGTCTAAACCCTGGAACACCAGTGGCATAGATGGAGTGTTTAAATTTCTCCGCAAGCTGTGGCGCCTGTTTTACGACGATCAGGGAAATTTCGTCGTAAATGACGAGCCAGCCACCGAGGCCGAGATAAAAGTATTGCATAAAACCATCAAAAAGGTTCAGGAGGATATTGAGGACCTGTCTTTTAACACTTCCGTCAGTACTTTCATGATTTGTGTAAATGAATTGACCAGCCTCAGATGCCATAAGCGGACCATACTGACCGACCTCACTATCACGCTATCTCCTTTTGCCCCGCACATTACTGAGGAGCTGTGGCATCAGTTGGGCCACGATAGCAGTATTGTAAAGGCTAGCTTCCCCACTTACGAAGAGAAGTACCTGGTTGAGGATTTTTACGAGTATCCGATTTCGGTCAATGGTAAAGTCAGAGCAAGGATAAAATTCCCCCTGGACAAGTCTCGGGATGAAATAGAAAAGGAAGTATTAGCTACCGAACAGATCCAAAAATGGACGCAGGGTAAGCCTCCCAAGAAGGTAATCATTGTGCCTAAAAAAATCGTCAATGTAGTAGTCTGATTGATAACCTCCTTCAGGAGGTTTTTATTGCTGGGTGGCTGAGCTCAGGCTAGGATCTATGATTTTCAGAGAGTCTTCCTGATACTGGGGAAGCACCATGGTGGTATCACTCGTAGGCATGGGATCATAAATAGTCACCATCTCTATCGTTTTGATGCTTTTCCGCTTTTCGCGATAGGTTTGATACTCAATAATTCCAAATTGATTTTTGGCAGTAAGATAGTCTTTGGGCATGGAGTCAGTATCAAACATAGAAAATCTAATATCCCGGATACTATCGTTAAGAATGAAGCTACTTTGAAAGGCAGGACATATCACACCTCGACTGCAGGCAGAAGCCATAAAACCTATGATGATAATATACTTTATGGTCAAGCCAAAAACCTTCATTTGCTGCAAATAACGGCTTCATTCTTAGCGCAAAGCCGAATCTGACTTTTGCCGAACAAATATTCAGCAATTAGATAGTATATTACCCATGAAGTTTGGTATTTTTATTACAATGAGATATAATAAACCCAAATCATCATAAATCAATGAAAGCAATTGACGGTCAATAAATCGGGTTTACTGATTTTATCGGGTGGCCCTTTATCCACTGAGTTCAAGCTCAGCCTCCTTATCTACCAGCCTCTTTAGTGATTAATAACCGCTCTTCCTGATCCGATTCAGATGGTTTTCTTCGTCCTCAATGGCATTGTACATGCCGGGACGGCCTCCCCGCAAAAACATAGTGCCTGTCACCCGATCCGTATTATTGTACCGACGACGATAGTGAGGGTCAAAATCATCCGTTTGCTCCATCCACTCAGAAAGAGCGCTGAAATGTTGCGCAATCTTGGGGCGGTACTGAGCATCATAGGCCAGGTTATTGAGCTCATACGGATCTTCCTTTACGTTATAAAATTCTATCGCCGGTCGCGGGACCTGGAAAACCAGCATCTGGTCGTCATTAAGTTTTTCTTCCTCTTTGAGCCTTAACAAAGACTGATGGGAAGGGCTTCCCGCCAGGTCAGCGGCGGTACACAACGGCCATTCAGTGTAGGCATTAAAGATCAGCTTAAAGGTATCGCTGCGCACACTGCGCATATGCTCGTCACAGTCGTGCCAGTTTCGTTCAGCGAACACAAATGCATCTGGCTGTCTGCCCTCCCCTTCAAACATAGGCAACAGGCTTTCTCCGTACATATCATCTCCTTTCTGAAGAACTGCCGCGTCCAGAATAGTGGGCGCCAGGTGAATCAGGCTGATCAGTGCATCGTTGGTAGTGCCAGCTTCGATCTTTTCCGGCCAGACAGCGATGAGCGGACTTTTGATCCCCTCGTCATACAGTGAACCTTTGGCCCGGGTAAATGGCTTTCCGTTGTCGGTGATAAAAATCACCAGCGTATTTTCTGCCTCATTGGCATCTTCAAGCAGTTGTAGCACTTCTCCGATATTACGGTCCATGCGGGTAATTTCGTCGTAGTACATGGCCAGATCTTTACGGGTTTCCGGAGTATCAGCCAGGTAAGGAGGAACAATTACTTGTGCCGGATCATGGGGGTCAGGAATCGTATTTTCCTGGTATCCCCGGTGAGGGTCAATAAATGCATACCAGGCAAAAAAGGGCTTATCCCCCTTGTCTTCCAGCACTTTGGAGAAATCCTCCGGCATAGGGTTACCATTACCCCTATGAAAAACATTAAACTGCTCCACAGCGGGTTGTCCGATATGGGTCTTACCCAGGATAGCCGTATAATAACCACCCTGCTGCAGGTAAGATGGTAGGATGCGGACTGAGGGTGCCAGGGGTTCGTGTAAATCTTCAGTTCTGACAGTATGGGCAAACTGACCGCTAAGCAGGCTGGTACGGGTAGGACTGCACTGCGACGTAGTGAGGAAGGCATTGTTGAACTTCATCCCTCGCTCCGCTAACCGATCTATATGATCTGTCTTGATAGCGGCATTGCCGTAAGCGCTGAAGTCTCTCCACCCTGCATCATCAGCAATGAAAACGATAACATTAGGCTTATCCTGGGCCAGGGCCGGAGAAAGCAGAACAGACATGACACCCAGTAAAAGGATTGTTCTGAGGAAGTTGGTAGAACCTGTATACATAAACTTTTGAAGTTAGGTTGAGTTTTTATAGTGCAATCAAAATAATCAAGCTTTGAAGCAGTTTGCAGCCTTATACACGGCTCTGGATCAGACCAATAAAACCAACAGTAAAATAGCACTTCTTAAGGATTACTTCCAAACCGCTGAAGACACAGATAAACTTTGGACACTAGCCCTGTTTACCCACAAGCGCCCCAAGAAGCAGGTACGTACTACCCTGCTCAAGGAGTGGACGACTGAACTGGCAAAAATTCCGGAATGGTTGTTTGGAGAGTCTTACAATGTTGTAGGCGATCTGGCAGAAACCATGGCGCTCTTATTACCTGAGCCCGAGAGCGAGCAGGACAAACCGCTTGCCTATTGGATTCAGTACCTCCAAAATCTGGAAAAAGCTACTGACGAGGAAAAGAAAAAAAAGGTACTACAGGCATGGCAGCAGATGAGCCGACCAGAAAAACTGGTATTCAACAAGTTGATGACCAGCGGCTTCAGAATTGGCGTTTCTCAGAAAATGATCATCCGTGCAGTGGCTGAAGTCCATGGGCTGGAACAACCTATCGTAGCCCACCGGCTCATGGGCGGCTGGAAACCCAATCAAGTAAGCTACGAGAAGTTAATTCTGGAAGAAAATAAAGAAGATAACCTCTCCCGCCCTTACCCTTTTTACCTGGCTTATGCCCTGGAAGAAGCAGTAGAATCTCTGGGAGATCCGCATGACTGGCAGATAGAGTGGAAATGGGACGGTATCCGGGCCCAGGTCATTGTCAGGGATGGTAACCTGTACGTCTGGTCCCGGGGTGAGGAACTGCTTACCGATAAGTTTCCCGAGTTGCACTCGTTCCGTGACCATATTCCCAACGGCACTGTCATTGACGGTGAGATTTTACCCTATAAAGATGGTGAAATGCTCAACTTTGCTGCCTTACAGACGCGGATCGGGCGCAAAAATCTGACAAAAAATATTCTCAAAAAAGCCCCGATCGTCATTCGTACCTACGATCTGTTGGAGTGGCAGGGAGAGGATTTTCGCGAGCAACCGCTCGAACTGCGCCGTCAAAAGCTGGAAATGTTACACGAAAAATTTCGGGAGCAGTTACCGGCATTTCAGCTCTCCACCCAGGTTATGGAAAATGACTGGGATGCGCTCAGGAAGCTAAGAGAACGCTCCCGTGAATTTTTTGCCGAAGGTTTTATGCTCAAACGTAAAAGTGCACCCTACAAAGTGGGTCGGAAGCGGGGCGACTGGTGGAAGTGGAAAGTTGCTCCGCTCACCATTGATGGTGTACTTATCAATGGGCAGCGCGGATCCGGACGGCGGGCTGGACTCTACACTGATTACACTTTTGCCGTTTGGGACCGTAGTGAGAACGAGGAAAAGCTGGTGCCGTTTACCAAAGCATATTCCGGTCTTACCGATGCCGAATTCCGTAAGGTGGATCGTTTCATTAAGCAAAACACCCGAGAGCGCTTTGGACCGGTACGTTCAGTGAAGCCTGAATTGGTATTTGAAATCGCCTTTGAAGGGATTCAGCGGTCCAAACGACATAAATCGGGTGTGGCACTGCGCTTCCCGCGGATGCTTCGCTGGCGGCATGACAAAAAAGCGGAAGAAGCCAACACGTTGGAGGAACTACAGGGGCTGCTCCAGGTCTACGGTAGCTAACCTACCGCGACAGAAGTTTATGAATTACCTTATTAAAACCCGCCGGGCCAACGGCGTCTGCTTTAGTAATACGCTCATCCTCCACATCCAGCCACGCTCCAGAAGGTTTCTGCACCAGAAAAGGTTCATCTACAGCCTGCAACATAGGCAGGTCGTTGGCTGAGTCCCCCAGTCCTACGCTGCGAAGGCTTCCATACTTTCGGGCAAAGAGCTTATTCAAGGCTTCTATTGCTTTTCCTTTGTTACTACCCTTTCCCATCACAGTATAAAACTTCCCACCGAAAACACACTGTAAACCCCGGGCATCCAGCAGCTTTAAAAAATGCTGCCGTCCACTTCCGTCTGGGTTGCTCTGCAATAGAGTTTCAGAGTAATCCCGTTGAGCGGTTCGCCGTGCCGCCTCGCGAGCGAGGCCGGTTCGCTGCATGATTTCTTCCAGAGAGAGATCGGCATAACCTAGGGGCTGAATACCTGCTGCGCGGCGCGCTTCGGCAATGGCTCTACGGATGTAGTCCGAGAATTCGCCCAGTAATATGATCTAGTAGCCATCCTGTTCACATATAGTGTAGGATTTCAATGCTTCTACTTTGCCCGGATCAAAAGAAAAGTAGCCCTGTGGACTAAGGATTGCACTGCCATTTTCAACGATGAACGGGGAATGCTAATGAAGCACCTGACGGTATACCTCCTGCTCGACCCTGGTTTTGGAAGAACACAAAACCAAAGGTATATTCCAGTCAGCGAGTAGTTTGACCGATTTTTCTGCCTCCTGGTAGGAATAGGTTGTAAAATCCAGCAGGGTACCGTCCAGGTCAGTGTAGATGATCCAATTCACGTCAATGGCTCATAAATGATTATTTCATCTCCAGCATGCTGTCCTGGTCCGGAAGATGATCTCCCGTCTGATCGGCCTTATCACGGATAAGGCCAGGCTGATCGTTCTTGACTTTCTTACTCAGATCAGCCACGAGGTATGGGATGTAGGGCTGATTTTCCAGTGACTTTTTAAACTTTTTCAAATCAGCATTCACAATCGCCGGGTAGTAGGAAAGTGACTCGGGAAGCTTTTCGTTTCGCTTCAGCAGTTTACGGTTATACAAGTCTTCTAAAATTTCATTATGCAGCGGCTCCGGGCTGATGGGTGAGCGATAGATCACTTCCATAGCAGCCCGGCTCATGTCTTTCACGTGCTCATCACCCTTTACCTCGTGCAGATGAGGGTTTCGTGACTCTATCTGGAAAATTTCTATCCGGTTCTTGAGAATGTTTTTTTCAGTGTTACCGATGATACCGCCAAAGAGTTCCAGCATATTGATGTAGTGATAAGGTTCTATGGAGTAGCCTGAAGAAAAGTCCAGCTTAGAGGCTAGGCTCATGCTCATAGCGTGTTCCCCGGCATTGCCGGTTTTGATAATTTCGGTGCCGTAGCCGGTATAGTGACTGAGTAGCTGGTTCAGAATGCGGTTGGTATGCTCTGAAGCATGTCCCCGCTTGGCAAAAACAGGTTGGACTCCACAATTTTGAGTTTACTGTACCAGGAGATGCGCACCATAGAATATTTTGACTTGGTCAGCAGAAAACCCGCGCAGTAGTCTTTCACATATTCCAGCACCGCACCGGAGAAGAAATTATCAGAATCAATAAAGCCGATGTATTTGCGACCAGTCAGGTAAGCGATCAGCGTACTTAGAATCATACCTTCGGCCTTACCGTTCTTGACTTTCCCCTCCTCATCCAGGATATACTTGTATCCAGAGGCTTCGCAAGCTTTGGCCAGGGCGGGATCTTTTTGGTGGACCACGATCACCCGCTTACCCAGAAATCGGGCTGCATGTTCAATAGCATCCTTTTCAATATAAAATCTATCAATAGGATCTCTCGGGCTGTTGGAAACGATCACTACCAGGCAGTTGTTAGAAATACCGCTCAACACCCCCTCAATAAGTTTGATACGCTCCTTCATCACCGGCACCACAATGACCATACTATTTTCCACCTCATTGATGGACTCGTAAGATAGACGAACGATGGTGCTATTTTCTTGTCCTTCATTTTTGGAAAACTTGAGTCCGGCATCCAGTTCCTACACTTTCTGCACATCATGAAACATGATGGGACCGAAGCGTTCTACATCTCTGGGAATTTCAATTCTCATAGCGTCTAACTTAAATACTTAAAAATATGGCAGGAGAAAGAGTCTTGGTTTCAATTTAAGGCATTTAGTTACCAGTCCCAAAGTAAATTTGGTGTTTCAGCATATTTTAAGATTCCACAACAAAAGGTGCTGGACTGAAGCACAGCAGAAACACCAGCAGGGTCAGCCAGCCAACGACTTTACGGTTAAGATCCAGGGGTTGGTCAATCATAACCGGCGGATGATAGATGCCTAGTACCCTGCCCAGCAGAAAGCCAAATACCAGCCAACCCGGGTATCCTCGTAGCGTAGGATCAAAGGAAGCAACCAGAAACTGCGCACTAAAAACCGAGAGCGCCACTAGCAAATTGGTCTGAAAAGAAGGGCTTAGCCGGGAAAAGATTATGTACAGAAACCCTGCATACAAAGGAATATTAAATAGTAGATCGTTGGTAGGCTCGTAAGGGTTGAGCAGCCCCAAGCCTGCATAAAAAATAAATACAATAAACAGGGAAGGAGAAATCTTGCGGTGCAAACGGCTCCCCAGCAAACCGTACAGCACATGCCCGCCGTCTAGTTGACCAATAGGTATTAGGTTTAGCGCAGTAAAAAACAGCGCCAGGTAGCCTGCAAAAATCCAGGGATAGTGGATAATTTCGTATGGATTAGGAACCCGCTCCGGTTGCGGTGCCACATATTCCTTGAAAAACTCAAAAAGTAACGTAGTACCTACCTGAAAAGCCAGTGGATTGTCTTCGTACACATAGTCAGCGTAGTCCAGTCCGTACTCCTCGTATTCAGGATGTATCTCAAAAATATACTCGGGAGGCGGCAAGTGGGTGAAGCCGTAGAATAAAACACCCAGAGCGATCACAAAGCCAGCTAGAGGCCCAGCAATGCCAATGTCAAAGTATTTTCGCCGACTTTCCACTAAATCTTTGATACGGATCACCGCCCCCGCAGTACCGATAGAAGGAAAACCGATAAAACCCAGCCAAAGGGGAATATAAAAAGGCAAGGTAACTTTTACCTTGTGCCATTTGGCAGCGAAGTAGTGGCCAAACTCGTGCACCGTCAGGAACCCCAATAAAGGGGCGGAAAAAGCGAAGCCTTTGAGAAAATAATCCCACGTCACCGGATTGGATGAAAATATAAACCGACTGAACTGCCATTCTACGCCGGCCAGTGTGGTAGTAAGCAATGTTAGGGTGAACAGAAGTAGATGTTTGAGAGTACTCCGGGTTTTAGGAATCATGCGCTGGTAAAAAATTCAACGATATCTAAGTCGGGCGTTACGTGAAAAACCTGCATCCCTAACGAGGAGGCTGCTGCTATGTTTTCGTGTCGGTCGTCAATAAAAAGGGTTCTCTCGGGCAGAAGCTGATTTTCGTCCAGCACCTGCTGATAAATTTCCGGCTCAGGCTTCCGTTTCTGCATTTCGTGGGAAAAATAAACCTTATCAAAAAAGTAAGCGATATCTGATTCACCACTGACCTGCTCTACTATTTTGTTGAAAGCCGGGACATGGATAGCATTGGTATTGCTCAGCACAAAAAGCTGGTAATGGTCGCGGATGCGTTCCAGGACCTGAAAACGTTCCTCAGGAATCTGCAGCAGCATTTCGTTCCATACTTCGTCAATCAAAGTATCACTCAGTTCGGCGTTTTCCGTGAGTTGCCGGATACCCTCCCGGAAGCCTGCAGTGCTGATAAGTCCCTTCTCAAAATTTTGGAAGAGCTCTATGTTTTCTGATAGCAGTGATTCCTCCGGCTTGTCTCCCGCGTAAAAAGAGGAGAGACGCTGGAAAGAGCGCTGGGTATCTATGTCAATAATCACTCCTCCTAGGTCAAAAATGATGGTTTTTACGTCTTGGATTACCATAGCTTCAAATATCCTACATAAGGGAGTCAAAACAAAAGTAAAATTCTTTCTGAATCCTTGCCTTCTTTGACAAATACATGAATATTCGTTGCTCACAATAAACAGGAACCCTGTTCGGTATGAACCAATGGCAAGGTAAGTGGGAAAAAAGATGGCATCCTCTTCGGGAAGAGTGGGTCGTATATGCCGCCCATCGCAACCAAAGACCCTGGAATACCGGCAAATCTGAGATACAACCTCCCCATGTACCAGCCTATGATCCCTACTGTTACCTCTGCCCCAATAATTCCAGAGTACACGGTGAGATCAATCCAAATTATGAAGGATTGTTTATTTTTGACAATGATCACCCTGTGGTGAGCCCGGAAGCCCCTGAGCTGTCACCCGGAGAAGATCCACTCTACCGCCGCGAAGCAGCCCGGGGAATCGCCCGTGTTGTTTGCTATGACCCTAGGCATCACGTAACACCCGCTGACCTAAGCGTAAAGCAACTTTCTCAGATTTTTCTGGCGTTGCGGGATCAGATGCAGTTTTTCACTGACCATCCCGACATCAGGAATGTGCTGGTATTTGAAAACAAAGGTAAAATTACCGGCGTGTCCAATCCACACCCCCATGCCCAGATCTACGCCGTAGATTTTGTCTTCAACTACGTGCAGCAGCACCTGGGCGTAGCGGCCAGATACCGTAAGGCACATGGAAAAAATATATTTGAGGAAATCATCTACCGAGAGCAGGAGTCAGGGCAAAGAATTGTAGCGGAAAATGAACTTGCGCTGGCCTTTATACCTTATTTTGCCCGCTACGCTTATGAGGTAATGCTCTTCCCCAAGCAGCGACATGCCAGCCTTTTGCAGTGCAGTGACGCCGTTATCACTGGTCTGGCAGCACTCTATCAGGAGGTCGTTCGTCGCTATGACCTTAACTACCAGATGCGCTTTCCTTATGTGATGAGCATCGTACAAGCCCCGGTTGACGGTCAAGACTACGACGATCATCACATGTACCTGTGGTTTCAGCCCCCACTACGGCAGCCAGGATTGCAAAAATACCTGGCCGGACCAGAAATCGGTATCGGTAATTTTATGGCGGATACCATGCCGGAAGAGAAGGCCAGTGAACTGAGAGCGGTAGATGTATCACAATACCAGTCTTTATCATGAATCACTCACAAGTCACAGATTTGCTCCTGGAAATCGGAGATGCCGTATGTAAGCACGTTTACCAGTCACTGCAAACACAAAAGGTAGAGCAGCTCTCTACAATCGTGAAAGACGCAGAGGAGGATACGATTTATGCAATTGACCGCGAAGTAGAAGATATCATCCTTCCCTTGCTGGAAGCGCATGCCTCTTCACTGGGCGGTATATGCCTTATCGCTGAAGGTATGGGGGAAACAGGTCGTTTACTCCTTCCGAATAGCATCAGTGAGAATGATGCCGCCCTTCGCATTATTATGGACCCTATTGACGGAACACGGGGCATCATGTACAACAAACGATCCGCCTTTTTCCTGGCTGCTGCAGCTCCTAACCGACCGGAAGAAATGTACCTGCAAGATCTGGAAGTAGCGGTGATGACCGAAATTCCTACTTCCAAAGCCTATCTGAGCGATGCTTTTTTCGCCCGTCGGGGACAAGGTGCACAAGCCCGGCAGAGAAACCTGCTCACCGGAGAAATATCACCGCTCACGTTCAGGCCTTCACGCTCCCAGACAGTCATCGGAGGATTTGCCCAGGTTGCCCGGTTTTTTCCGCCCGGCAAAGCATTGCTCGCTGAGATTGAGGAAAAACTGGTGCTGAGCCTGGCCGAAGTACAGCCCGGGAAAGCATTAGTGTTTGAAGACCAATATATTTCCAGCGGAGGCCAATTGTACGAACTCCTTTGCGGACACGACCGTTTCGTAGCTGACCTGCGTACTGCACTGTACCGCCAGTTACAACAACAGGGTACCGTTTCCGGGCTTTGCTGCCATCCGTACGATGTATGTGCTGCCCTGATCGGGGAGGAAGCCGGTATCCACATCACTGATATCAGTGGTCAGCCCCTCAATGTACCGCTCAACCTGACCCACTCAGTGGACTGGATTGGGTACGCCAATGCAGAAATCAGGCAAGAGGTAGAACCTGTACTACAGCAAATTTTCAGACAATTAAACTGGATCACGTAGAATGAGTAAAATAGCAGGCTTGTTAAAAGATTTTTATGCCAGTAACCGTCAGAAGGTTTTTCAGGCAACAGCCCCTGGCCGACTGGATGTGATGGGAGGAGTAGCCGACTATTCGGGGTCGCTGCTCATACAGAAGCCCCTTATGGAAGAGACCTCTGCTTACGTGGCTTTCCGGGAAGACACCAGCCTCTCTATCAAGACCTTCATTCAGGGCGAGGTTCGCTCGTTTTCGGCGGATTATTACGAGATAGCCGGAGACTTCAAAGTACCTAACTACGACTATGCCCGTGAGCAGATCCTCAGCAAAGAGGGGGGAGAATGGGCCATTTACATCGTCGGTTGTATCCTGCTCCTCAACAACAGCCGAAAACTGAAGCCTGAAGGCCTGGAAATCCTATTAACAACGGAGGTGCCTATCGGTAAGGGATTGGGTTCCTCAGCTTCACTGGAAGTAGCAGTGCTCAAAGCGATCGTGCATGGCCTTAGTTTGGACATGGAAGAGTACGAAATTCCCTTTATTGCCCAGAAAGCTGAAAACCTGGTGGCCGGTGCCGCCTGCGGACTAATGGATCAGCTTACGGCAAACACCAACAAAAAAAATAAGCTCATTCCCATTATCTGTCAGCCGCATACGGTTTTCCACCCGATCGATATCCCTGATCAAATCTATTTTATAGGTATCAACAGCGGGGTCTCCCATGCGGTGAGCGGGGCCAGTTATTCTGATGTGCGTACTGCGGCCTTCATGGGCTATACAATGATTGCCCTCAACAGTGGCGCTACCCTACGTGACCTAGAGGTGGCCAAAGAAACCAGTGATTTCTCAGGGCTCCCCTACGGAGGCTATCTGGCAAACATCAGTCCTTCTGAGTTTGAACAAAAGTTTCTATCCATGCTGCCCGACACCATTAACGGAGAAGCTTTTCTGGAAAAATACAAGAGCATTACCGATCCTATCTCCTTTATTGACCGGGATCAGGAGTACCGGGTCAAAAATGCGACTCGTCACCCGGTGTACGAAAACTTCCGCGTGAAACTGTTTGCTCAGATTCTGAGGAACTATACTACAGAATTTCAGAACTACTCTAACCGGCTACAGCTTATGGGAGAACTTATGTACCAGTCGCACCAGAGCTATACTGACTGTGGGCTCGGACATGAGAAAACGGATCAGATTGTAGAAATGATCAAATCCAAAGGTAGTAAAAAAGGGCTCTACGGTGCCCGCGTCACCGGAGGAGGTAATGGAGGGACTGTCTGTGTCCTTTGTGCAGGTCTTTCTGGTCCCGAATCTGTACAGCAGGTATTTAAGGAGTATGCCGCCATGGCTGAAGAAGATGTAGAACTATACGGCTGACCTTATGGATGCTGAAGATACTTACTGGACCCTGATGGAACTGCGCATGGAGTTGATGCGGGATATGGAAGGCACATCGCTTCGGTTTCGTGATCAGCTCCGGCAAATCTTAATGGATATGCGCCTGTACCAGGAACCGACTGAATCTATTTTGAGGATGGTTGCCAGACTGCTGGAAA
>CAZZGE010000051.1:0-25226 GCA_964653665.1 uncultured Porifericola sp. | reverse complement strand
GCCTGTCTCGGTCTGCTGGGGCTGGCCGCATTTACGGCAGAGCAGCGTACCAAAGAGATTGGCGTACGTAAAGTAATGGGTGCCTCCGTAATGAGCATACTAATGCTGCTCTCGCGCGATTTTAGCCGGCTCGTCCTGATCGCCTTTGTACTGGCTGTGCCTGTTTCTTACTGGGTAATGGAGCGCTGGCTGAGCAGCTTTGCTTTTCGCATAAATATTGGCGTCGGGGCTTTTGCCCTGGCCGGTGTCATGGCCTTTGTTGTGGCCTGGCTTACTGTCAGTCTGCAATCCTGGAAGGCAGCCCATACGGATCCGGCCCGTTCGTTACGAAGTGAATGATACTCTTGGTTCGATTATCATGAGCTTAACTGTAGCTGGACATCCCTCAGGTTTTTAAAAAGCTGCTCGCTGTACGAAACCATCTTTATGATTTCACGGGGGCTGGCCAGACGCAGATGCCTGAAGATCAAAAGCTTATCACCGGAACTTTCCAGGTGGTAGATTTCGCCTCTTTCAAAAAAACGGATGATCTCCGGCGTAAATAATTTGCGGATGGCCTTTTCATCCTGGCCCAGTAGCAAAAATTTTCGGGAAAAGCTCTTGTACTCTTCTATGTCTATGTCTTTTTGATCAGCAATCAGCGACATACGATCCGTGATAGACTCTGCTTCCAGGGAAAAGTGTGGTAGCGTGAAGGGCAAATGAAGCACTTCTACGGTGAGGCGATAATTGTCAAAAGCAATGAAAGCGTTTTTCAGTGCAATATCACAGATTTCCCATTGCAGGTTGAGTTTGTCGTTCTGCCCGCGAATCACGTTTTTCAGGTACTCTACCGGCTTACTTTTGAAAAAAACAAAAGACTGTAGCGCGCTCACGTCCCACTCTATCTCCGGCTGGTAATCCCAGTCCTTACCGGTGGCCAGTTGTCTCAATTCTACCTGCCGGCGGGTGAGCCGGGTCTTGCGTGGAGAAGGTGTTTCCAGTACATGCAGTGAATAGGGATGGTGTGATGAAGTCTTATGTACGTCCAGGCCGGTAAAGTGAAATTCCCCGCCATTGCGGTTATATTTTGCTGCGTACTCGTGCAGGTATTCCAGCACCGTATAATCCACCAGACGTACATGAGAAAAATCCATGATAATGTCGCTATCTTTTTGCAGAGCATCCATACGAGACTGCAGCTTTAGGATATTGACAAAATTAACTACCCCTTTCAGTTTAAACATGTACGTGTTTTTCTTCTCCTGAACAACCTTGCAAAAGGGACTACGCAGATACTTCAAGAAAAGTAGTAATGGCATACCCGACCGGTAATAATGCAGCACCAGAGTGAAAAGAATACCCATGAACAATCCGGTGATGAGGTTGATAGACAAGATAGCCAGCACGGTAACAGCCATGATGAGCAGTTGCTCCCAGCCTTGTCGCAATACCCCGCGAAATACTTTGGGAGACACCAGCTTAAAACCGGTAAAAATCAGGATGGCAGCCAGCGCTGCCAGGGGAATCAACTGTATGAAGCCAGCAAATGCTACTACGAACACCAATAATATAATTCCGTGCATAAAATTGGACCATGACGTCTTGGCGCCGTGGTTGATGTTGACGGAACTACGGGCGATGACAGTGGTAACCGGTAGTCCTCCCAAAAAAGCAGAAACTACACTGGCTACACCAATCCCTACAAGGTCCTTATTAAGACTGGTTTTTCGTTTGTAAGGATCCAGTTTGTCTACTGCTTTGGCACTAATAAGCGATTCCAGGGACAGCACCACCGTAATCAGAAAGACCATGAGCCAGAAAACCGGTTCGCCAATTTTAGAAAAGTCAGGAAAAATAAGCCCTTCCGTCAGGTTATCCGGCACCGAAACCAGGTCACTGGCTTTCAGGTACCATGCTTCAACCCCTAGTGAAACCGCTGCCGGGCTAAAAAGGTAGTAAAGCGGGATGGTGACAAACAGCACCCACATAGGAGCCGGTATCAAATGTATAAATCGGTTGCTGACCTTGGGGTAATACACCAGAATCAGCAGTCCGATGAGGGCAAGGGCAAAAATGAAAGGATTTAAATTCATCAGGTAAGCAGGAAGTTCACCGATCACTGCCAGTGCGGATCCGTCTGTACCCTCTACCCCTAGGGCATAATGAATCTGTGAGGTGAGGATGATAAGTCCAATGGCGGCCAGCATCCCCTGTATAGCCCCCGAAGGCACGATATTACCTAGCTTTCCCAGCCTGAGCAACCCCAGTAAGATCTGAATGGCACCGGACATGACGAAAGCTGCCATGACGTACCCAAAAGCATTAGCATCACCTCCCAGACTTTGTGTGGCAGTAATGGATACAACGATTAGCGCATTGGCCGGCCCGTTGATAGCCACGTGGCTTCCCCTAATAAAAGTAGTGACGACTGCGCCGATAGTAACTGAAATGAGTCCAGCCATAGGGGGGGCTCCGGCAGCAACTGAGATACCCAATGCCAGCGGCAAAGCTACGAGAGCTACGCTCAACGCTGCTATCAGATCGTTACGCCAATATTTCTTAAGTCCTGGCCATCCTTGGGAGGGCGCTTCATCCGGGCCGGTTGTCGTCATGGTGTAGTTTTCAGTTGTCTTAATATAAAAAAATCAGCACTCCGCAGAAACAAGCAATATGGCTGGTCTAAGAAAGCATCACCTGCTGCTTACGTAACTGTCTGACCAACAGCATGATTCCGTAGATAAATAAGATAATAGCCGCACCCAGGCTACACTGTAGAATAGCATTTTCGTCGGAATGGCGTACTGCAATCGCTACGTAAGCCCACACAAATACCAGGCTGATGACCAGATTACCAGTAGCCTTGGTGATAAGCAGCGCTAGTACCAGGCTGACGGTGATCATGATCAATAGCCAGTTTACCTCGCTAAAATTTAATAAATACCACCCCCCGTATTTGGCCAGGACACTGAGATTAACCAAAGTAGCTACCGAAATCCATCCGAGGTACAGTCCAACAGGTATTCGTACCCATGCTTTTTCTTTAAGGGCCATCGTACGATCCTGAGTAAGCATAATACTGACCTGAATGAGCGAACCCAAAATCGCCAGCATGATGAGCGCACTCAAAGCGATCATTTCGTACTGAAAAGCAGGCAGCCAGAGACTGGTGCAGACAAAAGCAACGATGAGCCAGATACTTACCTGGTCGTAAATTCTTTTGTCGGCTTTTTGGGAAAAAGCCTGAAAAAAGGCATAGATACCCAATGCCAGAAAAATTATTCCCCAGATAGAAAAGGCGTAATCAGCGGGTGTAATGAGCGTGGAGTACTTATCAGACACCTCTCCGTTGGTTTGCCCATTAAATGGTAACGTCTGGGAGATGAAATTCATCACAATCGTAGCCA
This sequence comes from uncultured Porifericola sp., assembly GCA_964653665.1. Taxonomy (GTDB): domain Bacteria; phylum Bacteroidota; class Bacteroidia; order Cytophagales; family Cyclobacteriaceae; genus Catalinimonas. The sequence continues at coordinate 21,840 of CAZZGE010000051.1, read as the reverse complement.
GGTAAAAAATGAGTACGGCCCATCTTTTTATTCCTATTGTCTGAATACTTTTCATAGGCACTATTTTTTATTATTGACGAACCGAGGTATAAATAGTTTACGATTCTGTAAACCTACCCACTAACTAAACCTATACCTCAATTTACCAGATTCTCTTTTACGATCAGCCTCTTTTTAGTAAATTAGATAAAGCCCGTCCGCAAGCGGCAGACGGTATATTTCTTACTGGACCATAAAAACCCTTCGCCATGAAAGTGTACGACAACCAACACATTAAAAACGTTGTCTTGCTGGGCAGCCCTAAGTCTGGCAAGACTACCCTGGCCGAAACCATGCTCTACGAGGCTGGACTGATCAACCGAAGAGGCAGTGTGGAAAACCACAACACAATTTCTGATTTTCATGAAATTGAACACGAACGGGAAAACTCCATCTATGCAACGCCACTGCATACCGAGTGGAGGGGCTACAAAATCAATATCATTGACACCCCCGGACTGGATGACTTCATTGGTGAGATCGTATCTGCCGTGAGGGTAGCTGATACTTGCGTGATGACCATCAATGCCCAACAAGGCGTAGAAGTGGGTAGCGAAATCGTCTGGAACTACGTAGATCAGTTTAGCAAGCCCACCATTATTGCTATCAACCAACTGGATCATAACAAAGCCGATTTTAATGCCACGCTAGAATCAATACAAATCCGTTTCGGAGATGCCGTTGCACTGATGCAATACCCCCTAATAAATAGTGGAGAGGGTTTTAATGCCGTGATTGATTTGCTAAAAATGACTATGTATAAATTCCCCAACGGGGGCGGAAAACCCGAAAAGCTGCCTATTCCTGATGAGGAAAAAAACCGGGCAGCCCAGTTGCACAACGAGCTGTTAGAGAAAGCTGCCATCAACGACGAGAAATTGATGGAGCAATATTTTGAGCAGGGCAACCTGGGTGAAGATGATCTGCGGGAAGGATTACGCATTGGCATGCTGAAACACGATATTTTCCCGGTATTCTGCCTCTCTGCCAAAGAGAATATGGGTAGTGGTAGAATGATGGGTTTCATTGACAATGTAGCCCCAGGTGCTTCTGACACGGAAGGCGAACAAACGGAAACGGGTGAGATCTACCCATGCGCTCCCGAAAAGCCCGCTACACTTTTCGTTTTTAAAACTATGATTGAACCTTATCTCGGAAAAATTTCTTATTTCAAGGTATGCTCCGGCGAAGTACATACGGGTGTGGATTTGGTCAATGCGCGTACCAGTACGACCGAACGCATCAATCAGCTTTATATTATGGATGGCAACGAACGACATCCGGTTCAGAAGCTTCTTACCGGTGATATCGGGGCAACTGTCAAACTGAAAGAAACGCAGACCAACGATACTCTGAATGCAGTAGGACACGACATAAAGCTTGCTCCAATGGCATTCCCCGAAACCCGCATCCGCGTGGCCATTGTGGCTGAAAGCAAAAATGATGAAGAGAAGATGAGTGAGGTCATTCGTGAACTGCATGCCGAAGACCCTACCCTTAACATCAATTTTTCCAAAGAGCTCAAGCAGCTCATTCTCTCGGCCCAGGGCGAGTTACATCTGGCGATCACCCAGTGGCGCCTGGAGCACGTCTATAACCTCAAAATTCATTACGAAGCCCCGCGTATTTCTTACCGGGAAACTATTCAAAAAGCCGCAACAGCTGACTACCGCCACAAGAAGCAATCCGGTGGGGCTGGTCAGTTTGCTGAGGTCACCCTGACCATTATGCCTTATCAGGAGGGCATGAGCGATCCAGAAGGTTTCAATATCCGCGATAAACAGGTCATTGACCTGGACTGGGGAGGTAAACTGGTTTTTTACAACTGTATCGTCGGGGGTGTCATAGATGCTCGCTTTATGCCCTCTATTCTAAAAGGCGTAATGGAAAAAATGGAAGAAGGTCCCATTACCGGTTCTTATGCTCGGGATATCTGCGTACTGGTGCACGATGGAAAGATGCATACCGTAGATTCAAATGACATATCTTTTAAAATTGCCGGACTGCAGGCATTTAAAAAGGCGTTTCTGCAGGCAGACCCCAAGATTCTGGAGCCCATTAATGAACTGGAAGTTTTGGTGCCGGAAGAATTAATGGGCGAAGTGATGACCAACCTGCAAACCCGCCGTGCGGTGATTGCGGGCATTGACAACAAAAATAGCTACCACATAATCAGGGCGAAAGTGCCGCTGGCTGAGATTACCCACTACAGCAGTGCCCTTAAGTCCATCACCCAGGGTCGTGCCAGCTTTAGTACCCGCTTTTTGGAATACGCTCCGGTGCCCTATGACGTACAACAGCAACTAATCTCCCGCCAGGAAATGATTGAAGCCTAAAATCTACCGGGCTGCTACCAGCCTGTGGCAGCCCTTATTTTTGATAATTATTAACACCACTGAAAGCAAAAGATGGGTCAACGTAACCTCTTTTGAATGGCAAAAGCCTCTTTCGGATTTTTCCCGAGTATTCTGCGGATCTCTCTCCCGGAAAAGGCGCGATCCTTCATGGCAGGAATGAGGTAGTCAAACAGGTCGGTGTAAGGACGGAAGTTACTACCCTGCGGCTCTCCGGGACGGTACCATCCAGCATCATGAGAGAGTAAGACCCTGTCCAGTAGACCAGCGAGCTTGAGATTGCTAAGTATTTCCAGATACCAGTCTATGCGGTCACGATGGACGCCATCCAGGCTGACCCAGGCACCCCGGGCCGCTGCTTCAATATGGCGGTTGGTGTTTCTTTCGTTTTGGGCGTGCACCCAGATAAAAGCACTCAGGTCTACGCCTTCTTGTTCCAGGATTTCCATTTCTTCGTAGGCCGGCACTGCCGGACCAGTGTGAGAAGCAATGGTCAAGCCCGTGGCTTTGTGGGTGATAGCCGCTGCCCGTACCAGCTTATGATGCATTGCCGAGAGCGGTCCGGGATTTACACCTATCTTCATAAAACCCGGCTTGATGTCAGTGCCATCTATTCCCTCTCGATATTCCTCGATCCACCGTCCGGCCAGCTGCTCAGCGGATTCAGAAAATGCGTGCTCCGGTAAGTGCTGGTTATCCCTGGCACCGTAGTAACCAGTGTTGGTCAGTATCTGTATGTCGCTTTTTTCCGCCAGTTCCTGCAGGAGTTTTACGTCTCTTCCCAGGTAGGCCGGCGTACATTCAACCAGTGTGTCACACCCCAGTTCCCGGACTTCCAGCAGGTAGGGCAATACTTTTTCTACGACCTGATCACGGTCCCAACGACTGGGGTCATAATTATCCGCACCGGTAAAATCTACCAGAACATGCTCATGGGTCAAGGTCAATCCCATCTGCCCCGGGCGGATGCTGCCCTCTACCGTCATCACACGCGGTGCCTTTTCTTCAGCAAAAAGTTCAGCAGTAGCAAGGGTGCTGGTGATACCGGCCAGGGTACCGGTCTTGATAAAATCTCTGCGGCTGTACATCATAGTTGGTTTGCTTCTGGCAGATACATCAGGATGCTTCCAGCAGACGCATCCTAACTGCCTGTATTTTAGGTTCTTTTTCCGGTGACAGGCTAAAGAATACTTCAACATCCCTTTTTTCACAACGAACTAAGAACGTTCCCCTAAGCTGGTTGATGGGGCGTATTTCTCCGATAGAATGGATACTGCCCGCTTCTGACCAGACTTTGTCAGCGGCCGCTTTTCTCAACTTCAGCGACTGATCTAAATAAAAGTTCTCAGCCATAAAGCTGTCTTCGGCTTCATCCCAGTGCTGAATCAGTTTTTCTACCTTTTCTTTCCTTTTAACCAGTAGTGCGGAAGGTGGAGTCTTTCTGGCCTGAAAGTCCACTTCGTTAAGCAGTACCTCCATCACCTCCCGGTTGATACTTCGGGCAGGTGCGTAGGTACGGTTAGCGAATGAAATGAGCCCAATGCCCCACTCCGGGTAAAACTGGTACTCACTGCCAAAACCGGGAAGTCCGCCACTATGGCTTATCCTTCTGGTACCTTCACAGTCTTCGTAAATACCCAGTCCGTAGGCATAGGCAGCTATCATTGGGCAAGGCTTACCTTCTCGATCAACAGCATCAGCATAAAGCCGGGGATTTTTCATCTTATGCATTTCCCGTACAGTGCTTCTCTTTACCGGCCCCTCATCCGGCTCGCTGCGGGCGGGCCATGCCGTAATATGAAAGCTAACGTATCGGCTAAAGTCATTGAGTGAGGTGATGAGCCCGCCAATTGCGCCGAAAGCACCATCGTGCAGCATGGGCTCCAGTTTCCACTTTTCTTCTTCCCAGCGATAGCCGATAGCCAGTTGGTCAGCCGATATCTCATCGTACTCCCAATAGGTATCATTCATACCTAAAGGCTGTAAAATCTGCTCCCTGATGTAGTCCTGGTAAGCTTGTCCTGAAACCCGGCTAATGATACGCCCCAGCAGGGCATAGCCTGTATTACTGTACTCATAAGCCATCCCCGGAAGGTTGGACATGCTAATGCCCTGTTCAAGAAAAGCATCAAATTCTGCTTCAGAGTCTTCCAGTTGCCGATCCGCCCAGGGATTATCTTCTGGGAACCCTGCGTTCATGGTCATCAGGTGTTCTATGGTCACCGGGGCTGCATCAGCTGTCAGGTACTCCAGGTCTTCAAGTTCAGGCAGGTAAGTAGCCGCAGGCACATGCAGGTCCAGTTTGTCGGCGTCCCGCAGTTTCAGGATGGCCATACAGACAAAACTTTTGGTCATGGAAGCAATACGGAAACGGCTGTCAGCGTCTACCGGCACCTGGTTTTCCCGGTTTACCACGCCGTAGGCTCCGGAAAGTGCTAGTGAATCGTCCACTACAATTCCGTAAACCATACCCGGAAAATGGTTTTCTTCCGCTTTACTTTGGTATAAAGCATGAATACTATCCTGTATCGCAAGTACTTGCGCCCTACGTTGATCCTGAGAGAAGGCAGGCGGTTGATATTCCTCATTGATCTGCCGGGGTAGGATGTTAGCCTCGGCTGGCTGTTCTTCCTGGGAGGTATCTGATGGCTGACAGGCAAGCAGCAAAAAACAGAGGGCGAACCAGTTAAAGTGTTGCATGGTGATATCTAAGGTTTCCCAAAAATGAATGGTTAAATTTTGCAGCAGGAGTGCTATACTAAGATCAGCATCTTGATGCAATTTCCAAAAAACTGCGTGGCTTCCTTTATCAAATTCTTTTTATACTTTAACTTTTGCAGTACAATCTTCATCGTACCTACCGATACTCAGGAAAAAGATTTTCTAAAATAAATGCCAATTTTTTAACGAACCTACCACATGAAAAACATTGAAAAGATCCTTATCCTTTCAGACTTCAGCAACCTATCCCAACCCTTGTTGAAATATGGCCTGGCCCTGGCCGAGCACCTGGATGCGCAGGTCTGGGTACAGTATGTCTATCAGATCACTGCCAATGTATTGGGTGATATGTATATTTCTCCCGTGGTTTTTGAGGGCTTTGAAAAAGAAGTCCAGAAAAAGTACTCCAGGCTACAGCAGGATATTCCCGGGCTTGATCAGAACAAAGTACAACTGGCCGTCAGTAGCGGCGACCTGCTTACCGAAGTCAATGAGCTGATTGATAAAGAGCAGATCAACCTGGTGGTGATGGGAAATCGCAGTGAAGGTTTTCTGACCAATATCCTGGGCAGTACAGCCAATAAAATGATCCAACATGCCCACTGCCCGGTACTGACCATTCCACATGAGATTGACTTTCAGCCGTTTAAGCGGCTGGCAGTGGCAGTGGATCTTCAACAAAGTGACCCTAAGATCCTGACGTTCCTGGCAAAAATTGCTACGATATTTAAAGCCAGGATAGATATCATCCATGTGAGCACGGCACCGGTACCAGTAGATGTGGGCAAGATGATGAATACGCTAGAGCATCAGTTTGAGAATCTAAACCATCAGTTTTTCCACATCCATGCCACTGAAATAGAGGTGGCCATAGAAAAGCACATTGAGGGAAACAGTACAGACCTTCTGATACTTTTGCCTCGCAAACATCCTTTCTTTGACAGCCTTTTTCAAAAGAGCATAAGCCGACAGGCAGCCTACCAGAAGAAAATACCCCTGCTCACCCTCCGACAGTAGGCTCAACAAGCCGACTTCACTGAAGCCAGTACCCTTCTGGATACTGGCTTTTTTGCGGAAAAGAGGCAGGCAGAATTCTTTTCTTTGTTACTATGTTCTACCTTCGCAACTTTAAAAAATCGGAGCGAATGATCACAGCAAGTAATATCTCCCTGCAATACGGAAAACGCGTCTTATTTGATGAGGTGAATATCAAATTTACAGAAGGCAACTGCTACGGCATCATCGGTGCTAACGGTGCTGGAAAGTCTACTTTCCTTAAAATACTTTCGGGAGAAGTATCCCCTACCCGGGGCTCAGTAAGTATTGACACTGGTAAACGTATGGCGGTACTGAAACAAAACCACCATGAGTTTGATGAGGAAACGGTAGTGGACACCGTGATGATGGGCCACAGCCAGCTATGGAGCATCATGCAGGAAAAAAATGCACTTTATGCCAAGCCTGATTTCTCGGATGAAGACGGACTCCGTGCTGGCGAACTGGAAGAACAGTTTGCCGAAATGGACGGATGGAATGCCGAATCAGACGCGGCGGCCCTGCTGAGTGGACTGGACATCACAGAAGGTGATCACCACAAGAAAGTACACGAACTGAATGGTACGCAAAAAGTACGGGTGCTGCTGGCCCAGGCGCTTTACGGCAATCCCGATATTCTGATACTGGATGAGCCTACCAACGACCTTGACATTCAAACCGTTAGCTGGCTGGAGGATTTTCTATTGGAGTTCAAAAATACGGTTATTGTCGTCTCACACGACCGTCACTTTCTGGACACGGTATGTACCCACATCGCTGATATTGACTTTCGGCAGATCAAGCTCTTCACCGGTAATTATTCCTTCTGGTACGAGTCCAGCCAACTGGCACTGCAACAGCGTAGCACAGCCAACAAAAAAGCAGAAGAGAAAAAGAAAGAGTTACAGGAATTTATTGCTCGCTTCAGCGCCAACGCTTCAAAATCCAAACAGGCCACCAGCCGTCGTAAGCTACTGGATAAAATCAACGTAGAAGATATTCAGCCCTCCTCCCGCAAGTATCCGGCGATTATCTTTAAGCAGGAAAGAGAAGCCGGTGACCAGATACTACTGTTGGAAAACCTTACCCAAAAACTGGACGGTCAGACCCTCTTTGCAGACATCAGCTTTCGGGTCAACAAAGGTGACAAAATTGCAATCCTGAGCCGCAACAGCCTGGCGATTACGGCTTTCTTTGAAATCATGGCGGGCCATGAAATGCCTGACGTTGGGAGTTTCAAGTTTGGCCAGACCATCACACCTGCCTACCTGCCCAATGATAACAGTGCGTATTTTGATACCGACCTCAACCTGATTGACTGGCTCCGTCAGTATTCGGAGGGTGAGAAAGATGAAGTATACATTCGTAGCTTCCTGGGTAAAATGCTGTTTAGCGGAGAGGAGACCCTGAAAAAAGCCAATGTGCTATCAGGGGGAGAAAAAGTCCGATGTATGATTTCTCGAATGATGCTCAGTGGTGGTAATCTGCTGATGCTGGATGAGCCTACCAACCACCTGGATCTGGAGTCCATCACTGCTTTTAACAATTCGCTCAAAGACTTCCCCGGCACTGTACTATTTACCTCCCATGACCATGCGTTCACGCAGACGATCGCTAACCGCATCATAGAGATCACGCCAAATGGTATACTGGATAAGCTCATGGCTTTTGATGAGTATATGAAGGATGAGTACATCATGCAGCAGCGCGAACAATTGTATGCTGGTAAGCTTGAAAAGGTTTAAGCAACCGAAAGTTAGATGGAAAGCGTTGCTTGAGGGCAGCGCTTTTTTTATTAAAAGTTTTGTCCTACCAGGTACGTGTCTTCAGCAACTCCTGTATTTCTTCCCGGGGAACCAGTAATTCACTCATGTTAGCTTCCAGCCACTGCGAAAAGTCTTTTTCTATGGCATCGCTCCAGCGGGCGTCTATCTGTCCGGGTGTATACTTGCCCTCCCGCAGACACTGGTGTCCAAACTGATCTCTAAGCATGACCAGTTCCCCCGTCTTGACCACTTTTTCGGCCAGATGCGGCGGGATGAAAATCACACCGTCAAGTTTGCCCAACACCACATCCCCGGGCATCACGGTCACCGGCCCAATGCGGATAGGCACATTAATACCGGTCAGCATCATCTGCTGCTGATAAGAGGGGTGCGTACCCCGGATAAAAGAAGTAAAGCCTTCAATTTTGGCCAGCCCTTCCATATCACGCACCGTACCGTTTAGGACCACTCCATTACCAGACTTGGCAGCAATCGCCGTCCCCAGGTTATCACCGATGATGGGGCCGTCTACTACCTTGGCATAGGAGTCTGCTACGTACACATCGCCCTGTTCCAGCATATCAATGGGCCAGGAAACCATGTCTCCAATGCGTCCTTCTTCAACCCCCTTTTTTTCTAACTGTACCCTGACTTCTGGGCGTATAGGCATATACTGAGCACTCAGCACCCGCCCTACCAGTACCTCTCCGGGATGAATATTTTGCCAGCCCTGTTCGTACTGGTGGGTGTAGCCTTCACCGCGCAGTACCGACCAAGCTTGTTCCAGAGAAATATTTTTCAGCCGTTCTATAATTTCATCCGGTACTTTGGGCCGACCGTCGGGAAACCTCTCTCCCTCCCAGGTTGGCGTAAGAGCGATCATTTCCTCACGGTTCATAGTGAGTTGCTGTCCGTAAGCGAATGTCCATAAAGCCTGACAGAAAATAATTAGCCAGATGAGATTGTTGTATTTCATGAGAATGAAAAATTTAGTAGTTAAAATAGGCTTAGGTAATAAAATTTGGCTAATTTAAATATACACCAAAACAACCTACATCATACCTATGAAGCGCAGAAATTTTTTGAGAAACACTGCCCTGGCAGGAGTTTCTCCGCTGGCATTTTCCGCCAATGGATCATTTCAACCGGCCACAGCAAATGCTATTGTTCATCCCCTATCTCACATTTCCCGGGAAGAGATTCTCATCACGGATGTTAAGGTAACTCCTTTGTCCTATGTCCATGAGGATGGTCCGCTTTGGGGTGTGGGTGATTACATCGTTTGGAAAACCGATGCCTGCCTGGTGGAAGTATTTACTGACCAGGGTATCGTTGGTATAGGTGAAGGAAGCCCCTACAGCGAGCCCGACAAGATCAAAGCCTATACTGACCAAAAGATCACACCCTATATCAAGGGACTGAATCCCTTTGACACGGACTTTTTTACGGCCGGTGGTCCCCATCAGGATTACCTGGCCCGGGCCGCCTATGCAGGCATCAACAACGCCTGCTGGGATATCATCGGAAAGGTCAAAAACGAACCGGTATACCGGCTGCTGGCACAGGATTTTATGCCACCCAACCGCATGAAAATCTACGCCAGTGGAGGTGTAAACCATGCCTGGTACCGTGACGGTGAACAGGAATTGATAGAAGAGGCCCTGCGCTATAAGGAGGCCGGCTATGATGCCTTCAAATTCAGAAACGGCACCAACTGGGAAGTTAGTGGTATGACACTGGAGAAGCACATTGACGTACTTCGTAAACTGAGAGAGGCCGTGGGGCCGGACTTTAAACTGATGCTGGAAAAACACCCGCATTCCCTGGAAGCTATCGTACAACAACTGGCTCCTGCCCTGGAAGACCTGAATTTCTACTGGTTTGAAGAACCCATGAATCAATGGGAAGAGGGAGCCGTAGAGCGGCATCTGGAAATCAAAGAAGCCATGCCCTCGGTGATGATCTCCGGAGGAGAGCGCTATACCAATCGGCTGCAGCTCATGGAATGGATCAATAGCGGAGCTTACGACATCATACAGTCTAACTGTAACTTTACCGGTATTAGCGAAGGCTGGCATATTGCCCACATGGCCCATTTATTCGGGCGACTACAGTGCCCCCACAACTGGCACGGAGGTCTCACCACTATGGCTAATCTGCACTTCGTGGCCGGTGTACCTAATGGACATATGTGCGAACTCAACCAAACTTATAACCCACTAAAGGATGCTATTTTCAAAGAGCCCCTTAAGGTGGAAACCGGCTATATGATATTTCCTGATAAGCCAGGCTTCGGACTAAAGATTGTAGATAATGTTGCCAGCAAGTTTCCTTATACCCCTGGAAAATATCTAAAACCAAACCCGGAGTTTACCAGAAAATAGCCTGGCCCATTACTTTATGCATTTTTGCTAATTGCGTACAACAATGTGCAAAAAAACATGTATTAGAACGCATAGATTATGCATACATTATTTTAAATTCATAATTTGGGTAATAACATATTGCTAAAATTATCATTATTGCAATATATCAGACGACTTACTGCCTTGTTACTACCGTACCTCTATATGATTTTTACAACAACCAAATAAATTATCTATGTACAGACATCCACAACGTAAACTATTTCTGGCATGCTGCTTTTTGTTCTTGTTTGCCAGCCTGCCGCAGGCTTGGTCACAGGTAAGAACCGTTAGTGGCACCATCACCGATCAGAATGATGCATCACCTTTACCGGGGGTCAACATCCTGGTAAAAGGAACGACTAACGGTACTATTACCAATGTAGAGGGTCAGTTCAGCCTTTCAGTGCAATCCGATAACCCGGTGCTGATCATTAGTTCTATCGGCTACCTTTCTCAGGAAATTGAAATCGGTAATCGTAGCCAGATTAATGTCAGCCTCACCGAAGATATTGCCTCCCTGGAAGAGGTGGTTGTAGTGGGCTATGGTACCCAGAAAAAAAGTAACATCACCGGCGCGATTGCCTCAGTTTCGGGCGAGGAACTGGAAAAGATGCAAGTAGCCAGTTTTGACCAGGCCATACAAGGCCGGGCTGCCGGTGTCTATGTCACCTCAAATAGTGGTCAGCCCGGTGGCGGCATCAGCGTCCGGATTCGCGGTATTGGCTCCATTAACAACAGTAATCCACTCTACGTTATTGACGGGGTTATCGTAGGGGCCGGAAACAGCGAGACTTCGAACCCACTGGCCACGCTTAACCCCAATGATATTGAATCGGTAGAGGTACTTAAGGACGCCGCTTCTGCAGCCATTTACGGTGCTCGGGCGGCGAATGGTGTCGTACTGATTACTACCAAACGTGGAAAAAGTGGACAGCCCACCCTGAACTACAATGGGTATTACGGATTGCAGGTACCTACCACTAACCTGCCCCGGGCCATGAATGCCAGTGAGTTCGCTGAGAATATGAATCGTGCCTTTACCGCTGCCGGTCAGGACGCGCCCTTTGATAATCCATCCGCACTGGGTGAGGGTACCAACTGGAAAAATGTGCTGATGCGTAACGGAAATATCCAGGATCACCAGTTGTCTCTTTCCGGCGGCAATGAAAAGCACAACTATTTTGTGTCGGCCAACTACTTCAATAACCAGGGTATCATGATAGAGACCTTCCACGAGCGCATGTCATTTCGGGTGAATACCGACAATAAGTTGAGTGACAAATGGTCGGTAGGTAACAGTTTAGCATTCAGCCGGACCTCTCGTTACGATAATGGCTCAGGAAACCGTACTTTTATTCATGGGGCCTTTACGGAGATTTACCAGATGCTACCCACTATGCCGGTCTATAACGACGATGGCTCTTTTGCCGGCCCTACCGATACTCGCCTGGAAAGGAGGAGAAATGCGGCCTCCCGGCAGCTTTTACCAGATCGGGATAATGTTGAAAACCGGCTTCTTGGCAATCTTTACGTCAATTTTGAGCCTATCAAAGGGCTTACTTTCCGCACCAGTTTCTCTACCGACATCAGCGGTAGAAATACTTACTTTTTTGAACCTCCCTGGGAAGAAGGGCTGCTAGAAGATCTTTTTTCTAATGTCAGTCGCTCATCCTTTAATTCTACTTTCTGGCTATGGGAGAATTTTACTACTTACCAAAAGGGCTTCGGTAAACATAACTTTTCAGTGATGGTAGGTACTTCAGCGCAGAATTTTGACGTTCGCACCCTAAGTGCCAGTGCTGAATATGAGTCAGATGCCTTTACAGAAATTTCCAACAGTGCTTTGGTCAATAACTCTACCAGTTCATTTACTGAAGAATCACTGGCTTCGGTATTCGGTCGTTTGACGTACAATTACGACGAGCGTTACCTGTTAACTGCGAACGTTCGGCGGGACGGCTCTTCCAAGTTTGGTCCCAACAACAAATTTGGTGTCTTCCCTTCCTTCTCCGCCGGATGGAGAGTATCAGAAGAGGCCTTTTTTGATTCTCAACTGATCAATGATCTCAAATTTCGCGGTGGCTGGGGACAGGTAGGCTCCGATGCTATCGGTAATTTTAAATACCTGGCCGCCTTGAATACTGGCTTCAATTATCCTTTTGGCAACCAGCAAGGGGCATCCAGCTTAGGAGCGGCCCTGTTGGAACTGGGCAATCCCAATATCCAGTGGGAGACCTCTACGGAGTGGAGCCTGGGTACTGACCTGGGAATGCTAGAGAATCGTTTAACGATAACTGCCGACTATTTTGAAAAGACCCGTACCAACATGTTGCTTACGCTGCCGCTGGCAGGTATTTCCGGTCTTACCCAGACGGTAGACAACGTAGGTGAACTGCTCAACACCGGTTTTGAATTTAGTACCAACTATCGTAAATCTACCGGCAAATTCACTTACGACCTGGGTGTCAACTTCACTACTTTTACCAACGAGGTGGTAGACATTGATATCCTCAACGAAATCGTAGCATCCACTTACTCCGGCTCCGGTGCGGTAACTTTAATACGGCGAGGACAGCCACTGGGCGTTTTTTATGGCCTGGTAACTGAAGGCTTATTTCAGACGCCCGAAGAAGTAAGACAGGCTAATGCGATTGACGGCAATGAAGACACACCTTACCAGCTGGCAGGTACAGCACCGGGGGACTTTAAATACCGCGACCTGAACGGAGACGGACGCATTACCGGGGATGACCGGCAGATCATCGGTAGTCCGGTACCTGACTTTTCGTATGGTGTCAACGGTAACTTGCAGTACGGTAATTTTGACCTTAACTTTCAACTCTTCGGTGTTCAGGGCAATGATGTGCTCAACCTGGGCCGCTCTATCCGGGAATCTTCAGGACGTGCTTTTAACAAAAGTAGCACCGTGGTCAACGCCTGGAATGGTCCCGGAACCAGTAACACCATACCTCGTCCCATCGTGACCGATCCCAATCAAAACGTAAGAGTGGGAACGCACTTGGTAGAGGATGGCTCCTTCCTGCGTCTACGTAACCTTCAGCTAGGCTATAATTTACCCCAAACTATGTTATCTACCTTGGGTATTTCTCAGTTTAGGGCCTACATTGCTGCCCAAAATCTGCTGACTTTTACCAACTACAGCGGTAACGACCCGGAGATTGGTTTTGACGGCAACAATACCGCAGCAAACGGTATAGACCAGGACCTCTACCCGCAGGCCCGTACTTACACGATCGGAGTAAATGTAAGCTTCTAAATTTTAACTTTTAAGCTATGAGATATCTAAAATACACATTCTTGCTATCGCTGGTCGCCCTCATAGGGTGCGGCGAGGACTTTGTGACCAAAGAATACCAAAACGGAGTGGTGGATGAAAATTTCTTCCAGACCGCCAAAGATGCTGAACAGGCACTCACCGCTGTCTACGACATTGTCGGGCAGAAAGGGTACTATCGGGATGCCATTTTTCCGCTGGGTGAGTCTTCCTCTGACAACATTGACGAACAGACCGGTGATAACGGGGACTTTGGGTTCCATTATAAGGCCATCAGCGATTACCGCTGGGTACCGGACAATCCCTTTATTATGGCCCGCTGGTACGACTCTTACCGGGGTATCTTCCGGGCGAACATTCTGCTGGAAAAGCTACCCGAAATTGATATGGATAACGCACTCAAGCAGCAATACGCTGCCGAAGCAAAATTTCTCAGAGGACTTTTTTACTTTACCCTGATTATTTCTTACGGTGATGTACCCCTGATTACTGAGGTTCTAACCCGTGACGAGTACGGTGAGCTATCTCGCACTGATCAGGCGCTTGTCTACGCTCAGGTAGAGCAGGATTTGCTGGAAGCTGTAGACGGCCTACCGGCTTCTTTTGATGGATCTGGTGATGTAGGGCGCGCTACCCGGGGCTCAGCACTAGGATTACTTAGCCGAGTGTACCTCTACCAGAGTAAATGGCAGGAAACCGTGGATGCCAGCGAGGAAGTCATCGCCCTCAATCAGTATAATCTGGTAGATGACTACGGTAGTATGTTTGACGGTACCAACGAAAACAGCGAAGAAACCCTCTTTGAGATGCAGTCGGTAGCGCGTGCGCCCAGTTTCTGGAGCGGACAATCGGAAAATATTTACAGTGTCATGTGGAGCCCGATGATCGGTTGGGCTAACTGGTTTACCCCTAGCGTTGACCTGATAGAGTCCTACGAGGAAAATGATAGGCGACGCAAAGCTTCACTGCTGTTGGTAGGTGCCAATGACTCTATTGACATGAATGGCGACGGTGTTCTGGACCCCTTCCCAGCCCCGGAAATTGGCTCTAATACGGTATTTTTTACCGACTCCAACGTTCGTAAGTTTTTGCCAGCTGGTAAACCTCTGAATGACGTCAATAACTTTGACATTAATTTTCCCATCATCAGGTATGCCGAAGTGCTGCTCAATTACGCAGAAGCGCTGAATGAACTGGGACAGTCATCACAGGCACTAGGGCCCCTCAACCAGGTACGTGCCCGGGCAGAATTACCCCCTATCAACGTGACCGACCAGTCGGCACTGCGGGAGATGATCTACCACGAGCGTCGAGTTGAATTGGTCTTTGAAGGTCACCGTTTCTTTGATCTCAAGCGGCAGGGTCGTGCTGAGGAAGTGCTGGGGCCTTTGGGCTGGCAAAGCGGGGTGCACGCGTACTTCCCTTTACCCCAGGAAGAACTGGATCTGAACCCAAACCTGACCCAATATCCGGAGTAATAAATAGCTATTTTATTAAACTCAAAAAATCGTATTTTAGGACGTGAGCAGAAATAACTGGCATTTACTTTTTTCACTTAAACTACTTATCATATTCTCGTCCTGCCATACAAGGCAGGACGAGTCTATTTTAACCGAGCCTGTTTTTCGTTCGCTGGCCCCTGCTGAAACTGGCATTAACTTCGCTAACCACATCAAGGAAAATCAGCGCAACAATTTTCTTACCTATCCCTACATGTACAATGGCGGAGGGGTAGCCATCGGAGACCTGGACAACGACGGGTTTCAGGATATCTATTTTACCGGAAATATGGAAGGTGATCGCCTGTTCCACAACCAGGGTAATCTCAAATTTACAGACGTCACCCGACCAGCAGGTATTCTCAAACAAAACCTCTGGACCACCGGCGTCACCATGGCTGATGTAAATAATGACGGGCTGCTGGATATCTATGTCTGCCGTTCCGGAGAACGGGGGTTTCGTAATAACCTGCTTTACATCAATCAGGGAGATATGCGATTTGAAGAACTTGCCAGGGAATGGGGTGTCAACGATAATGGCTACAGCACCCAGGCTACTTTTTTTGATTACGACCTTGATGGCGACCTGGACATGTACCTGGTTAACCATTCAAATCGCTTTAACTTTAACCAGGAGGAAATTTTTAAGAACAAATTTAGTCCGCTGCCGGAAGAAGCGGATCAATTGTACCGTAATGAGGGGAATCGGTTTATTAATCTGAGTAAAGAAGCTGGAACCCAGCATTTTGCTTTCGGACTTAGTGCAACCGCGGCCGATTTGAATAAGGATGGCTATCCTGATATTTATGCAGGAAGTGACTTTTTTGAGCCGGACTTTATGTACGTCAACCAGCAGGATGGCACTTTCCAGGATGTACTGCAACAGAGTACCCGTCATATTTCATTTTCCAGTATGGGGGCCGACATTGCTGACATCAACAATGACGGTCTGCCGGATATTTTTGTCGCGGATATGCGTGCCGCCGATCACTATCGTTTTCAAGCTAACATGGTGGGTATGAACCGCCACAAGTTTGCCCGTATGCTTACTGAAGGCTACCACTACCAGTACATGCAAAACACTTTGCAGCTTCATATGGGATTTGACAAGCAGGGATTACCTGTTTTCAGTGAAATCGGTCAGTTGGCTGGGGTCAGTAGTACAGATTGGAGTTGGTCAGCCTTGTTTTTTGATATGGACAATGATGGTTTAAAAGATCTTTTTGTTTCCAACGGTATCGCTCGTGACATACAGAATAAGGACGCATGGACCCGAATCAATGAGAGCCGTCAGACAAAACCTTCTCTAAAGGCGATGCTTGAATTTTTTCCGGAAGCCTCTCTAAAAAATTATACCTTCCAAAATAGTGATAACCTGGATTTTCGGGATGTTTCTTCAACCTTTGGGCTAGATTTTCAAGGTGCGACCAATGGTGCATCCTACGCTGACCTGGATAATGATGGTGATCTGGAACTGGTGATGAATAATCTCAATGCACCGGCCTCTGTTTATGAGAATATGAGCGCAGGGCGGAAAAATCAACATTTTCTTCAGATCAAATTCAGGGGTAGAGAGGACAACTATTTTGGTTTGGGAGCCAAAGTAAACATTTACTACGAAGGTCAGCAACAGTACCACGAACTCACCCTGAGCAGGGGCTTTCAATCCTCGGTGCCACCACTTCTTCATTTTGGAACGGACAGCGTTTCGGTAGTTGACAAAGTAGAGGTTATCTGGCCAAACGGAAAGCATCAAATACTGGAGAATGTAGCAACCGATCAGTTGCTTGTGATTGATCAGCGATACGCTGACAAAATCGGAGAAAAGCCAGATTCAACGGAAGTTACTCCTCTTTTACAACAGGTCAAATTAGTGGACTTCGTGCACATGGAGGACCCATACGATGATTTTGCACGAGAGGCTTTTCTGCCATTCAAGCTATCCTCGCACGGCCCGACAATTGCGATAGCCGATGTGAATGCAGACCCGTTGGAAGACTTTTTCCTGGGCGGTAGTGCAGGCTATCCGGCCGAGCTTTATCTTCAGAATCCGGATGGTACTTTTACGAAAAAACAACAACCTGCCTGGCAAGCAGATCGCGACCGTGAGGATACTAATGCGCTTTTTTTTGACGCGGATCAGGATGGTGACCAAGACCTCTTTGTGACTAGCGGCAGCACTGAGTTTGACAAAAATTCAGCGGCACTACAGGATCGATTCTATATTAATGACGGAACAGGTGAGTTTACTTCTGTAAACCTTCCATCAATTTATAGCAACAATAGTTGTGTAGCTGGGTCTGATTTTGACCAAGATGGTGATACAGATTTGTTCGTAGGAGGGGGCGCTATTCCGGGTAGCTATCCCAGGTCAGAGGACTCTTATCTACTTATAAATGAAAGTGGAAGATTCCGGCAGCAGAAAGTAGGGAATCAGGGTGTTGTCAGTGATGCAGTCTGGTTTGATATTGACCAGGATAAAGATGAAGACCTGCTATTGGTAGGTCACTGGATGGCACCTCAGATTTTTGAAAATATAGGCGGTAATTTACAGACTCCTAAAGAACTTGAATTAACGAACACTGAAAAAAATACCGGCTTATCGGGCTGGTGGCATAACATCCTGGCTACTGATCTGGATCAGGATGGAAAGATAGACCTGGTGCTGGGCAATGAGGGGCTCAACGTCCGCTATCCTGCTACAAGTCAACAACCGTTGGAAATGCTGGTGGCAGATTATGATGAGAACGGGTCTTTAGATGCTCTGATGAGTTACCATCAGAACGGACATGCCTATCCCATACAAGGGAGAGACAAAATTTTATCCAGTATCCCTACCTGGCAGCGCAAGTTTTCTGACTATCATAGCTTTGCCACCATGACTATGGAACAAATACTGTCTGAAGAAAAATCGGATAGCATACTATACCAAAAGATTGATCAGTCAGCCTCCTGTATTTTGTTCAACGAGGGGGAAGGTAAGTTCAGTTTTCAGCTTTTGCCAAAAGAAGCGCAGATTTCGGCGATAAATGCGCTTGTTGCTACTGATCTCAATATGGACAACCGCACTGATCTGATTCTTGCCGGTAATCACCATGACTGGGAAGTGGAGACTTCCCGAAATGATGCTGGTATCGGTCTGGTACTTCTATCAGTTGGAAAAAGAGAGTTCCGTCCACTTACACTTTCGGAGAGCGGTTTGCTAACCCGATCTGAAGTCAGCGATATGAAAATCCTGAATCACTCAAATGATGCTCAGCTATTGCTGATAGGGCAAAACCAGGACAGCCTGCAGCTTTACAAACTGCCGGAAGTGATTCAAAAGCTTGCGAGGATAAAGTCTCAGTAAGACAGATTAGAATTTCTGATTGTCCAGCTATTTTTTTGAGTAAGGATACAGAGGAGTAAGGGGATGTCTGCCGCCTTAGCTTCTTCTTATATGTATACCAGGTTCTTTCGGTACTCAGCTAATGTCTATCGCCTTAAGACATGATCAAATTACTTTTGAATAATAAAATCGCCAATTATGAGAATATCAATTTTGGTTTTCAAAAAGCAGCGTATTGCATCTTCGGGTGTACACACAATTGGCTCATCTTTAATGTTGAAACTAGTATTAATCAACATCCCGTAGCCAGTTTTTTCTTTAAAGCGCTCCAGCAATTTTCGATACCGGGGGTTACTATCTCTATCTATGGTTTGTATACGAGCAGAATAATCCACGTGTGTCACCGCGGGGATATCGGATCTTATCTGCCTAAGCCTTGTCATTAAATCTTTATTTGCTCCGTTAGATGTAGATATTTGCCGCTGTTGCTTCAATTCTCTTACTAACAGCATGTATGGCGAAGAGGTATTGATATCAAAAAAATTAACAGCATCTTCTTCCAGCACGCTTGGAGCGAAAGGACGAAAACCTTCCCTGAATTTTATACTCAGATTGATCTTCTGCTGCATTGCTGGATTTCTTGGGTCACCTAAAATACTCCGATTTCCCAAAGCACGAGGACCAAATTCCATTCTGGCCTGAAACCAGCCAACGACTTTACCATCAATTAGAGAATCTACCGCCCGTTCTAGTAATTCCCTTTCATCAGATACTTCCTCATAAGAGATGTTGTGTTTTCTGGCAGAAGTAATGATCTCCTTTTTACGAAAATCGGGACCCAGGTAGGCTCCTTGCATAGAATCAGGAAAATTAGCTTTGCGCTCCTTTCCTAAAAGAATATGCCAGATCGCATATGCTGCTCCCAAAGCTCCTCCTGCATCGCCAGCAGCAGGCTGAATCCAGAGTTTATCCAGGGCCGGTAAGTCAAGTAATTTACCATTGGCTACACAATTTAAAGCTACACCTCCCGCCATAACCAACTTATCTGACTTAGTAAGCTTAAGTGCAGCACTTGCCAATTTTCTGACAATCTCCTCAGTGAGGTTCTGAATAGCAAGAGCAAGATTAGCATGTTTCTGCTCAATTTTTTGGAATGATTCTCTCCTATCTAAGTCAAAAAGTTTTTTCCAAAGGGGATCGTGTGTCATCCTCAAATTTGTAGCAAAGCGAAAATAATCCATGTTCAACAATATTGAGCCATCTTCTCTAATATCCAATATTTCACTGTTGATCTTCTGAAGATACTCTTGGGTCTGAGAAGAAGATGGATCTCCGTATGCTGCTAGTCCCATTAGCTTATATTCTCCTCCATTTACTTTAAATCCAAGATAATACGTGAAAGCAGAATAGAGTAAACCCAGGGAATGAGGAAAATGCTGTTCTCGCACTACGCGTATTTTGTTTCCATTACCAGAACTAATAGTAGTGTTTGCCCACTCACCCACGCCGTCTATGGTCAGGATGGCAGCTTTATCAAAAGGTGAAGGATAGAAAGCACTAGCTGCATGAGAAAGATGATGTTCAGAAAAATAGATAGGGATTTTAGCTTTTCCTAATTTAGAAAGCTCATGGTGAATCATCCGGCGGATAAATATTTTTTCTTTCATCCAGACCGGCATGGATTTTAGAAAACTGCTTAATCCGCGCGGCGCAAAGGCATGGTAAGTTTCTAATAATCTCTCCAGCTTTAGGAGTGGCTTTTCATAATAAGCTATGGAGGCAAGTTCTTCCATGCGAATTCCTGCTTCTTTAAGTACATAAGTGGTGGCATTGATAGGAAAGGAAGGGTCGTGCTTAATACGGGTAAAGCGTTCTTCCTGGGCTGCAGCTATGATCTGACCATCTACTAAAAGAGCTGCTGCACTATCGTGATAGTAGGAAGATATTCCTAAAATTACTTTAGACATTCCTTTAAAATGGATGTTGGAGATCTTCAGATGAAAAAGTATGATTTCGCTTCCGCATTGTCGAGCCTTTAGCTTTTTTAAATTGTCTCAGTGTCAGACTATCTTTACCTAACCCCCTTCTCAATAGACCTATCGGAGTAACAACAAGAAAAAAAAGTAAACTAAGCAGAAGATGAGATGAAAAAAAGCTTATAACTAGCGCCAAGCTAAACCAGACTTTAGCGGGATAATAAAAAAGAAGAGGAATAAGAAGGCTTATTAATGAAGTAGCTAGGCTAATCCATCCAAATATAAATTCCTTCTGGATCAATCCATACAGCAATATGCCTCCTGAAATCAGGACCGCTGTTTCTATGCACTGTTTTTTGTCAGGATTAATAAGCTTGATAGATCTGAAAAGCTCCTTCATAAAGACTTTAGTATAAAAAATAACTGTATTCTAATCATCCAAAATAGAGTGTAAAAAGGCTAAGAGCTGTACAGCTTCAAAAAATTCTACAGTACTAGTCCTGCTTTTCCTAAATGAGTGTGCTCAGTCGAGTATATGTTATTAAAGATAACATTTAATTTCAGAGAGTGAAAGTCGCTGGGCACTGTCTCTCATAGGTGTATTGACGAAGCATTGACATGGTAGCTTTATTAGCAAGCTTAAAGGGTATTTCAGGTGACCGGACGCCGTAAATGTACTGAATTTGGAAAGAAGCAGGCTTATGTCTTACCATAAGACTTTCTGTTTTAATGACTTTGATCATGGGTATCAATCACCAAACGCAGGCAATTTTGATATTTATTTGGGCGAACCTGGAATGGTCTGTAGCTTTCACAAAATTGTAGACTGATAGTCTTTACCGTACCAATCTTATACCTGCCGCCAGCGTAGTATATATAAAAGAGCCTCTGCAATGGTATGTTGGCATATAAAAAACTGGTTTTAGCAATGTGCAGTTCAGTTCCATTCCGAAATACAAATTCATGAACTATATAACCTTCGCATTCTATCATTTTATTTGTCAGTATCTTTCTTTTCCACTATTGCCTTGAAATCCTGTTCTGCGTCGTCCTTGGTCATTATTGGAAACAGCCGTTCTGCTACTTTCCGGTGTCCCGCTGCATTCCAGTGGTTGTCCTGCGGTATATAGTTTTTGGCGATGATCAGATCCGGATTCCCCTCTTTTACAAAAAGGGGATAAAGATTGATGAAATTAATCTTATGCTGCCTGGCGAAATTTTGCCAATGCTTTACGTGTAAGTCTTTAACTTCGCCCTGTCGGACCTGAGTACGCCAGGGATGTACGCTGATGGTCAATTTGATAGCATGTTGCTGGCAGAGCCTTACTAGTTTTTCCATGTAAAAGTTCATTAGTTCAGTTCCTTTCCTCCCCCAGCGATAATAGAGACTCTCATCAGAATACCACTCAGAAACCGAAG
>CAZZGE010000050.1:0-25612 GCA_964653665.1 uncultured Porifericola sp. | reverse complement strand
GCCGGCCTGGTTCGGATACCGCGGTTGGAATTTCGTCAGAGCCATAAATTTTGGTTTGGACAACTACGACAAAGCTGACGTCACTGAAGAAGTGCGTAACCAGTATATCGGTGAAGCCCGTCTCTTCCGGGGCTGGTTTTATACCGATAAGGTCATGAAATTTGGCAACGTACAGTGGGTGGATCAAATCGTCAATACTGATGATGAAGATATCCTCTACGGAGAGCGTGACGATCGCGAAATGGTCATGGACAATGTGTTAGCTGATCTTACATTTGCTACTGAAAATATGCCCGATGACTGGGGTGATGGTAACGCTCCTGGCCGGATGAACCGCTGGGCAGCGCTCTTAGTCAAGTCTCGGTTGTGCCTTTACGAAGGTACCTGGAGAAAGTACCACGGGGGAAGCGACGCTGAAGTGTGGCTTCAAGAGGCTGCTGATGCTGCCGAGGAACTGATTACCAGTGGTCCCTATTCGCTATACAGTACTGGTGATCCTACTACCGACTACAATGCTATCCACCGGATGACCGACCTATCAGGAAACCCCGAAGTTATCTACTGGAGAAGATATGAATTAGGTATTTTTACCAATCACGTACAAAGCTACCACCGTGGTTACAACGGAGGAGCTACCAAAAGTGCAGTTGAAGATTATCTGTGTACCGATGGTTTACCCATTACGCTCTCTGATCAGTATATGGGTGATGAGGTTTACGAAAATATCTTTGAAAACCGTGATCCTCGTCTTCGTCAAACCATCCTGCATCCAGACGATATGGAAATTTACCAGTACGGTAACATTGATCCAACTGTGGCAGACTATCCTAAAATTCAGGGTCAAACCAAGCCGGGTCAATCTTCAACTACTGGCTACCATGTGATTAAAGTGTACGATGTTAATGCAGCCCACGCAACCTACAATACCTCTTCCACCCCTGCTATCACCCTTCGTTTTGCTGAGGCCCTGTTGAACTATGCCGAAGCCAAGGCCGAGCTGGGGACCATTACGCAGGCAGACCTGGACATGAGTGTTAATCTGCTGCGTGACCGTGTTGGTATGCCGCGTATGACCACCGATGTACCTATGGACCCCCGATACGCGAACGATGGTGTATCTGCGCTGATCGTGGAAATACGCCGGGAACGCCGGGTTGAGCTTTTCATGGAAGGCTTCCGCTACGATGATCTCCGTCGCTGGGGACAGGGAGCTAAACTTCGTCAGAAAGACTTGGGTATGCGCTGGGATGAGGCCAACAGCAGCCGCTTTGACCCAGATGGCGAAGCTACCATATTTACCACCGAAGTAGATGGTGTCCCCTACCTGGACATTTACGCTGGTACAGATTATGCTGAACCTGAATTTGATGAGAGTAAGCATTATCTGTGGCCTGTACCAATTGATGCAATTTCTCAGAATCCTAACCTGGGCCAAAATCCAGGTTGGGAATAACATCAACCTGAACATATCAGGAAAGACATTCAAAACCGTGGCATTTACCCACGGTTTTGTTTTTTTTTGATTGTACTGATCTTTACAAAAAATTGTTTTGAATTGTACACCTAAACATACAAAGACCTATGAATAAGAAAATGATTTTTTTATGGTGTTTACTGAGCTTTGGATTTCTTTATCCACTTTCCAGTGATGGTTCAATTACGGTCTCAGCAAATACCTTGGCAGCGGAGGATCCCCTCCCCCTGGAGAATCCGATGAGCGTCACTTACCTCCAACGTAATTTAAGTGGCAAGAGTCCCCGTCTGATCCTTACCCCACGCTTAGAAAGACAACTCAAGAAGAAAGTGAAATCTGATCCTATGGTCAGTAATGTTTATCGGGCATTTCAGCTGAATGCCGTTCAGATACTGCAGGAAGATCTTCTGGAGCGAATTAAGATCGGAAGAAGACTGCTCAGTGTATCACGACAGATGCTATATCGCATGAACGTACTGAGCATGGTCTATCTGATAGATGGAGAAGAAGCGGTACGCCAACGCATTAATGACGAAATCCTGGCCGTATGCAATTTCAGCGACTGGAACCCATCACACTACCTGGATGTAGCTGAAATGTCACTGGCAGTAGCGCTGGCCATTGACTGGGTTGGAGACGAACTGCCGGAAAGTACGGTAAACCTGGCTAAAGAAACGCTCATCCAGAAGGGCATCATGCCCAGCTATAATGAGAGTGGTAACGTTGGCTGGATTGACAATAATAACAACTGGAACCAGGTATGTCATGCCGGCATGATTGCCGCCGCTATCGTTACCGCTGACGTAGATCCTGACTTGTCATCACGAACGCTAAGCAGAGCCCTGGATGGTATACCCCATGCCCTGGAAGAATACGGGCCCGATGGTGTATACCCCGAAGGTTCCACATACTGGAACTATGGCACAAGCTTCACGGCCATGACATCGTCTATGCTCAATACGGCCTTTGATACTGACTTCGGTATTAGCAACTATCCCGCGCTCAAGGAGAGTGCTGTTTTCCGCATTCTCAGCGTTGCTCCCAGCGGTGGTTACTACAACTTTGCTGATTGCGGAGACCGCCGCAGTCCAAACGGTGATATGGTATTAGCGTGGTTCGCTGCGGAAACCAGCAATGCTATGTTCCTAGAAAAGGAACGTTTCTTGAAAGATGCTGCTGTCATGGGGCAGTTACCCAGATTCGCGGGTGCAGGTCTGATCTGGCTTTCCCAGTTTGAAGAAGAAGAAAATACTCAGGCTCCTCTCAACTGGCGGGGTGACGGCTCTAATCCGGTAGTTTTCTTCCGATCCGGCGATGAAAGGGATTATTATTTTGGAGGTAAGGGCGGACGAGGAACTGTTAATCATGGAAATATGGACGCAGGGTCTTTTATCTTTGAACTGGACGGCGTTCGTTGGGTAGTTGATCCGGGTAACCAGAGCTATCATAATTTGGAAAAGACCGGCTTCAACTTATGGGGTCGCTGTCAGGAGTGTGAGCGCTGGACGCTACTGACTAAAAATAACTATGGACACAGTACCCTGACTGTGAATGATAAACTACATGTGGTAGATGGCTACTCTTCAATCTCTGACTTTCAAAAAGGTGACACTCCGGAAGCTACCATTGATTTATCACCCACTTTTGGAGACGATTTAGCCTCGGCGAGCCGCAGATTTGTGAAAGAAAATGATCACAGTCTACTGATTGAAGATCGCTTCACAATCAGCGACAATACCGAGAATATTGTCTGGCAACTCATGACCACTGCGGATGTGGAAATTACAGATGATGGTGCTATGTTGCATCAGGATGGAAAAAGTTTAAAACTGGAAAACCTGAGTCATCCCGAGCTTGAAATATCTGTAGTGCAACTTGATCCTCCACCCCTACGATTAGATCGTATCATTGACGACCTAAAGCGGATAGAAATAAGGATGCCAGCTTACATCTTTTCAGATGAAGTGCAAACGCTTCGTGTCAGGCTTAGCGGAGAGGAGAGATAATCTTTCCATGAGCCGCAACTCATTGAGTGAGGTTGCGGCTCTTACTTTATCTACTGAGATAATACGCCTGTCAAGCGATATAACCTGACTTCGCTCAGTTTAGCCTGGTAATACAGATTATTAATACTTCGCTGAGCACGTATTAGGTTGAGCTGAGCTTCTCTAAACTGAGTAGAATTGATTTGTCCCAGGCGCAGGGCTGATTCCGAACGCTCAAAATTCAGGCGAGCTGTTTCCAGGTTGTCCTGTTCTTTTTCCAGCAAAAAGAGATTATTGTCAAAAGTAGCATAAGCATTGAGTACATCTCTTTGAAGTTGTTTTTTAGTGAGCGTTACATTTTCCTGCTCAATCTCGGAAGAAATTTCAGCATTTTGGATCTGTGTGGAACGCACATTGGCATCATAAATCGTATAGTTTAGCGATAAACCGCCAGTGAAGCCAAGCTGCTCCTGACTCTCTATAAAACTCGCTTCATTTTCCTGCCGATTATAGCCATAAGAGCCATTTAAATTAAGCCTCGGTAGATTATTTGCACCACTAATCTTTTCATCCAGTCGCGCGGTATTGAGATTATAACGCGCCAATTGCAGACTTGCGTTCTGTTTCATGGCCTTATCCAGTAGTTGATCCAATTCAAGATCATTATTGATCTCAAAGTCGTCACGGACTACAAATTCATGTGATGGATCACGGCCCATCAGCACATTAAGATTACGCTTGGTGTTTTCAAGGTTCAAAGAAGCCTGGGTTAGATTGACACTATCAGTATTCAGGTCTACCTTGGCATTGAGAACATCCAGTTTGGAATTGCCACCGTAGTCATATGTATTCTGTACCCGTTCCAGCCTTTGTGCTGATAACTCCACGGCTGTTTGGCTGATGTTATAGTTCTCAAGTTGCCGAGCTACTTCCAGGTAAGTTTGCACAATACTGAAAAGGGTATTTTCAATAGTAAGCTGAGTTTGAATATCGGCTGTACGCCCTAGCTCTTGCAAGCGATCGTATTGATAGAAACGGGATAAACCGTCAAAAAGCGTATACTGAAGCTCTACTGAGGTCCCGTAAGTAGTAGAAGCAGCATTATTGCGGTCTATCGGAGGCATTTCTCCGGCAAATTCCAGGTAGGTATTCTGAATACTATGCTGATAATTACCCGTCAGGTTTAGGCGAGGCAGAAAGCCGGCATTACCAATAAATACATTATTATTCGCCTGTTCCTGTTGACGTTGGCGAACTATGATATTGTGGTTATTCTCCAGCCCTTGGCGCATTGCTTCCTCCAGGCTTAGGATGTCGGCGGAGTCCGAAACAGAGGTATTATTTTTCAGACTTCCTTCCAGTTTCATCCCTACCTGTGCCATTAATAAAGAGGGTACTAGCAGAAAAAAAATAAGCGTTATATTATTAAATTTGATCATATTGATGCTTGATTTTTTTTTCGCGCACTGCGCGTTCTACTTCTTCGTGCGTAGGCTTATTACCTTCCCAAAACCACTTCAGGTAAACCTTGAGGCGATTTACGCCCATCAGTGCCACAGGTAAAAATAACAGCATAAGGAAAGATCCGATCAATAAGCCATATGCCACGGTTACCGCCATCGGGATGAGAAACTGAGCTTGCAGGCTTTTCTCACTGATTAGTGGCGCAAGACCCGCAATCGTTGTTATCGTCGTCAGTACGATAGGGCGAAAACGAGCCTCTCCGGTAATGCAGATGGCTTTCTCGTAGTTCATGCCCTCCCGGAGCCGGTCATTGAGGGTGTTGATAAAGACTAAACCATTATTGATTAGAATACCGATCAACGCTACCACACCAAGGCCGGAAAGTATACTGAAGGGTACACTATGAATGAAATGACCCATAAATACCCCAATCAATGAAAAGGGTATTACTAGTATCAAAACCATTGCCTGGCTTACTGAGCGAAAACTAATAATCAGAATCGCGATCATAGCAATCAGAATGATTGGACCTACCGACTGAAATGAACTGATTGTTTTACGTGTTTGCCTCACCTGTCCTTCAAAAGAAACGTCAACGTTGGGATATTGGGCCAATATGCCCGGCAATACGTTAGCGCGTATATTCTGAATTACGTCTGGAGCTGATACATCCAAGCTGGATACATCTGCTTCTACCTTTATTTCTCTTTGACCATTCAGGTGGTTGATAGCAATTAAGCCACGATCCTGCTCCATGATGACGAGTTCTTCCAGGGGATACTCCCCTCCTCCCGCATCAGAATCAGCTCCCTGCGGTGGTGGTACTCGGATACGAAGTTGCTCCAGCTCGCCCAGATCTCTACGATCCTCGATATCATATCGCACCCAAACTTTGACCTCATCAATACCTCGCTGCAGGCGCTGCACCTCACGGCCAAAGAAACCATTTCTTACCTGCCGCATCACCTGCTCAACACTCAATCCCAGCAGACGCGCTTTGTCAGTAAGGCGGATGTTAATCTCAGGCCGGTTTGCCTGGTCTGTGTCGGTGACATTCTTGAGCGTTGAAAGATCTTCCAGTTCACCTTTCAGAATTTCCTTAACATCACGCAAATCATCTAAATCTTCCGTAGACAATGCGATAGATACAGGCTTCCCGAAAGGATTTTGTGTAGCGAAAGATAACTTTTTAGCATCCGGAAAATCTCCTGCCTCATCACGTATCTGATTGGCAATATCAAAACTCTTAATCTCCCTTTGTTCAGCAGGAAACAAGTAGACATTCAGACTTCCTTCATTGCTGTTGGGTCCAAGAATGAGTTCTACATTATCCACCAGGTGATCTGGTTTTTCTTCCTGATTTTTATTTCCCTTTTTATAATTTTCATTAACTGCTAATGCTGCTTCCTCTATCTGGTTTAATTTTTTTAGCGTAATACTGTCAGATGTACCAGCCGGCATTTCCAGAGTTACATTTACAGAATTACGCTCTACATTAGGAAAGAAGGTAACATTGACAATGCGGCCCCGTAACAGACCCAGGCTTATAATAAACAGAGAGATTACAATTAGAAACGTAAAGATTTTATTGTCAGTCGTAAAACGAATGGAAGGATTAAAGGTCTTATCCCTGACTTTCTCAAAAAGCCGGATTGTACTTTTATTAATTTTATTTTTTCCAACCCCTTCCTCTTTTAGCGCCTTAGAATGTGCCAGGTGAGACGGAAGAAAAAGTGCCACCTCAATGAAAGATATCGTAAGAGAGGCAATGACCACGAAAGCGATATCCGAAAAGAATTCACCCAATTGACCCTCAATGAAGAAAAAGAAGCCAAAAGCAACTGCTGTTGTAAGTATGGCAGAAACTACTGAAGGTAAAACCTCTAATGTTCCATCCAAAGCTGCCTTTAGTGGTTTTTTACCGTCTTCGTAATGCTGGTAAATATTTTCACCCACTACAACGCCATCATCTACCAGTATTCCGAGTACGAGAATCATCCCGAAGAGTGAAAGCACATTGATAGTGAGCCCATAGAAGCTAGCCAGGATAAACATCCCCAGAAAAGAAACCGGGATTCCGATGGCTACCCAAAAGGCCACTCTTAGATTGAGAAAGAGACCAAGAACTATGATCACCAGGATGGCACCTAATATTCCGTTCCTTTCCAGCAGATCAATTCTTTCCTGAAGGTTTTCAGTGCCATCCTCTATGATTACAGCATCTATGGTACTACTGCGTTCATTAAATTCATCAAGATAGGTCCGTAGGTTGCCGGCAGCATCTAATATATCTTCTTCGTTAGTAGTATTAACCACTACCACCACCGCACGTTGTCCATTCAGGTAAGCGAGATCGGTATTTTCCGCCCAACTGTCCTGTACATTAGCTACATCTCTCAAGCGAACTACTTCACCACTATTGGTAGCCTTCACTACAATATTTTCCAGGTCTTTGGCAAAGTAGTTTTTGCTATCGGCCCGTATAGTAGTCTCCGAATTCTGGCCTCTGATCTTTCCGCCGGTAATATCTACATTCGCGGATTGTACAGCCTGGGCTACGTCTTCAAAAGTAAGTTCATAAGCACGCAGGTCATTTTCACGCACTGCTATTTCAATTTCTTCTTCAGTGTATCCGTTAAGCTGTATTTTTGAAATATTACTCTTCAGGCGAAGGTCATCCTCTATACGCTGGGCAGCCTCCTTTAATGACTTGAGCGGAACATCTCCGGTCAATGCAAAGCGAATAGTAAAGTTGACTGGCTCACGCTCAAAAACTACTACACGTTCAAGGTTCGCAGGGAAAGAATTGATACGGTCTACTGCATTCTTAACTTCATCCAGTACCTGGTCAGGATTAGCATCCTCCAGTAATTCAACCTCTATGGTGGCGGTACTATTGGTACTAGTGGATGTGATACGGTCTACTCCGGTGATACCCTGCAGATTATCCTCAATTTTGAGAGTAATGCCTTCTTCTACTTTCTCAGGAGAGGCGCCCGGTAAAATTGCTTCTACCACTATAAATTGAACACCCTGTTCGGGAAAAAAGGAGGAAGTCAGGTTTCGGAGTCCGATCATTCCAAAAATGGCGATCAGGACAATAAAAAGGTTCACCAGAACTTCATACCTGGCAAAATACTTGATAATTCTCCTCATTAATTCAGTTGATTTTTGGCTTCTTCGCTTACTATTTTGGTACCCTCAAAAGAAGACAGGTTGCTCTCGCTAATGACAGTTGCTCCCTGTTGCAGCCCCCTTACAATGGCAGTAGTGTCAGAAATTTTAAGAGGAGTTAATGCCCTGAGTACGGCAGTTGAATCTACCAGAACAAATACCTTGGAATCATTGATCAAAATATCACGGCGAATCTCAGAGGCATTTTCAAACAGACGCCCCTTGATTCTTCCTTCCATGAATAAACCCGCTTTGAGATCAGGACCAGCTACACGCACAAAAAGTTTTACGGTCTGGGTGCTGGATTCAATCTGATCATTGATCCTGACAATTTTTCCGAGGTAGCTTTTGCCCATTTTGTTAGACGAGAGCATTACACTATCTCCTACATTTATATAAGGCAATTCTTCAGTACTTACTGCAGTTTCCAACTCAAAAGCTCCGGAACGAATAAACTCTCCCAGCTTCTGTCCGCTGCGCACCAGCGTACCTCTATTAATGCTGGCTTCCGTCAGTGTGCCGGTGAAGGGCGCATAAATACGGTATTTGCCAAGTCTTTCTTCCGACTGGCGTATTTCATAATATTGGCTGTATACATTACGGGCGGTAAGAAATAACTTGATCCTGTCAGAAGAAGGCTTTGGTAAATCAGAAAGGAGCTCGTTCACATCAAAATTCAACAAATATTCATTCCAACTGTCTGAGGCTTCAGGAAAATCTATTTCAAGATCAGGTACCACTGAAGCAAGCGTATTTGCAAAATTACTTTTGGCGGACCGGAGACTTTGACGGGCTTCGTTGTCATCCAGCCTCAGCATTAAGCTTCCTTTAGGAAACCTGTTACCTACCTTGAAGTCAATGCGTGTAGGTAGCAGTACCCCTGTCACCTCAGCATAAACATCAATTTTATCTTCGGCCTGTAATCTGCCGGTTACACCGATATAAGACTGTACATCTTTAACATCTATCTGTCGGGTTGATACCAGCCTGGCTTTTTGGTTCGCCTGGGTCTTAGTTGGCTGTTTAGATTTGTTCTGGTCACCCTGACCTGCTAAAAATTGACTAAAGAATATGGAAGCAGCAAGGATTACTACGCCACTTGCCAGAATGATTTTCTGCCTCTTTTTCATCAAAAAAATAAAACTTGATGTACAAATTGCACATACTTAAAAAATGTACTGTTCATCCATCAACATAAAGAAGAGGGTATTGTTTGATGAAGTCAAAGGAATAAATAATAGCCAGCCACAGATATTGTTAATGTCATAACTTTAGCTGGCAGCCTAACGAAAGGTATACAGGGAGATAAATAATATCCCCAAATCCGTGCTGGTGTATTCATACACCCTTGGTAAGTTTCTTCAGGTTTTATTTTTTTATCAATTTATTTTCATATTTATGAAGTACACAATTCTAACTTTTTTTGCCTTAGTACAACTACGCTTATGGCACAGGAAGGCTTGTTCATACCCCTGGAAATTCAGCAAGCTTATGAGCAAGGCACACGCTCTCCTAAAGAGTCCAAGACCATAATACTGGTAAAATACGGTAGAATACGATATTAACGTCAGTGTTGATCCTGCTGACCGATCCATCACCGGTTCTGAAACAGTTACTTATTACAATAACAGTCCTGACTCACTTAATGCTTTGGTAGTGCGACTCTATTATGAGGCGTTTCGGGAAGGAGGAGCCCGCTCCATGGAGGTGAACCCCGAAGACATAGATGAAGTACAACTTTCTAAACTAAGTATCAATGGCGAACCCTATCCGCTTGACGGTCGACAGGTTCGGAAAAGCGGTACCAACCTGATTATTACACTCAATGAACTACTCCCCTCTCGTGAGTCGTTGGAGATGCGCACTGACTGGAAGCAAAAAGTCCCCCTGAACCTGCGCCGTACTGGTGCGATAGACAGCACCTCTTACTTCATCGCGTACTGTTACCCCCAGGTGGCTGCCTACGACGATATATTTGGTTGGGACGTACTGGACTACACCTTTCGGACAGAATTCTACAATAACCTGGGTAATTACGATGTGCGTATCACAGTACCGGAAAACTTCACTGTATGGTCTACGGGGGTTATGCAAAACCCAGAAGAAGTGTTGCCCGAAAAAATCCTTGACAAATACAAGCAGGCTCGGCTGTCCAGTGATGTAATCAATGTGGTCTCAGGCAGGATCTGGAAGATGGCGTCACTTACAAGTCAGGTACCTGGCATTTCAAGGCTGAAGAAGTTACTGACTTTGCCTTTGGCATAAGCGACCATTACCTCTGGGACGCTGCAGTGCTAGCAGTTGATGACCGCAAGGTACTCTTCAGCACCGCGTTTCCTGCGGATGATGCAGCCGCTTTCGCAGAGGTGACCCGGATTCAACAAAGGACTATGCACCACTTCTCAGAAGATCTCCCCGGTATCCCCTACCCATACCCGGCGTTTACCACGTTTATCGGTCTGGAGGGCGGTGGTATAGAGTTTCCCATGATG
This sequence comes from uncultured Porifericola sp., assembly GCA_964653665.1. GTDB lineage: Bacteria > Bacteroidota > Bacteroidia > Cytophagales > Cyclobacteriaceae > Catalinimonas. The sequence goes on along the minus strand of CAZZGE010000050.1, from coordinate 15,023 downwards.
ACCAACAATGCCGGGGTCAGGACGTGGTGTCACGATCCATGAAATGTTCCACACCTATTTTCCTATGTATGTGAGAGTCAATGAACGGCGTTTTGCCTGGATGGACGAAGGCTGAGCCAACTACATCACGCAACTGGTTACCAACCGCTACTTTGAAGAAAACGATGACCCAGTCTTCGTTGGTGCCAAATTTTCTATGCAGTCGGTATTTGGTACGTATGAAGATCTGCCTCTGATCACATCTTCACAGTTTATGGAAAACAGCAAATACGGGTATGCTTCTTATGCTCTTCCACAGTTTGTCTACGCTACATTGCACCATTACCTGGGAAAAGAGACCTTTTTGGAGGCTTTTCAAACGTACATAAGACGTTGGGCTCACAAGTCACCTACGCCTTATGATTTCTTCAACACCTTTGAGGACGTAAGTGGAGAGAACCTGGACTGGCTCTGGGAGCCCTGGTTTTTCCGCTACGGCTACGCCGACGTCACAGCTACAGCCTTTGAAAACGGCCAGCTCATGCTTGAAAATCTAAGGAGACGACCAGTACCGATTACGCTGGATATTACCTACCAGGACGGCAGGCATAAGCAGATTACCCGAAATGCCAAAACCTGGGGAGAAAACGAAAGGGTATCCCTGGCTATTCCCCGCGCCGATGAGGTAAAATTCATCATAATTAACCGGGAAGTACCGGATTTTGATGAGATGAATAACTCCTACCCTTCCCTGGAAGAAGTGTATACTTCACTTGAACTGGATGAGGCTATCACTGGTACCTATCAGGTGAATGAGTTTCCGATCAGTGCTGAGATCAGCATGAAAAATGGAGCACTATGTATGGAGATTCGTCGTGCCGGACTGGAAGCTTTCCTCCTGCCCCTTGAAAACAACCAGTACGAAACCGTTGGATGGTGCTGCCCAGATGGAATTCACCCAGTCTAACGGTACGTATACTGGCATGAAGATGAGCATCATGAGACAAACTATCACGGCAGTAAAGCAATAAACCGGGGAATATTGACTGTAGAAAGTCTTTTTATTCTCTTTTTACCCAGCGATTGAGGGTATTATGAGGACCTTCCAGTACAATTTTGTAGAAATCAGAAGGTTGATCGCTGATGTCTAAGCGATAGCCTTCCTCCTCTACCGGTACTTCTGCCATCAGTTCGTATTCATCGGGTTGACCATTGGCAAATTGATTGGTACGGCTCAACCAAACTTTCACTGTTCCTTCATCAACGAGAGCTTACCATTCTACTTGAATAAATTCGTCCTGCAGTATGGCACTCGCATGGGCCAGAAAAACCTCTCAGGTGAGCGGCACCCCGTCCAGTTCAAAAGGCTGATCACGGGGCAATTCAATGTCATTATGACGTACCAAAGTTGGAAAAATAGATACAATCCCGGGTACGTCTTGCTGAAAGTATGGGTTAAGCCCCTGGGTATTGGTAGTGATCCAGATCGCCCTTTCCCGTTCTGTCTGACCGCCGTGATTTTTCCCTGTGTTCGCATCCCTTCCGTGGTCTGTGGTGATAAAAATCAGCCAGTCTTCGTTGAAATTGACCTCGCGATATTCTATTACTTCCCATATTCTGCCTACCTGTGCGTCAGCAATCCTGACTGCTTCATCCATTTCGGGACTATCTCCAAATTTATGCCCCATGTCATCGGTAAACTCCAGATACACCCACGACATATCCAGGGCATTAAATTTTACGTACTGCGCTGCTTCATCGGCTACGTGCTCATCAATCTGGTAGATGAACTTTCGGTTGGGACCGTGGGGAAAGTTTACGGTATCGTGCTCGAAACCATCAAAATGATAATCCAGCATGAAGTAATCATTCTGCGGAAGCCCTCACCAATCAGTTTAGTATGGTTACAGCCAGGTTAAAAAAATTGCGGTTCTTTTTTTGGGATACTGTTCTTCCATAGAACGAAAGATTGTCCAGCAATAGTAGTTGGGATCTTTAATTCTATTACCCCAAACGTTATGCTGGTTGGCTCAGTTGCCGGTAAGCAGACTGTTATAGCCTACTGCCGAAATAGTAGGAGTCTGTGAATAACTATTTTTCTCTATACCCATGTAGGCTTGGGTATAGCCTCCTACTGATACAATCTCACCCAAATGTGGTATATTGACCCATTCTAGCACATCCGGAGGGATACCGTTTACGATGATAAATAACGATTTTTTTATCGCTCTCTGGGCATAAAGTTTTGCGCCTTAACTTAATACAATGGGTACAATCAGGATAAAAACTCTGCTGAAATACATGAATAAAAGTGTAAGATATAGTAGTGTATCAAAAGTTTATAAAACTCAAAAATAGCATTAATTGTGTCAACATGACAATATTAAGCTTATGTTAATCCTATAATTTGAAATTAACCTAAAAATAAAATCCTTTTATATATTGATTATTCAATTAAAAATATAAATATTTTTTTATAAAGTGCTTATACAGGCAACAGCCTCTTGAATTCTACAATACCTAACAAATGTCCCAGTTGAGTTGCCTTTTATGCAACTGCATAATATCTATCTTTGCATTGTAAAATCTATTCAACATAACCATATTCAAATGAAACACTTAGACAAACTACCTAAGCCGTTGAGCAGGTGTTTTGCTAGAGGCGTCGTATTTCTATTATTACTTTTGCCGGCAATTACCTATAGCCAACAAACAACAGTAAGTGGTACTGTTGTAGATGTAGAAGAAAATCCACTTCCTGGAGTTAACGTTTTGATTAAAGGAACAGCCCAGGGAACCATCACAAATGTGGAAGGAGAGTACCAAATCAGTGCGCAGCCTGATGATGTGCTGATTTTCAGTTTTGTAGGGTACGAAACGAAGGAAGTTCCGGTCAATAACCGCTCTGAAATTAGCATATCGCTTCCAGAGGATGCTGCCCAACTTGATGAAATTGTAGTAGTAGGTTACGGTACCGCTAAGAAAGTAAACCTTTCGGGTGCTGTAGACCAGATTGATGCAGAAGTCATTGAGAACCGCCCAATTTCTAATTTATCACAGGGTTTACAGGGCGTAATACCCAACCTGAATGTAGACTTTCTTTCAGGTGAACCGGGTGCAGCTGCTAACATTAATATACGTGGCCTGACCTCTATCAACGGAGGAAGCCCACTCATCCTGATTGACGGTGTACCTTCTGATCCGGTAGAACTCAACCGGATTTCACCCCAGGATATTGAAAATATCTCGGTCATTAAGGATGCTTCTGCGGCTGCCATATACGGAGCCCGTGCTTCGTTTGGCGTTATCCTGATTACGACCAAAATGGGTGATGAGCAGGGTGTTAACGTAAGCTATACGAACAACTTTTCCTGGGACCAGCCCACGATTGTACCCGAGAAAATCAACGATCCCTATATCTTTTTGAGAGTGCTGGAAACTTCTACGGACAATACTCCCTGGGACTATCAGAATTTTACCGACCAAACTTACCTGTACGCCAAGCAGCGTTCTGAAGACCCGTCCATTGACCCGGTAAGGACTGATCTTACCAATCCTAATCTTTGGGAATATATGGGGAATCGTGATTGGACGAACTACTTCATGAATGAAAGTAGCTTTTCTCAAAACCATTCACTCTCCATTGATGGTGCGTCTGAAAAGGCACGTTACTATATTTCCGGTAACTACAACCGTCAGAATGGAGTGGTCAAGGTTGCTGACGACTACTTTGATCGTTACAGCTTCCGTTCTAAAGTAGATTACGATGTCACTGACTGGTTTACATTGGGTAACAATACTTTCCTGACCAATACGGTGCGTGAGCAACCTTCAGCACTGGTAGATGGATCCTTGCTTAGCAATTCCCTGCAGCAAACGACAACAGGTTCGTCTTTCTTTGATATTTATAATCTCTGGCCTACTGACTGGCATGTAAACCCGGATGGAACCTGGGCTAATACTAAAGCAGGAAGACTGGCTGCCCAAATGGCAGATGGTGGTTACACGACCAATCAGTACAATAGCCTTCAGTCTAGATTTACCGCCCAGCTCTCTTTCTGGGATGACCTGCTAAAAGTGAATGCTGACTACACCTACCGACGTGGTAATACTAACTTCAATTATCACACGACGCGTTACAACATAGGTTTTGGACCTGAAGATGTACGTGAGGAGGGACAGAACTATGCTTATCGTCGTGCCCAATTTGAAAATTATAATGTTTTTAACGTTTATTCTACTTTCAATAAGGACTTTGGTATCCATGATTTGACGGCCATCGTCGGATTTAACCAGGAGTACTATCGGACAGAGTTATTCAGCGCAGATCGGAATAATGTGATATCATCTTCACTGCCTACGATCGCTTTGGCTACTGGAAACGCCAACGTTGGTGAACTCATTGGCGACTGGGCCATTCGTGGCGCTTTTTACCGCTTAAACTATGTACTTCTTGACCGCTATATCGTAGAGTTGAACGGACGCTACGATGGTAGTTCTCGTTTTCCTGCTGATAAGCGTTTTGGCTTCTTCCCTTCAGCCTCAGCCGCCTGGCGTATAGACCAGGAAAGATTCTTCGCCCCAGTAAGCAACGTGATGAGTACCTTTAAGCTGAGGGCTTCTTACGGCTCACTGGGTAATCAATCTGTTTCTAACTATGGCTACATTCCCACCATGCAGGCTGTTCAGTCAAATTACCTGATAGGAGGTAACCGACCCCAGGAGATTATTCCACCAGGACTTGTTTCGCCCAACTACACCTGGGAGACTGTGAATACTGTAAACTTTGGTGTAGACATGGGCTTCCTGGAAGATCGTTTTACAGCCAACTTTGACATCTATGAGAGAAATACATTGGGCATGCTTACCCAGGGAAGAGATTTACCTGATGTCCTTGGGGCAGCTGAACCTAATGAAAATGCGGCTGATCTCAGAAATAGAGGATGGGAACTGGCGCTGAACTACCGCGATAACTTTGAAGTGGGTGGTAGTCCTTTAAATTTCAGTACTAAGTTTATCCTGTCAGACAGCCGGGCGACAATCACCAAGTTTGATAATCCCAACCGTAACCTGACCCAGTTTTATGAGGGTATGGAACTCGGTGAGATCTGGGGGCTTGAAAGCGATGGTCTATTCCGATCCGAAGATGAAATACAGCAGATTGACCAGACAGCCATTATCCCCTGGGGTGCCATCTCCATTATTCCGGGCTGGCCACGCTACTTAGACCAAAACGGTGATGGCGCCATCACCAAAGGTAATACCGTAGACGAACCTCAGGACCTCACCATAATCGGTAACCTTTCACCCCGCTTTCGTTTTGGCTTAGATCTGAACATGTCGTGGAAAGGCTTTGATATGAGAGCATTTTTCCAGGGATTAGCTCAGCGCGACTACTATCCTCGCGATTACCTGTACTGGGGATTCTACCAGCAGCCTTATGCGGGTGGTTACTCACATCTTAACGATTTCTACAGAGCTACTGCTGATACTGATGCAGAACGAGCGCAACACTCTCAGTCTTACCTTGATGCGGGCCTGGCTGATCAAAACCTGGATGCTTTCTACCCGTCACTACAGGCCTGGTTAGCTGACAGAAATTTAGGTGAACGTATAGATCAAGCCCAGGGATTGGCCATACCACAGACACGCTACTTGCTGGATGGCTCTTACGTGAGACTTAAAAACCTAACCATCGGTTATACGCTTCCCCAGGCGATGGTGGATAGAGTTGGCATAGATCGTTTAAGAGTTTTCGTTAGTGGTGAAAATGTATTTGAGTGGTCTGAGCTCAAAGATTTTTACGATCCTGAAGCCATCAACGATAACAACAATTTTGATCCTTCCAGAGGTAACAGCCGTGGCGAAGGTAGCGGATTCGCTTATCCGGTACAGCGCAGGTTTGCCGTAGGATTAAACGTCAATTTCTAATTTGTTTATAAGTATGAAAGCTATATTTAAATACTTTTATCTAAGCAGTTTGATACTGCTTGTCTCTGCCTGTAATGATGATTTTATGGACAGGGTGCCCGAAACTTCCATTGGAAGAGAGAACTTCTTTAATACAGAAGAGGATCTAAATTTATATGTCTATGGCCTGTATAATTTCCCTTCGCATGGGCAGTTTATTGAAGACCGCTCAACCGATAATGCCGCTACGACCGGTAATACCGAGATCAAAAACATGATGATCAGTAACCCCAGCTCAGCCACGATTGTCGGTGGATGGAACTGGGGAGGCCTTCGTGATATTAATTTCTTTCTGGAGAATTATAGCAAAGCTGACCTTAACGAAAACCGGCTGGCACATTACGAAGGACTGGGGCGTTTTTTCAGGGCCAGATTTTACGTAGACAAAGTCAAGCGATACTCTGACGTACCCTGGTACGATCAGGTGATTTCTTCTAATGAGGACGAACAACTGTTTAAAGGGAGAGATTCTCGTGAAATGGTGGTCCAGAATATCATGGATGACTTTACCTTTGCTGCGGAGAATGTTGATGTACAATCTGAAGCAGGTGCAGTAAATCGTTGGGTAGTAAAAGCGTACTTAGCGCGTTTTGCACTCTATGAAGGTACTTTTCGTAAGTATCATACCGAACTTGGGTTAGAAGGCACCGCTGACGATTTCATTCGTATGGCGCGTGATTTTTCTCAGGATATTATCAATAATGGAGGTTACAGTATTTACAATACTGGCAATCCTATGACCGACTACGGAAGCTTGTTTGATAATGGAGATCTCGGTGGAAATCCTGAGGTGATACTGGTAAGGGCATTTGAAAATCAGACGCTCAATAGCGGCTGGTGGACCTATCTTTTTGGTAACTACGAAGTATGTCCCTCTCGTGACCTCCTGCAAGCTTACCTGATGACTGATGGTAGTTTTTATTCAGAACAACCCGACTATGAAACCAAGCTGTTTGTAGAGGAATTTGAAAATCGTGACCCTCGCCTCTCACAAACCTATGCTTATCCAGGTTGGGAGCTGGAAAATACGACTACTTATTCACAGGGGGGTGGTGTATATGTACAGCAGCTAGCCAAAAACTTTACCGGCTATCACCAGATCAAAGGGTTTGTCAACGACACAGATATCACTGTCCAGAACAGTGTAGATTTCCCAGTACTGCGCTACGCAGAGCAGCTTCTTATTTATGCGGAGGCCAAGGCAGAACTGGGCGAACTGACGCAGGCTGACCTTGATATGAGCGTCAACCTTTTGAGAGAAAGAGCCGGTATGCCAGCCATGAGCATCAACCCAGTTGTAGATCCGCTACAAGCCGCTCGCTATCCCAATATTAATTCTCCTCAGAAAAATGTGCTCTTAGAAATTCGTCGTGAGCGACGAATTGAAATGGCTTTGGAAGGTTATCGCTTTGATGACCTGATGCGTTGGGGAGCTGGTGAATTGCTGGAAAAAGAACCCGAAGGCATCTACTTTCCTGGATTAGGTAAGTATGACCTCACCGGGGACGATATTCCAGATATATTTCTCATAGATGGATCGGAAATTATCCCGGAGGAAAAAGAGGTAAATGAATTAGGAGACCAACTTATATACTACCGAGCCGGTACATTCGGTCAGGACGTTGGAGTATACCTGGAGAATGTCACTTCCGGTAACATCCAGACGATGGCTGACCGGGGAGAGTTTGTAGCGCCTAAATACTACTATCGCCCTATCCCTCAGCCGGATGTTGTCCTAAACCCCAACCTTAATCAAATCTTTGGCTGGGAATAACCTTTATCAATAATCATTTAAAAAGAGGCCCTGCTTTGGGCCTTTTTTTATTTCTTTGTGCACACATACACTTAGCACTGCAGCTAGTCCGTCCATTAACATCCGCATGTCTTCAAGGCTACTTAAAAAATTACTTCCTTCCGTCGCTATCATGGCCATCCTCATGCTTTTGGGGCTGGTAATGCACTGGCTGGGCAGGCCAGTGTACTGGCCGGGCTTTTTTGCCATGATGCTTTTTTACGCAGCAATCTTCTACATCGGCACTTATGCTGCCGGTAAGAAGGGTGATCAAAACGAAGACAGCTTGATGCTGGCAGACCGTTCTTTGCCCCTGGGCGTAGCCATTTTTACCATGAGCGCGACCTGGGTAGGTGGCGGATATATCAACGGCACAGCAGAATATACCAATTCATCTGGCCTGGCCTGGGTACAAGCTCCCTGGGGATATGCGTTGAGTCTGATCATTGGGGGTATTTTCTTCGCCCGTAAGATGCGTCGCTACGAATTCAAAACCATGATTGATCCCCTGGAGCAGCGTTTCGGTAAAAAAGTAGCTGCTATTCTCAGTATACCGGCCATTTCCGGTGAGCTATTCTGGACTTCAGCCATCCTTACCGCTCTAGGAACTACCTTCGGAACGGTACTAGGCATGGATTTCGTCCCCTCCATTGTCGTATCAGCCGCTATCGCTATTGCTTATACTGCCTTGGGAGGGCTTTGGGCCGTAGCTTTTACCGACGTCATACAGATGGTACTACTACTCGTAGGACTCACGCTAGTCATTCCGTTTGCTCTGGATAAAGTTGGAAGCTGGGATATCGCCTGGCAAACCTATCAAGAAAAAAAAGGCATTTTTTCACAGCTGTTTCCCCCACTGGACGGCTGGAAAAATGAAGCTTGGGGCGACTATTATTGGAACTGGTGGGACTCAGCCCTACTGCTCATTTTCGGTGGTATTCCCTGGCAGGTCTATTTTCAGCGCGTACTGGCTTCTAAAAACGAACAGGTAGCGATGCGACTTTCTATCATGGCCGGTTTTGTCTGTATGATCGCTGCCGTACCTGCCGTCATGATCGGGGTGATCGCCAATGTAGTGGACTGGTCAGCGATGGGGGTTGCTGCACCTGAAGAAGCAGCGCTTACACTACCTTACGTAGTTCGCTACCTGACGAACCCTTGGGTCGCGACGATTGGTTTAGGAGCGATCGCCGCGGCCGTAATGTCATCGGTAGATTCTTCCATACTATCGGCTTCTTCCATGGCATCATGGAACCTGTACCGTAAGTTGCTTCGACCTAAGATTGATTCGCGCGCTCTATCTAGGGTGATCAAAAAGGTGATCTGGATTATCGGTATTAGTGCTACTCTCATTGCCCTGCAAGTCAAGAGTGTCTACGCGCTATGGTTTTTGTGCAGTGACTTTGTCTATTCCATACTTTTCCCACAGCTCGTTTGTGCACTCTTTGATAAAAAAGCCAACCGATATGGAGCAATTACCGGAGTTATCGTTTCGGTAACTTTAAGATTTGGAGGAGGCGAGCCTACCCTGGGCCTGGAAAACATGATACCCTACCCCCTCACCCAGGAAGACGGTACGGTACTTTTTCCTTTCCGCACGCTGGCTATGGTAAGCGGTTTGTTGAGTATCATGCTGGTTTCTCGTTTGACCCAAAAAAGCTGCCCTCCTCAACCCTTGAGAAAGCAAAATTAATCTACCGGCTGTCATTAGCCTGGCTCACAAAATCAGCACACCTTTCACCGATCATCATGCAGGTCATATTGGGATTGATACTGGTAATGGTTGGAAAAATAGAGGCATCTGCAATTCGGAGGTTTTGCAAACCGTTGACCCGCAACTGGCTGTCACAGACGGACTGAATGTCATCGGCAGATCCCATCTTGCAGGTACCAGCCGGGTGATAGACAGTGTTATGCGTCTGATAAATGTAATCCAAAATCTGCTCGTCGGTTTGAACAGCAGGGCCAGGAGCCAGCTCTTTTTTGATCCAGGGTTTTAGCGCATCTTGTTCGGCAATTTTCCGGGCGATCTTAATGCCCTCTACCATTACATGGGCATCGTAGCCATCGGGATCGGAAAAATATCGTGGGTCAATAAGTGGTGCCGCCTCAGGATCCAAAGACTGAAGTCGTACGAAACCCTCGCTTCGGGCGTGCATCACATTAGGCGTGAGCGAAAAAGCATTTTTTGCAGTGGGATATCCCGCCGGTGCGGTATGCATATCAAAAGCCTCGGTACCGAAATGGTACATGAGGTCAGCGATGGGTAGGCCAGGCTCAGTCTTACAAAAAACGCCTATCTCGTAGTTTTGAGCAGTTTTTACGGGCATCTCTTGCGCAGCTTCCCACATGATTACGCCTTCAGGATGGTCCAGTAAATGTTGCCCTACACCGGGTAAGCCTTGTACGATCTCTATTCCCATCTCCTGCAAATGCTCTTTGGGTCCGATACCCGAGAGCATCAGAAGCTGGGGTGTCTGAAAAGCGCCACCGGAGAGGATGACTTCCTGATTGGCCATAAACTCACCCCGGCTGGTTTTTACCCCTTTTGCGGCGGTACCTTCCAGTATCAGCCGATGGGCGAAAGTCTCGGTCATGATAGTAAGGTTTTCAGGTACAGACTCATAGGGATGCAGGTAGGCGACTGAAGAGGAGTGCCTCAGATTTCCCCTTTTGTTCAGGTAAAACCATCCGGCACCCAGACGATAATGTCCTTTGGTAAAATCCAATGTTGGGATACCGTATTCATTACAGGCTTTCAACATCGCTTTACCACAGGTATTGCCTGAATCTGATACTTCCAGGTTTACCTTTTCAAATACTCTGTCATAGTACGGCCTGACTTCGGGGGGACTCCAGCCATTGAGGCCGGTTGCTGTCCATACTTCAAAATCATAGTCAGGAGCCTGGAAAGCAATAGCTGAATTATGGGAACTACATCCGCCCATCACCTTGGCCCGGCTGTGTCGCATACGGCTGTTGCCGGTGGCCTGGGTGGCGATGGTAAAATCATAGTCTAGATCTCCTTCCAGCAGTGTCTGCCACTGATTCAGTAGCCGCACATCATCTCGTTCTGCATCGGATATTCCCGCTTCAATGAGCAGTACTGATCCTATATTTTTTTCTGCCAGTCGGTAGGCAGTTACAACGCCGGCGGATCCTCCACCGACTACGATAAAGTCAAATTGCATGCTTAATAAAATATATTATAATGTCAAAAAGGGTTGCCCATTTTGTTCATGGCAACATATACAGTTTTGAGTTGTGTGTAGTGTTCAATGGCGGCTAAGCCGTTTTCCCGGCCTACACCTGATTGCTTGTATCCACCAAAAGGAATTTCTACCGGGTTCAGGTTAAAGCTGTTGATCCAGCACATACCGGCCTGTAGCGAAGCAACTACCCGGTGGGCGCGTTGTAAGTCTTTGGTATATACCCCTGCCGCCAGACCGTATGGCGTGTCATTGGCCCTATTGATAACTTCTTCTTCGTCACGAAAAGAAAGCAAGGACATCACCGGACCAAAAATTTCCTCTTTAACAATGGCTAAAGAATCCGAATGGCAGTGGAAAACCGTAGGCTCTACGAAGTATCCCCCTTCGCATCCGGGTACGTCAACACGATTTCCACCGTAGAGCAGCTCAGCACCCTGCTTTTTTCCCAGGTGGATAAAATCCATTACTTTTTGGTAATGATCTTCACTGATCAACGCCCCAACATGGGTAGTTTTATCGCTTGGGTTCCCTACCTTAAGCTGACCAGTTTTTTCCAACAGCAGATCTACGAAACGCTCCCTAAGGTCTTCATGCACGAATACCCGCGTTCCGTTACTACAGATTTCACCCTGGGTATAAAAGTTACCTAGCATGGCGCCATACACAGCTTCTTCCAGGTCAGCATCATCAAATACCAAAATGGGTGATTTGCCTCCCAGTTCCAGAGTTACCTGCTTCAGGGTCTGAGCCGATGCTTCCATGACTTTTTTTCCGGTACTCACCTCACCGGTAATGGATACTTTAGCGATGTCGGAATGAGAGGTCATCATCTTTCCTACTGCGGCATCTCCCTGCAACACGTTGAAAACACCCTCGGGCAAACCAGCTTCAGCAAAGATTTCAGCTACCTTGAGTGCAGTGACCGGGGTAAGTTCGGCGGGTTTAAAGATCATCACATTCCCGCAGGCAAGAGCGGGAGCAGCCTTCCAGCAGGCAATTTGGATGGGATAATTCCAAGCTCCAATACCAGCACAAATGCCCAGAGGCTCCCTACGGGTGTAGGCAAAGTCACCACCAAACTGGATATGGTCACCGTGCAGCGCAGCGGCCAGCCCGGCATAATACTCCAGGCAATCTGCGCCTGAGATCACGTCTACCTCCATAGCTTCCCGAATAGGTTTACCGGCATCCATCACTTCTAGGGCAGCCAGTTCGTCATTTCTTTCTCTTAACAGCAGCGAAGCCTTATGAAGTATGCGCCCTCTCTCAGTGGGCGGCATGGCTGACCATTTGACAAAGCCTTGCTTTGCTGACATCACCGCTTTTTCAAAATCTTCCTGAGAGGCGCTCGTTACTGTATGTATTTTTTCTGCGGTAGCCGGGTTGAAGTTATCAAAAGCCAACCCCTGGCCCTCTACCGGCTGGTTGTCTATAAAAAGTGGAATTTGTTGCATACCGCAAGTTTACAGAATTTGCACGGGAAATCACGCCAAATTGGGGACGCATCAACGAATAGGCAAACGTTTATATTCTGGTCAGCTTGGTACTGAAAAAGACGAATTGAACTACTAGAATTGGGTATGCGAAATCTGATTAACGAATAAACCACTATGGGCTAAAAGCACCATAGTGGTTTGTTTTGACTGAAAGTCATTCATTGCTGGATGAAGTTTGATTGATCATCTCCTCCTGGTTTACGATGATGTTCTGAGTATTCATTAACCATCTCATCGGTCACATTGGCCGTACTCCAACAGCCGAAACCGATTGCCCAAAAATGCCTTCCCCACCGGGGAGCCGGCCAATATCGTTTCCTTAACTCGGGATACCCTTGCTGAAACTTTCTGGAACTTCTCCCTTTTAGATGTCTTACTAATTCGCTGATTGACTGAGATGGCCTATATTCTACATGCATATGGACATGTTCTTTGGCAACGACCCCCTTTAATATCTGAGCATCTTCGGCCTCGCAAATTTAAATCAGCAAAGATCTCAACGCACCTTAATATCCCCCTTCAAGACCGGATAACGATACTTAGAGCCTCCTCAGATCAACGTAACTAGTTGATCTTCAGATAAAAAAGTGTCTTTTTTTAGTTTTAATGCAAGCTTACTCGTGTAGAAGTGTATATCATTGCTTTTATGATCGACTATTCCTCTCAGTTCCAAGCCAAAATAACCGAATTCCCTAATCTTCACCAACTTAAACCCAATCCTGCCAACCGATGGATTCAGCTGCGTCGGCAGTCCGATGTCTTTCCTATTGCCATAGGATGAGATGATAAAAATATACACATCTAAGTTCGATAAAAGCCTCGGTGCCAAGGCAGTAAATCCCAGGATTGTCATTGGGGCCTTTATCATCTTACCGGGCCTCGGGGGCACAAGCTATGTCTCTCAGACGAAGAAACCCTGCAAACAATCAGCGAGAACTCTTACCAAAAGGGCGGCCCCGATGAAGTTTTTCCTGGGCTTACAGGACTATAACCCTGAGCCTGTTTTTGCGCCAAGCCTGTTCGTTGAGATCCGGAAAATTTGGGTGAAGATACTTTTTACCAGTTCGACGAATTGCTTATCACTACTTCACATCCTGAGTTAAACGACAAAAAACTTGATAGGCCGTAAGAAGCTAGTGCCAATAAAGGCAGGCTTAAAATTGATGCTACCGTGGCCGACCAATATATCCGCTATCCCAATGACCTATTTCTGGTCTACGAGGCCAGGATCAAAGCAGAGCAGATCATTGATCTGCTTTTTGAAGAACTCAGGGATAATATGGATATCAAGCCAAGGACTTACCGTAAAGTAGCTCACCAGCGCTACCTGCAAGAGGCTAAGAAACGGAAGAAAACTGCTAAGCCTGTGCGTAAAGCTCAAGGTAGGCCAGTTTAGAAAACAGCAAGGCAAAAGTGGTCCGCCACTGCGGCAAAAAAAGAAGAAAGAATATGCAGAAAGAAACCATATAGAAGGTAGGATAGGAAATGCCAAGCAAGCACTTTCACTGAATCATATCAAAGCGAAACTCAAGGAAACATCCCACACTTGGATTGCTGCTACGCTCTTTGTGCTCAACTTGTCAAAGTTTGCTCAAAGCTACAGCCTGACTTTTTGAGGATGCTTTAAGTAATGTTTACTTTGTTTGCTCAGTATAAGCAATCAGGATCCATGCCCCGGAGTTTCTGCCTGAAAGTACCACAATGGACTGTACTAGATCTTTTTTTTAATGCGTGACGGTTTCTTAGAGAAAACGTAAAATGTGAAGTAAGTCCTCACTTTGTTTATACCGATTTTATTGTATTTAAAATTTTGGTGATCTTATTGTGAATGCTGTGTTTGAAAATGATGACCTAATCACATTTGTACCCTGGATAAAGCATGTTTCACTTATTGAAGTTTATAACTCCACCTGCTTCAAATACTCCATAAACAGCTTCACCCGTATCTGGTCTTTCGTGTCAAAACGAAAGATGCCACATCCCTGGCCATTTCGGTCATACCAATCTTACTGCACTGCTCCAAAATCACAGATTTTATTGCCTGAGGAGAATTAATATTAAGCTTCAGCTTTAGGTAGTCGTAGTTAGGCTTAGTTTTTCCCAAAAGAAAGATGATATCAAAAAAATCCCCACCTTTTGGCCTTGGACGATTAGGGATTGCGTAAAATTTCTGTTCCGGAAGAATATCTTCCGGCGTGGTGAGAATTTCCGTGAATACATCAAACTTATTGAGGATGTGACGCTTAGGTTCAAAATCAAAATGCTGGGATCCAGTATCCAATTGGATCAATATTTTCTCTTCTTTATGTCCGCTCAGCCCTTCTTTATAAAGCAGCTCCGGAAAGCGAATGTAGCAGTGAAAAGCTCCGCGCATTACATTTCTAACCTCTGTCTGATAGCCTTCTTTTTTCAGGTTGTTGGCAATGATGGATGATATCCCATCAAAATCCTTCGGGCTCAAATTGAAGTTATCAAAATCCAGGTCTGCTGAAAAGCGGGTATTTCCATGAACCAATCTTAAGTATCCGTCCCGTAAAGTAGCCTTGACTACCTGCCGATTATCGACTTAATATA
>CAZZGE010000049.1:0-26070 GCA_964653665.1 uncultured Porifericola sp. | reverse complement strand
TGTGGATATTGCCAAAAATCTGGGATGTCCGGTAATGATCCTGGGCCGAGGGGACCTGGGACGTGATCTGGAAGAAATTATCAGCCCGGTGCAGATCTCATATGAACTCTTTGCTCAAAAAGAGTGTGAAATTCTGGGTATAGTTATCAACCGGGTACGTTCTGCTCTAGCGCACGAACTCCTTCTGGACATACGCCACCGTATCAAAAATAAGGAGTTACTCGTTTCGGTAATTCCCGAAAATATTGTATTGCAAAGTCCGACACTACAGGAGGTAGCCAACCACCTGAATGCGGAAATCCTCTATGGCGAGGATTTAATGGGGAAGCAGGTGTATCGTTACTCAGTGGCCGCGATGCAGATGCAAAATTACCTGAAACACATCTCTGAAAACTGCCTGGTCATTACACCCAGTGACCGAGGTGATATTATTTTGAGCGCACTGCAGGCCCATCAGTCACAAAACTATCCACCCATCAGCGGCATCCTTTTGTCTACCCCTTTATTACCCGATAGCACCATCAAAAAGTTACTGGATGGCCTACCCAGTGTCGTGCCTATTCTATCGGTAGAAAGCAATACGTACAATACAGTATCAGACCTGGCCACGCTGGTTTCCTACATTATGCCGGACAGCCATCATAAGATCACGATTAGCAAAAAGTTGTTTGAAAAATATGTAGATACGCCGGTGCTGGAACAAATGATCAGTAACGTAAGGGTACGGGGTATTACACCAAAAATGTTTCAGTATAACCTGGTGCAAAAAGCCAAAGAGAATAAGAAGCATATTGTACTGCCCGAAGGCAACGACGAACGTATCCTAAAAGCTGCTGAAATCCTGCAGGAACAGGATATTGTGAATTTGACGATTTTGGGTAAGTCAGACGAAATAATCAACCTGATTACCCGAAAAGGGATAAGGCTAGACCTAAAACGCATCCAACTGATAAATCCAGCTGAGTCTGAGCACCTGGATAGCTTTATTGAGCGCTTTATTGAAATCAGGAAAAACAAAGGGGCAAATCGGGATAACGCCCGCGACGCCCTGGTGGACGTGTCTTATTTCGGTACCATGATGGTGCTGACCGGGCTGGCAGATGGTATGGTATCCGGAGCCGCTCACACCACGCAGCATACCATTCGTCCTGCTTTTCAGCTTATCAAGACCAAGCCGGGAGTGTCTATTGTATCTTCGGTGTTTTTTATGGCCTTGGAAGACCGGGTGCTGGTCTACGGTGACTGTGCGATTAACCCCAGCCCTAACGCCGAGGAACTGGCCGAGATTGCCAGCTCATCAGCGGAAACCAGCCAGGCATTTGATATAGAGCCCAAAGTAGCTATGCTATCCTACTCATCCGGAGCATCCGGTAAAGGGGAGGAAGTAGAAAAAGTCAGAAAGGCCACGCAAATACTCAAGAAAAAACATCCCGATCTTAAAGTAGAAGGGCCTATCCAGTATGATGCGGCAGTGGACAAAGAAGTGGGCTCCAAAAAAATGCCCGACTCAGAAGTGGCCGGCGATGCTACAGTCCTCATTTTTCCCGACCTCAATACCGGGAACAACACCTATAAAGCGGTACAACGGGAAACCGGCGCTTTGGCGATTGGACCTATATTACAGGGTCTAAAAAAACCGGTCAATGACCTGAGCCGGGGCTGTACGGTGGCAGACATCGTAAATACGGTAGTGATCACTGCTATACAGGCACAACGTCTGAGTGTAGCTACTTTGGTTGAAGAATAAAAAAAGGAAGGGATTTATTTTTTCTGACGAGATGCGTTTACGACTGAACGGTAATGATCTGCATACTCCTGAAAATGCTCGAACAAACCATCCCAGTTTTCGTTTCCGATCATGGTTTTAGGAAACAAGCTACTGCCCAGTCCTACTCCCTGTGCCCCTGCGTTTAGAAAATCAGCCATATTTTCTAATTTGACGCCTCCCACTGCGATGAATTGTACTTCGTCTAGCGGGGCCAACAGGTCTCTAAAATATGCAGGCCCTAACCTGCCCGCAGGAAATACCTTGACCATATCGGCACCTGCCTGCCAGGCCCGGTAAATTTCGGTAGGCGAAAAAGCTCCCGGGAAAATTGCTATTTTTTCTTTACGACAATGTTGAATTATGGCCTCGTCTAATACAGGTGTCACAATGTAAGAAGCACCTGCGTCAAGGGCTGTCTTTAGTTCCTTCAGGTTGCGCACCGTTCCGGCACCAATGTTTAGCTCCGGAAAATTCTTGCGCAAAGCAGCGATCACGGTGGTTGCGGCCGGGCTATTCATTGTCACTTCCAGGGTCGTGAAACCGGCTTGCTGAAAAAGTTCAGTGACTCTTTGCAGTCGGGCAGGAAGCATGCCTCTCAGTATGCCTATCAGGGGCATCCTGTGAAACAAATCAAAGGAAAATGGCTGGTTCTTCATACATTGATCGTTTTAACGAGCTGGTAATGCCCTAATATCGTAGCTTCTTCTGTGGAGAACAAATGCACAGATACTTTGGAAAATAAGAAGCTGAGAGCATGCTGGTATAATGTGGCCAGCGTTCCGTCTGCAATCAGCAATACTTGGGAAGCAGTTTGATGCGATAATCCTTGCAACTCTGTACCGATCAGTAAGCCGCTGAGAAAGTTATGATTGTAGCCCGGGTCTTTGCCTTGCAGAAGCTGGCGAGCCCTAATGGTAAAAAGAGTATTGAGCAACTCTCCTTTGGACGCATTTAGCCCATCCTGAAAGGCTGAAAAGTCTATGGATTCATCCGGTACTTCCGGCAACGAATGACGGAGGATACTATGCTGACGCAGAAGCGCAAAGAGCTCTCCGCTTAGGTACGTTTTAAAGAAAGTCATGGCATTATCCTCCAGCGTGGCGTGTTTGGAATGGGTACCGGGCAAAATGACTAGGGTACGTTGCCCATTTAACGATTGGGCTGCCCCCAGAATCTGCACTTCCTCTCCCCGCATCACATCTTCCTCACCAGCAATGCCTGAAACCAGGTACACATTCTCTTCCAGTTTTCTGTAGGGTATCTTAAAGGTGGAAAGGGTCAGTGGCAGTGTACCGTACGGTAGTTCCCGGATTCCGATGGTTGAAGAAGCCATACCTGATACAATGCAGGGTGCATCAGCTGGGCCTGAGGCTTCCTTTATCAGTAGCTGTAATTGCCGATCAAGTAACTCTTTTTTTTCGTCTGCCGAAAGATTAAGTTGCCCCAGGCCGCTGTCATTTAGATGAATGGAATGCAGGACTTTGAGCTCTGGTACTTTGACCCATTGCAGACGAAGTGCGGTGGTTCCCCAATCACAGCTCAGGAAAAATGGAAGCATAAATTATAAAAATTATGGGTAAATTAGATATGTAAAAATATGGTTTATTATTCAACTTTTTCTTATTGATTAATGATATCACATGAGTGGAAAATACTATTTTAATAAAAAAAATAGTCTAAATTTGGAAAATATTTTTATTTTAATAATTTCAAATTCATAAAATATAAAAAGCATAACTACTACTGACAATAATTAAGAAAAAATAGCAAAAGATTTATTAATGTTTTTTTGTACAACTTAAAACTTAATTATTATAAGCAACAATCTAACTGTTTTCTCTCGCTTAGTAGGTTGCTTCATCTTCTTATGGTTTTTCAATCCCACATGGGCACAAGAAACCATAAGTGGAAAGGTGACTGATGAAAGTGACAACGGAGATCTGCCCGGAGTCAATGTCTTAGTCAAAGGCACAACAACGGGTACCGTAACTGACGCCGACGGTAACTACCAACTCAGCATCGCCGAAGATGCCCGAACTCTGGTATTTTCATCCGTAGGTTATCAAACCCGGGAGGTCAACATCGGTAATCGCAATGTAATCAATATCAGCTTATCTTCCGATGTACAAGCCTTATCTGAAGTAGTGGTGATTGGGTATGGTACGCAGCGCAAAAGCGACCTGACGGGCGCAGTTTCCTCTGTAAGCCGGGAAGACTTGGAGTTACCGGTCATCAATACACCTGATCAGGCACTGCAGGGTAAAGCGGCTGGGGTTAACGTATTTACCGGGTCACACGAGCCGGGAGGTGCCATGAGCGTAGAAGTACGTGGTACGGCATCCCTGAATGCCGGTGGATCGCCCCTCTACGTCATTGATGGTGTGCCCCTGTCTGACTATGTGGGTACCAGTGCTTTAGGCGGTAATGGACCCAGTTTTAACCCCATGGCTAACATTGATCCTACCTCCATCCAGTCTATTGAAGTACTGAAAGGTGCTTCTGCTACAGCCATTTATGGTTCACGGGGTTCTAATGGCGTCGTGCTGATTACCACCAAACAGGGAGAAGCTGGTAAAGCCAAAATCGACTACAGCGGTCAGGTATCCATGGCGGGACCTGTCAACAAACTGGATTTTCTCAATGCGCAAGAACATGCCATGTTAGTGAACGAGCGCGCCCGACTGCTGGGAAACCCGGAGGTATTCACCCAGGAGCAAGTCAATGCCTTTGGTGTGGGTACTGACTGGCAGGATGAAATTTTCCGCGATCCGGCAGTGAGCCAGCGGCATCAACTTTCGGTATCTGGGGGTAGTGAGGAGGTTCGTTACTACGTATCAGGAAGTTACAATGATAACCAGGGATTAATTGTCGGCTCCAGCTTTCAGCGTTACGGGGCCACAATCAACCTAAACGCCAATGCTTCCGAGCGGCTTAAGATTGATCAGAACCTGCAAATTTCTCGTACTACGCAGGACCGCGTGCTGACCGGCCGTAAAGGCTACGGCAGCCAGGGTGATATTATGTCATACATGATCAATACCTCGCCGACTATTCCGGTTTATGACGAGAACGGCAATTACGTCAACACCCGGGATGTACCCTTGGGCGGCGACGATAACCCGTTATTTACTGCGAATGAATACGAGATTGACCGCTGGGATACTCGTGTGGTAGGAAACGTGGCGGCTACTTACAATATCGCAGAAGGATTTGACGCTGTGGTACGCTTGGGTACCGACATCCTTGACTACTCTTTGGGTGAATACTTCCCAATTGGCTCAAGACCGGCCAATAACGGTCAGGCAAACTTTAACGAGGTGAGGAGAAACAATTTTCTCAATGAAAACCTGCTAAAGTATAACAATACTTTCGGCATCCATCGGATAGATGCACTGGCAGGTTTCACTTACCAAACTGAGGAGTTTATGCAGACGCAGGCGAGTGGTCGCGGATTCCCCTCTGATGCTTATAAGTACTGGAATACTGGCATTGCCCAGAGCCCCAGTAATCCCAGTACCTTTAAAAATGAGTGGACACTACTTTCCTGGATCGGACGTATCAACTACGTACTGGCGGATAAATACCTGTTTACCGCTACTGCCCGGGCAGACGGTTCATCAAAATTTGGGGTAAACAACAAATGGGGGATTTTTCCTTCTGCTGCTTTTGCCTGGAGAATAAGTAATGAAGGTTTTATGGACAATGTAGAGCCAGTCAGCAACCTGAAACTCAGGTTAAGCTACGGTCAGTCCGGTAATGACCGTATCGGCGTGTACGAGTCGCTCTCCCTGATCAACTTTAGCTCTAGTGATGGTTCTAGTTATCTTTTTGGAGCCAATGATCCAGCAAGTAAAGTGGTGAGAGCCCGCCCTAACGGTATCGCTAATCCAGATCTGGGCTGGGAGCGTAGTGAAGACTACAATATTGGTATAGACCTGGGGATGTTCAATGACCGGGTCAATCTTACGGCAGACTACTATAATCAGACAACTACTGATCTGCTGCTTAACGTACCACTACCCAATCAGTCGGGTTTCCGCTCTGTATTCCAGAATACCGGTTCAGTAAAGAACCAAGGAATTGAACTGACCCTTAATACTTATAACCTGGTAGGAGACTTCAAGTGGAATTCTACCATCGTATGGGCCCATAACAGAAATGAAATACTAAGCCTGGGCGGTGCACCATATATGTATGTAGGATGGGCTGGCGGCGGTAACGTCCGGAATCATGGACGCAACGTAGCCCGTCTGGAGCCTGGTTATCCGGTAGGTATGTTCTATGGCTCTGTACTGCACCCTAATCGTGTTTGGTTATCGCAGGAAGAAATTGACGAAGTAGGTACCATGCCCAATGCTTTTCCCGGCGACTATCGCTTTCAGGATCTCAATGGAGACGGACGCTATACGGCTGATGATGATACCTTTGTAGGGGATCCTAATCCTGACTTTACGTTTGGATTTACCAACGACTTCAGCTACAGAAATTTCAACCTACGAGTCTTTTTCCAGGGAGTAGTAGGCAATACGACGCTAATGGTGACCAAAAATGAAATCGCCGGTGGAACCAACCTGTGGCGAGACGACCGGGAGAGAAGGTGGACGGAAGACAACCCTCGCGTCGGTGGAGATGTGACCAATTCGGTTCGTAATTCTTATCCTGCGCTGGTGACCGACGATAACGCCTACGACGGCTCCTTCGTTAGGCTGAAAAACATCCAGCTCAGCTACAACCTACCGTTGAAAAGCTCGCTTTTCCGCAATGCTCAAATTTTTGTGGCTGGCAGAAATGTACTCACCCTCACCGACTATCCCGGCTGGGACCCCGAGGTAAACGCTTCGGGCGGAAGTAACCGTATCAAAGGTGTAGACCGTTTCCCTTACCCTTCTTCCAAGTCGTTTATCACCGGTGTTAACATTGGTTTCTAAACCAGTTTGACGACCGACTTTTTCAACCAAAAACCTGAATTTTATGAAACGATTTATCCTATATCTGGCAGGTGTACTTTTCTTACTACCTGCCGCCTGCGAAGATCCGCTGAAGGAAACACCTTTTTCTGATGTGGCAGTGGATGACTTTTACCAGTCGGAAACAGAATTTGAGCTGGCACTCAATAGCGTATATGCACGTCTCTGGGAGGCTTACATTTACAAAGATAACAACCAGGCTATTTTTGGCGATCAGACGACCGATATTCTGATCGCTGCTGGGGGAAATCCTAACAGTGTGGACTCCTGGAACTGGGACCGCACTACGCGTAATCTGGCAGACTGGTGGCGTGATGCCTACCCGGCCATCAATGAGTCTAATAAAATTCTCAAAGAAATAGAAAATGCAGAAATGGATCAGGCTTTTGAGGATCGAGTTGAAGGAGAAACTCGTTTTCTGCGTGCCCTTTTCTACTATAGCCTGAACAAGATGTTTCACGGTGTACCGCTAATGACGGAGCCTACCGAGGGGGTATCAGAGGAAATCTATAAAGCTCGCAGCTCTTTTGAGGAAACATGGGATTTCATAGAGGAAGACCTGCGTATAGCCGAGGAAAAGCTTACCCCCTTTGATCCGAATAATCACGCGATTGGTCGAGTAACTGCTGCTTCGGCCCAAGGCTTACTCGCTCGGGTACATGCCTGGCAGCGCGAATGGCAGGGAGCGGCCGATGCGGCTGACCGCGCCCTAAGCCACAATGAAATTTACCTGGAGCCAGACTATGCTCTGATCTGGCATCCTGACTACGAGAATATGAGTGAGCATATTTTCTCCATTGCACATGGTGTAGGAAACTCTACCAGCAACATTGGTAACCACCATGTGTGGCAAAAGAACGTAGCTGGCTTTACGCTGGCCGATGGCACTACGGTGGATTTTGCCCGTAATGAAGATGACAAAGGCCACAACTGGTGGGTACGTCAGGAGTTCTTTGATGCTACGCCGGAAACGTATCGTAAAGAATACACCATGCGCGACTACATGCCTTTTTACATTCCCAAAGGAGAGGATCCTGTCATGGAACGTCTTGATTTTCCAGAAAATGTAGGTCCGCAATTAGTTAAGTATTTCCACTTAGATGATAACTTTTTTCAGCGTACTGAGGTAAATGACAATATCATCCGGGCGTCCGAGATGTACCTGATAAAAGCAGAAGCTTTAAACGAATTGAATGGCCCGACTGCAGAAGCAGTAGAGGCGATCAATAGGGTACGCCAACGGGCACGAGCTGTAGGTACGTCCATGGAGCAGCCCGAAAGCGTGTATCCCGACCTGACTACCGGCATGACGCAGGAAGAGTTTCGTGATGCGGTGATAGAAGAATTTGCCCGCGAACATATTGGGGAGGGCCTTTTTCGGGGTATACTTATCCGCCACGACCGTTTCATGGAAAGATCATGGTCAACAGATGAAGTACCCGCTGGTAACCAGCAGGCTTTTAAAGTATGGTTTGCCATTCCGGATATTGAAATGGAAAGAAACGAGAATCTGGAGCAGAATCCGGGTTATTTCGGTGCTGACTGATTATGTTTAGTTAAGTTAGTTTCTGAAAAGGCTGGTGGTCGAATCTACCGGCCTTTTTTATTGCGAAGCAGTCTACTAACATTTTGTTACTTTGGGTAGTATATTCCTAAAAATTACTTTTTATGAAATTACTCGTCATCAATACCGGAAGCTCATCTATTAAGTACCAGCTTTTTGAAATGAAGGAAAAAAGGGTAATTAGCGGCGGTGTGATAGAAAAGATTGGTGAAAGTCAGAGTCGGGTGCAGCATAAGCTTTTTTTAGCAGATGGAGACATTTGTAAAAAATCAGAAGAAAGAACGGTAAAAGATCATCGGGAAGGACTCCAACGAATCAGTCAGTTGTTACAGGATGAAGAAGTAGGGGCTATCAGTAATCCCGACGAAATTGAAGCTGTGGGCCACCGGGTAGTACATGGGGGCAATCGCTTTAGCGAAGCTACCCTGATCAACGATGCGGTGAAGGCAGCGATAGAAAAATTCATTCCCCTGGCCCCCCTGCATAACCCACCCAACTTAGAAGGCATTTCCGTAGCCGAAGAGGTGTTCCCTCAGGCACAGCAGATAGCAGTATTTGACACGGCTTTCCATCAGACGATGCCACCGCAGGCTTATCGCTATGCTATCCCTGACCAGCTCTACTGTGAGCATCATCTGCGAGTCTACGGCATGCATGGTACCTCCCACCGCTACGTCAGCGAGCAGGCTGAGCACTATCTGGGACTGGATTTGCACCATCTGAACGCTATCAGTATTCACCTGGGCAACGGCTGCAGCATGACGGCCATTCAACAGGGAAAGAGTATAGATACTAGCATGGGCCTGAGCCCACTGCCCGGCTTGATGATGGGTACCCGCTCCGGTGATATTGATCCCGCAGTGATTTTTTATCTGGCCAACCGGTTGGATATGTCAGTTCAGGAAATTGATCAACTCCTCAATAAACAAAGCGGGCTCGAGGGTATAGCCGGGGATAATGACATGCGTAGTATTGTCAGCCTTTACGAACAAGGCGATAAGCAGGCTACGCTGGCCCTGGAGATGTACTGTTATCGCATCAAAAAATACATGGGTGCTTATCTGGCAGTGAACGGCGCGATTCATGCGCTCATTTTCACTGCTGGGGTAGGCGAAAATAGCGCATTAGTGCGGGAAAAAGCCTGTCAGGGGCTGGAGCACCTGGGCATCGTACTCAATGCCGGAAAAAACCATCAGAAAAAGAGCGGCATTCAGGAGATACAGGATGAGCATAGCCGGATGAAGATCCTGGTTGTTCCCACCAATGAGGAACTGTCCATCGCGGAGCAGGTATATCGGCTGATACAGTAAAGCCGTTTGAACAATATAACAGGCTGGTAAAGATAAAAGTAGCGGGAATGTAAAACCTGACGTGCGTATCCATCGTCTGAAAGGAGAATTATTAAGTAAGCAAGATATATGAATAGAGGAATCAACCGGAAGCGTGCCCAGGAATCGCGTGCCGCCATAGAAAAACTTTACATTACCATGCGTCATTTGTTTAACCGGGGCTCCTACAAGCCCTTTGGCGTTTCGGGTAAGTCACTACGGGAGGCTCTGCTCACACTGAGCCCGGAGATCTACGGCAGTATGGCCGATGAGGAGCGGGTAGAGATGGACGGATTGCTCTATGTGATGGATCGCTTGCCCAAGGGCATAGAAGAATGCCGTTACATCCGGCTGATTTCCAAGGAAGGTTTTGCCGATTCTAATTTTGAAGTCATCATTCCTCCCAAAAGGAGACGTAACTGCTACCGCATTGATCACGAGCAAATGTACGTGGAAATGACCCGTGGCCGCAGTGATATTTATGATATTCTGACTCATCTCACCTTTCTTTACATAGAGTCTTCTAAAATTCTAAAAAACTCTATGGATGCCAAAGGCATACTGCGGCGCGACTGGTACAAACTGGAAGAAATCGTTCAGAAAGAGGAAAATGGAGAAGAGTTTAATGTAGAGATTGCCTATACCTACCTGAGTCATATCCTGGGCCGTACGTTTGAAGAAACCGAAGCAGCCTGCAAGAAATTTTCTGACTCAAAATCTAATAATGGCCTCTTTCACATTACCTACTGGCTGGGAAAAATTGCTATAGAAGAATACAAAGATGGAAAAGACCGGGAAATCATTTTCTCATCTACCCTTCGTGACCGGATAGGCCATCATATCTACGGCGAACGATGGGCTAATGAAATCAAATCGTATTTTATCGACAATCAATGGATGGCCCGGCCGGTACACATCATTAGCGCCAATATGCATAGCGTAAGGAATGTATTGTATGCCCGGCAGGCCCTACAAAAAAGCCATGACGAACACACCATCTATGAACTGGCAATGCACATTGGTGACGCGGACAATGGCACAGCTCGGGATAAGGTACAAAACTACGCGCTGAAGCACGGCATGTACCAGATTGACGATCCTAAAGTGACCAATATTTCCGTCCAGATTATTGATACGGATAAGATTGATTTCAGCATGTCTGAGCGGGAGTTCTGGATTGATCATGAACAGGTGTTAGAAGAGAAGCCGATCTTGCTGGTCCTGGATTATCCCTTCGGAGAGCAGGGCTTTGAACTGATGGACGAACTCCTCAAGCCCTTTAACGATGAGCAGGACCTGACCCTCAATGTGAGGTCTATCTCCATCATGGGCAAGGCTGGAATTCTGGAAGGAAAGAAAGGCGATATTATGTTACCGAATGCATTGGTATTTGAAGGCACTGCTGATAACTACCCCTTTGAAAATGACCTTAAGCAGAAAGATTTTGAAGGTCACGGCCTGGATGTTTATGATAACGGACCCATGATCACGGTGCTGGGTACATCTTTACAGAACCGGGATGTGCTGCGGTACTTCCTGCGCTCTTCCTGGCGGGCCATCGGCCTGGAGATGGAAGGGGCGCACCTACAGAAAGCCATACAGTCAGCCTCCAAAGTGCGAAAAAGTATTCGGGAGGATGTAATTTTGAGGTACGGCTACTATGCTTCCGATAACCCCTTGGAAACCGGCCATACGCTGGCCTCCGGAAGTTTGGGCAAAGAGGGTATCAAGCCAACTTACCTGATAACACTCAACATCCTGAGGAAAATTTTTGGCATTCCTCAGGAAGCAGTGGCTCCCGTAAAATAATCATTTGGCATTCGGGTCAGTACCTTCGGGTGGTTCGCAAAAAGCAATCAGCTTTCGCTCTGTTTCCCAGTTATCCTGTACACTATCGGCTTTGGGATGGGTTTCTTCAAACCACTGGATCATCACTTCCTGCATGCGCTCCACCTCCTGCTGATACTCCGGATTCGCATAAAGATTAGTCGTTTCATCAGGGTCATTGATCACATCATACAGCCGGTGTGTGATACCGGGTGCTGGATATCCGGTTGCATAACCCTGCTGTAGGTCTCTTCTGCCGGTGGTAAAAATATACTTGAAGCGTTCCCCCCGTACCATTGCTTTATTATCCGCCAAAAATTCAGAAAAAACGTAATCCTTATGCCCCGAGGTGTCACCCTTGAGCAGCGGCAGTAGTGACTTACCCTGCAGACCCTCAATGGGAGCAATGTCTACGGCTTCAAGCATGGTAGGTACCAGGTCTACGTATTCGGTCAGGGCATCCACCTCCCTTCCTGTTTCTAACTGGCCTCCACCCTGTACAATAAGAGGAGAGCGTACTGCCGGTTCCCACATCATGTGTTTCTCAAATCGCTTGTGGTCATTGAGCAGGTAACCATGATCTCCGATGTACATCACCAGGGTATTTTCAGTAAGACCGAGACTCTCCAGCTTATCCAGGATGATACCTACATTTTTATCCAAATACTCTACGGAGGTATAATAAGAGGCAATGATACCTTTGCGCTCTTCTTCTGTCAGGTCACGGAATACTTGTGGTATCCAGCGATCATCTTCAGGGCTACCAGTGGGGTAGGGTACTTCATCCGGCTGGTAGCGTTGTCGGTATTCTACAGGAAAATTAAAAGGGGAATGAGGTTCATGGAAGCCTACCCAAAGCAGGAGCGGACTTTTCTGATTTTCTTCTATAAACCAGGCTGCCTGATTAGCGTACCAGGTGCCGATGTCAAACTCATCATACTGACCGCCGGGCAGCATATCTGCATTGAGCCAGGTTCGGGCATGGTCGCGGAATGGTTTCCAGGGAGGACGGGTAGCGAAGGTATCCGGCACATCGGGCACGTCAGTGGTTTCTATAAATTGATTATAGTCTTTACGCTCAATTTTATAGTCAAAACCATGATTACTCGGCTGAGACCAGTCGTTGAAATGATTCTTACCAATAATGGCCGATGTATAACCATACTGGTTCAGATGATCAGCGATGGTAATTTTATCTTCATCCAGCGGACTTCTCAACAAGGTTACGCCCGCAGCGTGGGGATAGAGACCGGTAAGAAAGGACTGGCGGGAAGCACTGCAGAGCGGCGCATTGCTGTATGCCTGGTTAAATTGTATACCATTACTAGCCATCCGATCTAAATTGGGCGTACGGATCGCTTCATTGCCGTAGGTGCCCAGGACATTGGCCGAGTGGTCATCCCCGATAATCAGGACAATGTTCTGGTATTGGACTTCTGGCTGGGTAGCTGTATCCTTTTCTTCTGTAGGCTGGCAGCCTGCTATCAGGATAACAAATAACAGGAATAAGAGAGTTCTGAGGTTGCTGTGATGCTGTGTTGACATAGGTAACGTCTGTTTTGCTTCTATTAAAGTCTAAAATTTAGTAATATTCACCAAAAATAGTGTCCTGCACTGTCGGGATCATTAAAACAACCTAAATCTGATGTCATGAATAGAAGATCCTTTGTAAAAAGTATGCAGGCCAGTGCTGGATTGATGTTACTTCCAGATCTCAGCCATTTGCTGAAGAACGAAGAAATATTTTTTGATATTTCGCTGGCAGAATGGTCGTTGCGGGTGCCGTTGAGAAACGGCACCATGACAAACCTTGACTTTCCCGAAGTGGCCCGGCAGCGGTACGGTATCCGAGGTCTGGAATACGTCAGCGGTTTTTTCAATGGTAAAGAGCAGAATCAGTCTTACCTGAAAGAGCTAAAGCAAAGAGCAACTGACCAGGATACCGAAAATGTACTGGTCATGGTAGACCTCTGGAAGTATAAAACGGCCAGCCCCGATCAAGAAGAGAGACAGCAAGCCATTGATATGCACAAGCCCTGGATTGATGCCGCGCATTTTTTGGGCTGTCATGCTATTCGTATTAACGGAAACGGTTACGAAGGACTAGACCGGCAAGGTGCCGCTGATGCTTTTGCTGATACGCTGCATAAACTGGCTGATTACGGTAAAGGCTCCAATATCAGTATCATTGTAGAAAACCACGGCGGCCTCTCTTCCGACGGTAAATGGCTGGCCGGTGTGATGCAGCAGGTCAATCGTGATAGTGTAGGAACTCTGCCTGACTTTGGTAACCTTAATGTTAGTGAAGATGAAGAATACGATCGTTATCTGTTGGTAGAAGAACTGATGCCCTACGCCAAAGGAGTGAGTGCCAAGACATATAATTTTAACCGGAAAGGAGAAGAGACCAGCATGGATGTAGGCCGCCTCATGCGAATCGTTAAAGATGTGGGTTTCAAAGGCTATGTAGGCATTGAATTTGGCGGTAAGCTGGAAAAAATCAGAAAAAAAGACGGAGTTGCCAAAACCAAAAAATTGCTGGAAAAAGTAGGAGAACAACTATCCTAAAATAGTTTTCTACCCGGAACTGGTTTTCCGGGCAGCTTTCTATACTGCATGAGCCTGATCTTAGCATAGTGTGACTGGGGCATATCTTTAATCTTCTTCATTAAGTAATCGGAGTAACACACCATTAGACCATCCGAAGCCATCCTGTACCGGGTATTCTCCTCCGCCTGCTTTCAGGGTAATGTCACTGACGTTGTACTTTTCTACCATCTTGCCGGTATTTTCGTAGACGCGAATGTTGTTTTTGATCCATCTGTCGGCGATTACTTCGGCTAGTTTATTCAATTTGTAGTTTCGCAGGCCCTGGTAGCTCATCCATTGCAAAGGCGCCCAGCCGTTAGGGGCATCCCACTGCTGGCCGGTATTTTCCAGGGTGGTGAGCAGCCCTCCGTCCCTGAGAAAAGCGCGTTTCAGCTTTTGGCTTACCTGCTTTGCCTGTTTTCGAGAGGCAATGTTGAAATAAAGAGGATAAACAGCTGCCAGGGAAGGGCGTAGTGTATTTTGCCCTGCTATAAAATCATAGTCGGCGAAAAACTTTTGTTTTGGATCCCAGCAGTACCGGAGAATAGCTTCAGCCCGAGCTACGGCTCGCAGGTTCATTTCTCTTTGTCTTACCAGTTGCCCGCTTATTCCATAACTGATGGCCAGCATACGTTCTAGGTGATATAGAAGACAGTTTAAGTCCACCGGAATGATTTCCGTAGTATGTATGGTAGCCAGGGTTCTGCCATCCTCCAGCCAGCGGCTGCTGAAGTCCCAGCCCGATTCACAGGCTGCTCTGAGATTACGATAGAGCTCCTGATTATCTCGTTCATTTGCCTGGGCCAGTTCGTAATCTTCTTTGTAAGATTCGGGGCGAGGTGCAGGTTGATCATCGTAGTAGCGATTCAGTACGATATCGTCGTCCAGCATCACCACACGGCGGTAGGTATTAGAATCAGGAGACAACTGTTTCGTACCATCCATCCAAAAAGCATACTCTTTTTCCATCTCATCCAGGTACCGGGCTGTCACTGATTCGCCATCTATTTCGGCCAAGAGTTTCACCATGAGCGAAAAAAAGGGAGGTTGGGACCGACTTAGATAATAAGTACGGTTACCGTTAGGGATAAAGCCCTGAGTATTGATGAGAAAAGCAAAGTTGTCTACCATATTCCGGATCAGGTCGTACTCCCCGGAAAGCTGCAGACCCAGCATCGTAAAGTAGCTGTCCCAGTAGTAAATTTCTCTGAATCGGCCACCCGGCACGATGTAGGGTAGGGGGAGCGTAATGAGTGAGCCCCCTACCTGATCGTCGGGCGTGCGGGTCAATACCGGCCATAAAGTGCTCACATGCTCACGGATACTGTTGGTGGTATCTGTTTCAAATTCCACCGAAGCGTCTGCGGGTAGTTGGAAGTGTTCTAATACAAAACGCTTGAGGTCAAAATCATCACGTTTCTGATATTCCTGGTAACGACTCATGATCGTTTTGGTGGAATAGACCGGTATGCAGTCGGGAAATGTTTTGGAATCGGGGAAAATACCGGCCAGTTGTACCTGCTTAAATAGTGCACCGAATTTCTTTTCCGGGTTAACCTGAGCCAGGATTGACGGTGGAATGACTGTGAAGAAAAAAAGTACAAAGATTAAGCGCTTCCTGATGCTCATAATAGCTTACAATTTATAAGCATCTAAAATATTAAAATCTCAGTGATATGCCATTCTAAGTAGATGAAGTTAGGTAAAACCAAGGAATCGCTATTGCTTTAATGGGTAGCCCTCAGCGCTTTATCTCCCGGTAACCGGTTTTAGGTTGGGTGCCATCTTCTTTTGCTTGAAGCAGATTTTTGTTCTTTTTATTCAAATTATATCGTTCATTTTCGTCTGAGAGACCCTGTCTTGATCCAGCGCAGCGTGCACAAAAACGAACCGCGGCGGAGCGTCAAAAAAGTTAAGTCGCCCAGACCGGGGGAGCGTATCGGGAAAAATCCGAACGCATCTACACACAGTCTCCGCAGTTATAAAGAACTCATGCCGATGTTTCCCGGTCAACATATTAACCTGCCATTATCTTATCCTCTTTGACAAGTCAAGCTTTTCTCAGTAGGTTCATAATAGTAGTATAGGTAGCGGGTTCAGGTGGCTTACCTAATGAGTGTTACATCTCCGTATTCTGTTTTTCGTTCCCCATTGGTGAATTTCATTTCAATTTTATAATAGTAAACATCGGCCGGACAAAGTTTACCTTCAAAGTAGCCATCCCATCCTTTGTTCTTCTCATTACTTGTGAACATAACATTACCCCAGCGGTTGTAGATCGTCATACTCATCTCAGTTACGCCATCTATTACAGGGATAAATATGTCATTGCTCACATCTCCACTTTGGTAATAACCACCATTGGGTCCATCGGGATTTGGAGTAAACGAGTTAGGAACCCTGGGTTTGGTAGCCTTTGGCTCCAAAACAGTCACCATCCTATCAATAAGCAGCGTGTCCGAACAACCTTGATCGTTAGTGGCTACAAGTTGGATACTGTAGGTGCCCTCTTCCACGTAAGTATGTGTGGGCTCAAACTCATTCGAGGTGGTGCCGTCACCAAAATCCCATTCATAATGTGTTGCCCCAATAGTTTGATTGATAGTGCCGATAGGCTTATCCGGTAAGTATACAGTGGGTGGGCCAGCGCTAAATGCAGCACGAGGTTTTTTATAAACTTCAACCAGGAAGTCTTTCAGGAGCAGCTTCTGTTCACCGAAAATATTGGTTGCTTCAAGTTTTATAGAATACTTGCCCGGATTTTCATAAACATGGTTTGGGTGCTCAATTCCCGATGCTGTACTCCCATCTCCGAAATCCCATTGGAAGGTCGCCGGATCCACATAGTTTGATTGGTTGGTAAAAGTTACCTCAAGGGGGCCACAACCGACGTGGCTGTCTGCCTTAAATTCTATAAATGGCAGGTCAGGGTCAATATCTAATATGATAAATTCTTCATACTCCTTCTCACAACCTTTGTAAGAAATGGTAAGTGTAATATAGAATTGACCATAACCCTCATAAGTATGCTGCCTGGGGTTTCTCTCAGTGCTAGTAGTGCCATCGCCAAAATCCCATAGATATTGCCAATCACCCTCAGGAGTTTCATTTACAACATTGACAGTAGAATTGGGTAGATACTGTTGCTTAGGACTAACCGTAAACTTAGGCAGCAACTCAGGAAAAACCAGTACTTCAAAAATTTCCAGGGACGTACATTTTTCGTTACTTCCTTCATAGACGATTTCGTAAAGTATCGGTTCCTTAGTTTCGTTAGGAAGTAAATAGGCTTGAGATTTATCAATAGACTCTTCCAATATCTGGTTAGTACCTTTGATCCGATAATACCACCTATGCTGGCTGGCACCCAGGGTGTTGTTGGTAAAGTTGACCAGTAAGGGGCCGCAGCCTTCATCAGTATCCTGCTCTATCCTAACAATTGGTGAAGGGGGCACCTGTATACTCGCCACCGCCCTGTCTTCACAACCAATACTATCATGCGTAGCGATTAGTGAGACCTGATAAGTCATATCGCGGGTAGTATTAAAATTAGTGAAGGTATGTTCCACGATTGAGCTGTCCGCTGCAGTGGTTAAGAGATCTTCTGTACCATCACCCCACAACCATTTGTAGGTAACCCCTTCTTGTAAATCTTCATTTCTGAACTGGACTGTGTAGGGGCTACATCCGGTATCTTTATTTTCTAAGGCGAATCGGGCTATCGGGTTGCCTACATTTACCACCGCTTCCTGGCCGACAATGTCTCTTAAACAACCATTAGCATCTTTTACTGAGATCAGGCGGTAAGTTGTAAGAGCCTCAGGCCTTACGTTGATGATACTTTCTGACCCCTGGTTGCTCAGAGTATGTTCCTTCTTTCCGTCTGAATATACCACTTCAAAAGGAATTTTTCCGGTCATACTAAATATAAGAGTAGCCTGTTCACCAATACATATATCGGTCGACCCACTGATAGTAGCCTCGGGCAGGTCATTGACTACAGTCTCTATAGAAGCACTTTCCAGCTCACACCCATTAGCATTGGTACCTCTGATAAAAACGGTATCAAGGTTGGAAAGGGAATCGGTACTATAGGTAGCCAAAGGTGACGGACCCTGCACCGAATTGCCATTTAAGAAAAATTCGTATTCAGTAGCCCCAGCTGCGGTAAATACAACTTTAGTACTCCGACAAATCGTATTATCAGTAGCTGAACTACGCAATGAGATTATTGGTAAAGGGTTGACAGTGATCAGCATTTCGTTTGAAAATTCCTCCCCACAACTACCAGAAAGTACTCTTCTTTTATAGTAAGTAGAAGTCTCCAGGGTAGAAGGTGGCTGGTAATCGGGGGTGTTAGCACCTGCTATCGGCTGGTAGTTTGAGGCGCCGATTGTTTTAGAAAACCACTGGTATTCATAACTGCCGTCACCACCCTCTGAAGGTGTAGTTTCCTGCAGCAGGCCGGGCTGATCACCTAAACAGATTTCTTCATTTCCACTCGTACCTATAGTTCCGGCGGAGAGTGTGGGCTGTACAGCGATTGCTACTGTATCGGTTTGAAGGGGCGGGTATGCACCCGAGCTAACAAAACGAACATAGTATGTAGTATCAAACAGGGGGCTGGTCAATACCAGGTTTGCGTCATTAGCTCCGGTTATTGTATCGAAAACGCCATATCTATCGGTAGAAGATTTCCATTGGTAAGCATATGAACTGTCCCCTCCTGAGGGAGCAGAAATTTCTACAAGGTCAGCCGGTATACTTCCCTCACATATTACTTGATCATTACCTATTTTTCCGGGCTCTAGGTTGGACTCAACCTCTATTTTGATAGTATCGGAATAAGCTATTCCACAAACACTGGATGTTACAGCCCTACGATAGTAAGTCGTTTGGATCATACCGGAAGGGGCATCATAAACATTGGAAGTAGCCCCGCCTATATCAGTGAATGAATCGCTTGTACCTACTGAATACTGCCATTGATAAGTATAGGTGCCGTCACCGCCGGAAGGTGCAGCTATCTCCGTAAATATAGTTGGATCTCCGCCCAGCACAATTGACTGATCTGAGCCTACACTACCCGCATTCAAAGCTGGTTCTACCTCGATAGATATTTCGTTGGATAATACTGCAGCACACTGTCCTGAGCTTACCTCTCTCACGTAGTAGGTTGTTGAGCTTAGACCGTCAGGAGGATCGTACCCCGCCTTGTCTGCACCTATAATGTTGGTATAGGGTCCACCAGCGGTTGTCGACGATTTCCACTGGAAATTATAATTGCCATTTCCTCCTGTCGGAAATGAAACAGACACAAGTGCTGAAGTAGCATCACCTTCACAAATATTGTCATTGCCACTTATTTGCCCAGCCGTAAGGGCAGGCTCCACTATCACGCGTATGGGGTTAGAAAGCTGATTACTACATGTACCAGAGCTTACTTCCCTTACATAATAGGTAGTTTGAGTAGGGCTTCCTAGTACCTGATAAGTAACCTGGTCAGCACCAGTAATGTCTGTAAATGGGCCGGTTACATTGGGTGAGGATTTCCACTGATAGCCGTATGTGCCTGATCCCCCTGATGCCGGGGCCGTTTCTGTGAAAGGGGCTACCGAACTGCCCTCGCAAATAGTTTGATCTCCTGCTACTTCACCAGCAAAAAGAGAAGGTTCTACCGTTACTGTAATTTCATTAGAAAGAGCGGGGGCACATACTCCAGAGGACACTTCTCTTACAAAAAAGGTAGTGACGGAAAGTCCGGTGGGTACATCATAAAGCTTATTGGTAGCCAGAGGAATATCAATGTAGGGGCCACCGGCCGAAGTTGATGATTTCCATTGATAGGTGTATGAACCCGAGCCTCCGCTTACTGGAGTTGTTTCTAAAAATATATCGGGATTGTCGTTGGCACATACAGTCTGGTCACCACTGATGATTCCGCCATCAGGTAACGGCTCTACATCAACCGTGATCACGTTGGAACTTACCCAGGGTGACACACCAGATTGAACTTCTCTCTTGTAATAGGTTGTAGTGCCGATAGGGTTGGTAGGGGCATATTCGGTACCGTTAGCGCCACTAATGATGGTAAAGTTTACCCCATCGTTAGAAGATAACCACCGGTAGTTGTATGATCCGGTTCCTCCCGATGCAGCTTCATCTTCTGAAATAGGAGCGGGAATGCTGTTGACACAAATGACCTGGTCAGACGCTATCGTGCCTGCCTCGGAGGCAGATTCTACAGTTATGGTTATTATATTGGACTCCACCGGGTCGCATTTTCCTCCACTTGCGACCCTTCTAAAAAAGGTGGTGAGCGCTAGCGGGCCTGGTTGGTACTCAGGGCTACTTGCTCCGGGTATATTGGTATAATTGGTGCCTGTACCAGTAGCTTTCTGCCATTGGTATGCCAGGTTTGAACCACCACTAGCATCTACCAGGCTGGTCAGATTAGCAGGTACGCTACCCGCTACTATCGTTTGGTCACTACTAATGGTGCCTGCCACTAATAGGGGTTCAACTTGCACTTCTATGGGCGTCGTGATTACTTCTCCACAAACCCCGGAGTTTACTTTTCTACGGTAGAGAGTTGATGTCGTAATGGGAGTAGTTTCTTGATACTCTGCACTTACCGCTCCGGGTATATCATTATATGTGCTTCCCCCATCAACTGACTTTTGCCATTGATATACGTAACTACCATCACCACCATTGGCGGGGTTTTGAGTAAAAGGAGAAGGTACATCATCTTCGCAGATTAGCTGTGTCCCCGTGATGGTACCAGCCTGGAGTTGTGGCTGTACATTGATAGTGATATGATCCTGTGCTGACACACAACCGGTGCTGACATCGGTAACAGTCAGGCTATACGTGCGTGTGAAAGTGGGAGAGGCTGCAGGGTTAGGTAGGGTAGCATCTTCTAACCCAATGGCAGGAGTCCAGATGTAGCTGTACGCGCCTGACCCTCCCGTAGCTGACGGTGAGTCTCCCAAAGTAGCTGAACTGCCTTCACATATGGTTTGATCACTGCCGGCATGGGCCACAGGCAGTGCGAATGAGTTGAGTACTAGCTTTTGAGGTAATCCGGCGCAGCCTTCCTTGGTTTCTACGACTACTAACTCCCCTGACCAGGGGTTAGGGCCATAGTCCAATGCTATGAAGTTATCGCTCAAACCGCCGCCAATCCTGACCGTTGGCGCATCTGCCGCAGGTGAAATAGTCCAGTTGTAAGTTGATCCAGGGTTAAAACTTACATCGTACAATACGTTTTGTGTGTTGACACAGACATCAGTATTTCCTGATATCGCTGATGTTATGGGTGCTTTTTTAAAACGTACGTTCACAAAATCAAAGTCGCTTCCGCAACTACCATTGGTCAAAGTCCAGCGAAATGTATATACTCCAAAGTCATCTACCGTCACCAGCGTAGCGGGGTCTGCAGGATCATCAAATACTACATTACCCGGACCGCTTTCCTTAATCCAGTTACCGGTACCTACGGTGGGCGTTACAGCTGCCATGGTATAGCTCAAACCGCAAATTTCATCATCACCCCCGGCATCTGCATTTCGGGTTGCAGGGTTAACAGTGATAACTATGTCTTCAGTGGGGCCTACACAACCATTCACCGTAGGGGTAACCTGATAGGTAATCTGCCCCGGAGCAGTTCCTGTGTTGGTAAGTGTCTGATTAATGCTGCTTCCTGCGTTGGAGAACGCACCGCTTACATTTGAGGGGTCGCTATTGACAACTGTCCAGGAATAGGAGGAGCCTGTTACATTGCCCGTAAAATTGATCTGGGCGTTTTCTCCACTGCATACTGTTGATTTTGCCGGGTCAAGCGTGACTACCGGTGTAGGATAAATTGATATAACAATATCCTGGCTTTGTCCACTACATCCGTAGGCATTTGTGGTAACCTGGTAAGTGACGGTTTGAACTGTGTTGCTGCTATTTTCTAGCGTCTGCTGAATAGAACTGCCCGTCCCTGCACTAGCGCCGTTAACCACTGATGGATCACTTACTGATACAGACCAAGAAAATGAAGTGCTGGCCACATCTGAAGAAAGGCTGATATCAGTAGTTTCGTTGTTACAGATCTGCGTATTGGCTGCATTAGCAGTTAGGGAGGGTTCAGGGTTAACAGTAATGGTTATGTCTTCACTAGCACCATCGCATCCATTGACGTTGGGCGTGATGGTATATGTAATTGTTTGGGGCAGGTTAGTACTATTTGTGAGCACGTGCTGGATAGAGCTACCACTACCGGCGCTACCGCCTGTTAAACCACCACTACTGTTAGTTACTGTCCATGAAAATGTAGTGCCAACTACATTACTTGACAATGATATATCTACACTTTCACCGGAGCATATGTTATTGGATATAACCGTAGATGAAACCACCGGAGTAGGTTGTACGGTGATGGCTATACTCTCAGCAGGCCCGTCACAGCCGTTTGCCGAAGCAGTCACATCATAGGTAACTGTCTGGGGTTGGTTGCTGGTATTGTTTAGGTTCTGCTGAATGCGATCTCCGCTACCATCTGATGCGCCTGTTAAAGCAGGATCTGATACGGAGGCTATCCATGTAAATGTGCTGCTGGCAACAGAACTACTGATCGCCACATCAGCCTGATCGCCATTGCAGACAGAGAGAGCAGAAGGAGATAGTGTGGTTTGGGGCTGTGGTTGTACGGTAAAAGTTATATCTTCAGAAGGGCCATCGCAACCATCGTAACTGGGAAATATCCGATAAGTAATTTGCTGCGGTGTGTTTCCCACATTAAACAATTGCTGGCGAAGCTCACCGACATCGGCATTACTGATGTTACTTTCTCCATTGATATCAGCGTCTTTACTCACTACCTGCCAGGAGTACAGGGTACCGCTGATGCTACTACCTAATGAAACTACCGCTTCATCGCCGTAGCATAAGTCAGTATCTGTTGTGGTTGCAGTCAGAATGGGTATTGGCTTAACTTTTAGGTTGAAAGTTGCTTCGCTGCCGTTTCCGCATTTGTTACTGCCATAAACCGAAATGACATGGTCACCAGGAACTGTAGCTGATAAATCTAAAACTATGTCTTTGGTATCGCTGGCGCTTATAAAAGTAGCTCCGGCGGGCACTGTCCAAATATAGCTGGTTGCCCGGCCTATACTAGGTACACTCAAGTTGACATTGGTAGTTCCTGCACAGATCTCACTAAAACCTATGATCGTGCCAGCACTTTCAGGAGCATCTGGGTGCACGGTTACTACAAAATCTTGGGTAGGTCCGTCGCAGCCATTGTTGTAAGGGGTAATGTGATAAGTAACAGTTTCTACCGTATTGCCGGTATTGGTTATCAAGTCTGATATCTTATCGGTACCTACCATTTGGTCGGTTGCTGAGCTACTTACTCCAACTACTGAACCTGTAATAGTGGTAGTCCATCTAAATCTTGTACCAGGTAATGTGGTTGAGGGCATAAACTCCGCAGTTGAGCCGGAGCAGATACTGAGAGAATAATCAGAAGTACTATTGGTAAATTCAGGAATGGGCTTTACTTCTACATCTGTGGAGAAAGGCGCAGACGTACCGCTACACCCCTGCGCTTCCACCGTGATAGTAGCTGTTCCTTCAAAGGAAGGATCCCAGGTAACAGTAGCCAAAGTTCCGGTACCACTTATGGAATTTCCAGCACCGCTTATGCTCCAATTATAGCTGCTTGCACTGGTAGCTGATGTTGTGTAAGTACCAGAAGCAGTGCCCCGGCATATTACTTTATTTCCTCCTATAGAATTAGGGTCACCAACTTTTTCGGTTACATCGACATTAATACTGGCCGACTGATCGGCTCCACATCCCTTAGCAGTGACTTCTATTGTTGCATTTCCAGAGAAAGCAGCATCCCACGTTACTTCCCCGTTACTGTCTATTGTACCTGCGCTGACTGGGCTCATAGACCAACTGTAGTTATCAGCATTGACAGCATTGGCAGTATATTGGGTAGTACCTGTTCCCTGGCACCTGGTGGTAGTAGGAGATACAAATGCAGGAACACTGACGTCTGATATCACCTCAATGGTCTTCCAGGGAGAAGCATCAGTACAAGCATTAGGGGTGTTAGCTTGCAGCCTTACGTAATAAGTGGCTACTGGGGAAGAACCAAAATAAGGAAGGTTAGTAACTATATCTTCACTAGTTGCTGCTTCTCCCGAGATATCGTTTCCATTTAATTCAACTCTCTGGCCAGAGGAACTTCCTTTTCTGATAATCCATTTCCAAGTAGTTCCAGCCGGGACATGCGCAGAAGTGTTATTCAGGTCTACACTGGTATTTTTGCATTGAGCAGTGCTGGGAACTATGTTGAAATCAGCAACTGGTTGAGGTATGATTTCAATGCTCTTTGTAATGCTTGTCTCACAGGTTCCGGTGTTACCTACAATAGTGTTGTTTGTGACAGTAAGAGTTACGTCATATGTGCCCGGTGAAGTATATGTTTTACTAGGGTTCTCTAAGTTGGATGATGTACCGTCTCCAAAGTCCCAACTATACTGTAACCCGGGAATACTGTTATTGGTGATCTGAACAGGATTATTAACACAGCTGGGATCACTATCAAAATTAAAATCTGCGTCAGGAGCGTCTACGATGCGAATGTACACCATCTTAGTCACGGGTGCATTTCCCGTAAGATTGCCAAA
Source organism: uncultured Porifericola sp. (assembly GCA_964653665.1). Taxonomy (GTDB): domain Bacteria; phylum Bacteroidota; class Bacteroidia; order Cytophagales; family Cyclobacteriaceae; genus Catalinimonas. Next base: position 1,336 of record CAZZGE010000049.1, on the reverse strand, counting down.
CTCATCTTCATAAGGGTTACAGCTATTCCAATTATTAAGTGTTAATTCAAAGAACTCACCGTTTTGTGATGTTTCCGGTATGCTTACATTCAAAGATAACTCCCCGGAATTAGTAGCTGTTTTGGGCAACTTTACCGGTGCCACGCTGTAAGGTAAAGTTCTTGGGGATCCATCAATACTAACACTACCTGTGATGGTATTTGCAGTACCATATTCCCACTGGATCCAGCGTCCCACGTTGTTGGGGTGGTCAGGTGCCAAGCAGGAGAACTGGGTAATGTCCGTGAAGTGTACCGTTACCTCATTACCGGCACAAACTTCGTATTCTTCAACATTGGTCAGGAGTCCGGATCCCAGTACATCGTCAGTATCCCAAACAATGATATCCTGTGCCTGGCCTGACTCATCGCAAAGTGTACCATTGACCCTAAGATCCGCTTCAGCGGGGTAAATACATCTGCCATCACCTTTGGGATACGTATGCGATACTGTGGTTTCAAACTTCTGTAAATACACTGGATCAGCTGGATTTGAACATGTCAAAGTAGCTGCCACTACTGGAGAGCCATCCCCCCAGTCAATTAAGACTTCGTTGGTTTGCGAATCATCCAGTCCAAAATAATATACATTCCAGTTGACTGTGGATGGTGCACAAAGTAAACTCTGGTCTCGGGGTAGGCTATTACCTTTGCCGGCGTTGTCGCAAACCTGAGCATTCGCCCTCAATAAAGAGGCTAAGGCAATTGCTGTGGAAATAAAAGAATAATAGCAATATTTCTCTAGACCCTTACTAAAACCCATATTATTCAGCATTTGAAATTTCGTAATGCATGAATCTATGGCTTTGCAAAAAGTCTATGTATTGAGTAATGACGAAATCATTACAATATGCTTTAGGTAATCATATAGCTTAATTATTAAAGACAGATTTACTGGTACACGCTGCCAGAAATTTAGAAAGCAGTCGGTAATTCTTAATCTATTAGAATAAGTCAATAGAAAAACTAAATAGTCATGTTAAAATGAAATTATTATACTATTTTATCTAAAAAATTTTATTTACTCTTCATTTTCTATCATCGTTTATTTTTACTCCACAGCAATAAACCGATGCTTAGATCAGCATAGAAAATTATAAATGTTACATAGTTTACGGGTAAACTTATAAAGTAAAGATCAGTTGTAGACCCCTAATACACCATCATACACATGATCACTAGCTATCATATGGGATAGCACACTCCTCATATTTTAAAATGCTAAATTTTATATTTTTTGTAATAATGCAAGTTTACGATGTCCTACAGTTGCTAAATGTAAATCCACCCAGGTAGCA
>CAZZGE010000048.1:1478-26154 GCA_964653665.1 uncultured Porifericola sp. | reverse complement strand
GGATTCAAATTTATTTCACCATCATAACCAGGTATCGGGATGATTTCCAGAATTTTTCGGGATTAGAAACCACCAATTGCGTTTGTGCTTCATCATTCTTCTCTATCCGGTAAGAACCGTCGGGGTGATGGGTAACCAGTTTGACTTCCTCACCATCTACCGGAAAGAATAGTGTTTCACGGATATCAATCTGATTGAAACGCTCACTGTCTACATTTTCGTTAAGTACTTCAGTCCTACCCAACCCCAGAAAGCCACCTTCTTTGCTCAGGATCTGCTCATCCTGTAGCTCGCGAAATGTACCCGCTGTGTAGAATGCCTTGTTCATGTGTAACGTCTTCTCATGAATCAGCTGCTCTTTTTCCTGATTTTCTTCCTTTAGTTGCGTTAGGTTGGTATGCAACTGATTGAGTTCTAGTTGTAAGCCGGTGAGATCTTCTTCCAGACTACTGATCTGACTTTCCTTTTCCTCTACTTTGGCGGTTAAGGTTTGCTGAAGATCCTCCATGGAAGCTTTTAACTGGTTATTATGCCGACCGGCGTCAGTAAGCCTGGAGTTCAGTGCCTTGATCTTTTGACGATTTTCTTCCAGTAAATGGTTGATCTCCTGTACATTTTCATTGACGCGATTTTTGAGATCTCCCACCGAAAGATTTTCCTCGCGAGCCAATTCTATGTTCATTTCCCGCTCCCGGATTTCACGGAGGTTTTGTTCAATTTCAGCGAACACCTTAATAAAGACAGTCAGGCTTGAATCTTTTGCCTGGTACTGGGCTTCCAACTGTTGATTCTCTTGATCAAGTTGTGAGACTTTATTCTCAAGCTCTTCTGTATTACAGGAAAAAAAGGAAAGACTCAGGGCAGTAAGTAAAGCTATGTTTCTGAATTGCGATTTCATATCAATGGTAATTTTGGTTTCGCACATTCACGTGAAAAATACATGCCAGGGCAGGAAACGAGGTTTTACTGCAAATACAGTTAATCTATTGTGGATTTTATCTACAAGATGAGCACGAATGGAAGGGAACAGTGATTCAGCGAGACTCTACTCGTCTTCTTCACTTAGGTTACGGAGTTTAAGCACCAGATCAGTTTTAAGCTTATACAGCCGCTCTTCCAGGCCAACTGGATAACTATGAGGATTCACCAGCCTTTTGACCCCATCAGGGAGTTTCTGAACACTATCCAGGGCCTTCTGGCGTATCTGGTGTATGTCAGGCGAAGCGTATACCAGGTTTCCCTGGCGAAAAATGGGTTGAAGCAACTCTTCGTATTTTAAGCCATCGGGCTTAATAATTTTCCGGCGGGTAATATCCATAGGGTCAATGATCTTAAGCTTGCGCGGAAGCGGTTCCTGGATTTCGTACAGCATATCGGCTACCGGTGTATTTTTACCTTCACTGTTCTTTGAGATAAAACGGCGTACCTGCTGTATACCCGGGTTATTGACTTTTACAGCCTGCTCTGATAGTTTGATCTTATGATCCCAATGGCCAGTTTTGTTTTTCAGAGCAGATAACTTGTATACCGCACCGAGGGCTGGCTGATCATAGGCTGTAACCAGTTTGGTACCTATCCCCCAGACCCCAATACTGGCATCCTGCATGCGCAAACTGCTAATAATATTTTCGTCAAGGTCGTTGCTGGCGACAATGGCTGTTTCAGTAAAACCCGCTTTATCCAACATTTTGCGAGCCTGTACGCTAAAGTAAGCCAGATCACCGGAGTCTATGCGGATACCTTTCAGCTGCTTACCTTTCTGCTTAAGATACTCTCCCACCCTGATCGCATTTTTGATACCTTCAATCGTATTGTAGGTATCCACTAAAAGAATACAGTTTTCCGGCATCGCTTCTGCATAAGCGGTAAAAGCCGAGAGTTCATCATCAAAGGCCATGACCCAGCTATGGGCATGCGTACCACTGACTGGAATGCCAAATAGTTTACCAGCCAGTACATTGGATGTGGAAGAACAGCCTCCCACGTATGCAGCTCGACTGGCAGCCATCGCTCCATCAATACCGTGGGCTCGGCGCAAACCAAATTCCAGCACCGGACTGCCTTTGGCCACATTAAAAATGCGAGCCGCTTTGGTGGCAATCAGTGTCTGGTAGTTGATAATATTAAGGAGCGGAGACTCCAGCAACTGGCACTGAAGTATGGGCCCTTTTACCCGGATGATGGGCTCATGAGGAAAGACAGCTTCGCCCTCCGGAATACCATCAATATCCAGAGAGAGCTTTAATTTCTTAAGGTAATTTAAAAACTCATCAGGAAGTAGTCTGCCACCTTGCTCATCTTTCAACGTTGCCAGGTACTCAACGTCATCATCGCTGAAGTGGAAACTATTCACATAGTCAATCACATAGTCCAAGCCACAGTTGATCGTATATCCCCCGTTGAACGGATTTTTTCTGAAGAAGAGGTTAAATACTGCTTCTTTTTCCGCGATACCCGATTTCCAGTAGCCGTAAGCCATGCTCAACTGGTAAAAATCATTGAACAGGGCCAGCGAGCCGAAATACAACTCATTGGTGATTTTCATAAGAACAGTGCCTACATCAAAACTGCCTGTGGCAGCAAGCAAAAATAACTTTCTATTTTACAATCTGAACTTTCAACATATTAGTGCGGTCTTCCCAGTGCAACGGCATACTGGCAGTATTAATTACCACATCGCCCTTGTGCAGATAGCTCTTTTCTCTAAGAATATGCTCAAGATCCGCAAAAGTTTCGTCAGTGGAACCCATTTTGTCATAGTAGATACCTCGCAACCCCCAGTAAAGATTGATCATCTGCAAAAGCTTGTGGTTGGAAGTGAAAATAAAAATGTCTGCTTTAGGACGATGACCGGAAAGACGGAATCCGGTATATCCCGACTTTGTCATTCCGATGATAGCTCGGGCGTTGATCTGCTTACTCAGTTTACAAGCCGTAAGTACTAAGTTGTCGTTATAAAAAGTCGGAGAATCACTACCAATGTGAGACAGCTTATCGTAGACAACATCGGAACTCTGCTCCACCGCCAGAATCGTTTTGACCATACTTTTTACAGCCTGTAAAGGGTACTTTCCGGAAGCAGTCTCAGCAGAAAGCATGATCGCATCCGCGCCATCCATAACGCCATTGGCCACATCGTTGGTTTCAGCACGTGTCGGGCGAGGGTTTTCTATCATGCTTTCCATCATCTGCGTTGCGATGATCACTGGCTTGGAGGCTAAATTACACTTGTGGGCCAGCATTTTCTGAACCATGGGTACGTCTTCCATTGCGATCTCCACGCCCAGGTCTCCGCGTGCTACCATCAGCCCATCAGTAGCTTCAATAATTGTATCTATGTTTTTGATAGCCTCCGGCTTCTCGATTTTGGCGATCACATGAGTTTCCTTACCCTTTTCCTGAATTAGATCCTTGAGGTGGTAGATATCGTCAGCTTTCCGTACAAAAGATAGCGCAATCCAGTCAACTTCATTTTCCAGACCGAAGTAGAGATCTTCCTCGTCCTTAGGTGTCAAAGAAGGGGCCGAAACATTAGTATCCGGAAGGTTAATCCCTTTACGAGACTTCAAAGGACCACCGTAAACTACGGTAGTTTTTACCTCGTGGCCCTCTACCGCTACGACACGAAGCTCAATTTTACCGTCATCTATCAGGATAGTATCTCCAATATTTACATCAGTTGCCAGCGCATTGTAAGAGGTACTTATCTTTTTTGATGTGCCCAGCACGTCTTCTTTACAGGTAATGACCAGTTGTTGGCCCGGCTCAATCACGACCTCATCATTTTCTACCTGATTGACCCTGATCTTGGGACCCTGTAAATCCTGGAGAATACAAATGTTAGTGTCCAGTTCTTCGTTAAGCTCACGGATAAAGCCAATCACTTTTTTGTGGCCTTCGTGCGTGCCGTGGGAAAAGTTAAGCCTGAAAACATCCACACCCGCTTTTATGAGTTCTTCCAACATTTCTTTGGTATTACAGGCCGGACCAACGGTGGCTACTATCTTCGTTTTACTAAATATGATGTTGCTATCCATATCTAAAAAAGTAAATTTTCTTTATTAGTTAATTTCTCTATATCAATCCTGTGGCAGGATTTAGTGACGGAAATATCTGATAGTTTCCGAATGCATTTAGCGGTTTCAAAGGTATCACTTTCATCTTTAATAAAGAGAAAATAATCCATATTCTTTAGTTCAGGTAAGAGGTAAGCTCTGTAGTCTTGGTCTTCTGAACGGTTTTTCAACAGCCAGATAGAGATATAATCGGTGCTGTAGGCAAAGTTCGACACAACAATATCGGGCTCGCTGACAAATTTTATGACTAAGTCCTCAGATTTTGCTAAATTGAAGTCTAGGCACTGGTTTATGCACCATGCCAACTTGTACTCTCTGGCTGAACAGACTATACCTACTAATTCAAAATCACAATAATAATCTATCTTCAGTTCGTGCCCGAAAGACATACCGTATCTTTTTTCCAATTAAAAATTAAATTCAGGACTCCGCAAAACTAAATATTTTAGTCTTCAACGATTAGCTAAGAATCAAATAAATAAGTTTGACTTTAATCGGCTAAAATGCTTTACTTTGCGCCGTTAACTCAAAAACCCTTATAAAAATGTCTGAAATAGCGCAAAAAGTAAAAGGTATTATTATTGATAAACTCGGTGTTGAGGAGTCAGAAGTTACTCCTGAAGCCAGCTTTACAAATGATCTGGGAGCCGACTCCCTGGATACTGTAGAGTTGATCATGGAGTTTGAAAAAGAATTTAACATCTCCATTCCTGACGATCAGGCCGAGAATATCTCTACTGTAGGCCAGGCTATTTCTTATCTGGAGGAAAACGTTAAGTAATCATTTTTCCGAAGCTATTCCCCCTCATATGAATTCCAGGAGAGTTGTTGTTACAGGTTTAGGCGCACTCACACCCGTAGGCAATACAGTAGAAGCGTACTGGGAAGGACTTATTAATGGTGTGAGTGGATCTGCTCCTATACAAAAGTTTGATGCCGAAAAATTCAGAACCAGGTTTGCCTGCGAAGTGAAAAACTTTGAGCCTACTGACTTTTTAGATAGGAAGGAAGCGCGCAAGATGGATCCGGCCACACAGTTTGCAATGGTAGCCGCTGAAGAAGCCATCCAGGATTCACAGCTAAACCTTGACAAGGTTAATTCCGATAGGGTTGGTGTCATATGGGGATCAGGCATTGGGGGCCTTAAAACCTTTCAGGACGAAGTTTCTTATTTCGCCAAGGGCGATGGCACACCTCGCTTTAATCCTTTCTTCATCCCAAAGATGATTGTGGATATCACGCCAGGCCACATCTCTATCAGGTACGGCTTCAGAGGCCCTAACTTTTCCACAGTTTCTGCTTGTGCTTCTGCAACTCATGCCATTATTGATGCTTATACTTATATCAAGCTGGGTAAGGCTGATATGATTCTTTCTGGTGGCTCAGAAGCTGCCGTGTGCGAGGCCGGGGTTGGAGGTTTTGGCGCGATGAAGGCACTCTCCGAAAGAAATGATACACCCGAAACGGCTTCCCGCCCTTTTGACAAAGATCGGGATGGGTTCGTGCTTGGTGAAGGTGCAGGAGCCCTTCTCCTGGAGGAATACGAACATGCCAAGTCACGTGGCGCAAAAATATATGCCGAGATTATTGGTAATGGCATGACAGCCGATGCACATCATATTACAGCACCGCATCCCGAAGGTATAGGGGTTAGGCACGTCATGCAGCTTGCACTGGAAGACTCGGGCATCATCGCCGATGAAGTTGATTATATCAACGTTCACGGCACTTCTACTCCCCTGGGTGATATCAGTGAGACCAGCGCCATTAAAAAAGTATTTGGCAACCATGCTTTCAAGCTTAACATCAGCTCTACCAAGTCAATGACCGGACACTTACTGGGAGCTGCTGGCGCTATAGAAGCTATTGCCGCGATCCAAGCCATCCGTAACAATATCGTTCCTCCTACGATCAACCATTTTACGGATGATGAGAAAATAGATCCTAAGCTCAACCTTACCTTCAACAAGGCACAAGAAAGAACAGTAAATATCGCCATGAGTAATACGTTCGGCTTTGGTGGACATAACACTTCAGTGATTTTCAGAAAATTTGAGGCTTAGTGTCCCTTGTTTCACCCAGGCTGGCAGGTATCCCTAAAACATTGTTGACCCGCGCTCTACCTTTATGGATGCTAAGAAATTTCCAAAAAAATCCTAATCAAGACAAGCAACTTATACGTGCTATCAAAAACATCGTGGGTAGCAGCCCTTTGAATCTTGAGCTTTACAAATTGGCTATCAAGCACGTATCGGTTGCTGAAACCAACGACTTCGGACTACGTGAGTCAAACGAACGCCTGGAGTTTTTGGGAGATGCTATTTTGGGCACAGTAGTAGCCGATTATCTCTTCAAAAAATACCCTTATAAGGATGAAGGTTTTTTGACTGAAATCCGCTCTCGCATTGTCAACCGTGAATCGCTTAATTCCCTGGCCCGCAAAATAGGGATTCGTAACATCATTGAGTTTGACCATACTGGCATCCAGTCAAATCGTGAAAGCAAACTGTCTCACAAGTCTATTGACGGTGACACTTTAGAAGCCCTGGTAGGGGCCGTATATCTAGACAAAGGCTTTGCTCGCTGTAAAAAATTCATCCTGTATCGACTGCTTTTTCCTCATTTTGATCTTGACAAGATTGTCAATAATAACACCAATTATAAGAGTACAATTATAGAATGGGCACAGAAGTGCAACCGGGAAATCCGTTTTGAAATTATAGACACTCGTGGTGACAAACAATTCAAAGAATTTATAGCACAAATCATCCTGGACGAACAACCAATTTGTACGGGGAGTGGTTATAGCAAAAAAAAGGCAGAGCAAAGTGCCTCACGGAAAGCCCTGGAAATCCTGGATATTTTCAGCGAATAATCTACGCATAAATTTTACTCCTCAAACCACTTTTGATGACACAACTCAGAGTAGCTGGTGCCGCATTGAACCAGATTCCGATTGACTGGAGAAATAACCTCATGAATATCAAGGAAGCAATTGATCAAGCCCGTGAGCAAGCTGTTGATATTCTTTGTCTTCCCGAGCTTACCCTGTGTGGTTATGGTTGCGAAGATTTGTTTCTGAGTGGTTGGCTTTATGAACGCTGTCTGGAAAAGTTGGAGGAAGTAAGAACCTATACTGCCGGTATTACCGTCGCTGTCGGACTGCCCATGAAATACGAAGGGCATAATTATGATGTAAGTTGTCTGATAAGTGATCAAAAAATTTTTGGTTTTACCGCTAAACAATTTTTGGCTGAAGATGGGGTACACTATGAACCAAGATGGTTCCGGCCCTGGCCCGCTCACAGACAAGTACACATAGATGTATACGGAAAGTCTTATCTCTTTGGGGACGTAATGTATGAGCTGTACGGAATCAAAATTGGGTTTGAAATCTGTGAAGATGCCTGGCGAAACGAGCAGAGGCCGGGATATCGTCTTGCTGAGCGGGGTGTAGATCTGATACTGAATACCAGTGCCAGCCATTTTTCTTTCGGAAAATCAGCTTTCCGGGAAAGTTTAGTCGTACCGGCTTCTAAAGTGTTCGACTGTACCTACGTTTTTGCCAACATGCTGGGTAATGAAGCTGGTAGAATGATCTACGATGGTGAGATCATGATCGCCCAGCAGGGCCAACTTCTCCAGAAGAACAAACGCTTCTCCTATGAGAATGTGAACCTTCTATCGGCTAAGATAGATTTTTCTGAAGCCAGTAACTCTGAGTATACACCCACCAAGGATTCTATACAGAAAGAGATTGAATTTGTACAGGCCGAGACGCTTGCACTCTTTGATTACCTGCGCAAAAGTCGCGCACGCGGATTTGTGGTTTCCCTCAGCGGTGGAGCTGATTCCTCTACCTGTTGCGTATTGATTGCTGAGATGATCCGCAGAGGTGTCCGAGAAATGGGGGCAGTGTCTTTTTTAAACAAGCTGGGGATGGCTTATATCCGGCAAGTGTTACAGCATTCTGACCTACATAATGAGGAATACGTTACCAAACAGATTACCGGAAAAATACTAACTACCACATACCAGGCTACCGAAAACTCTTCGGATGATACCTTCAATGCTGCGAAACAGTTGGCTGAGTCCATAGGAGCAGCTTTCTTTGATTGGAACGTGGACAAACAGGTGTCTTTGTATACCCGTGCTGTTGAAACCAGTTTGGGGCGACCTCTCAACTGGGATCAGGACGATATCGCACTACAAAACATTCAGGCACGCAGTAGGATACCTGGTATCTGGATGTTGACTAACGTGCTGGGTGCCCTGCTGATCTCTACCAATAATCGCAGTGAGGCTGACGTGGGATACGCTACTATGGACGGCTGTACCAGTGGGAGTATTGCTCCGATTGCAGCAGTCGACAAATACTTTGTACTACACTGGCTCAAGTGGGCGCAAGAAAAATTGAACTATCCCGGCCTTCATTATGTAAACCAACTCAACCCCACTGCTGAACTCAGACCTCAGGAACAGCTACAGACCGACGAAAACGACCTAATGCCTTATTTTATTTTACAATCCATTGAGCGTCTGGCCATACGAGGTTGGAAGTCCCCTAGTGAAGTATTCTGCATACTGAAAGAAGAACAACTTGAAGAGGACGATCTACTAAAAGTACACATCCGGAAATTCTTCACACTATGGTCAAAAAATCAATGGAAACGGGAAAGAGTCGCTCCTGCCTTTCATATTGACGATTTCAATGTAGATCCCAGAACCTGGTGCCGCTTCCCGATTTTATCAGGAGGATACCAGCAGGAAATTGAAGCCATGGATGCTATCTCATGAGTATCCGTATAATTTCAATTTTTTGAATATATTACTCTAAGCACATTTCACCCCTATTCATCAAAATAGTAATATTTTTTAGTTATTTATTTGTAGCTGGTATGAAGAAGAAATCAGCTGCAGAAAAAATGTTGAATATTGAAGAATTTAACTTGTTAGGTCTTCAGGATAAGGAAGAATACGCAATTGGATACGGAAAACTCATTATGCGTAGGCATCATTATCCGTACTTAATCGGCTTGTTTAAACTCACGTATCTTTATGCGGAGGTCTGGTATGATGTACAGACCAACCGTATTTGTGAAGTTGTCGCCCATCCAGAAAAGGAGCTTTTTGAAAACTACTCTGATTTTATTGAACTGGAAAGCTTGTATTAAACCGAAAGCCTCCCTCCTTTTAGCAAATATGACGTTTGCCAACGAAATTAACTCATTATCAAAGCAATACGTCTTTGAAGGCGATTTGCTGGGCAGCCAACACGTACACGGTAGCCGGCAGATCGCTGGTTTTATCGTTGAGCTTTTCGTAATAATCTAGAAAGTCTTCTTTGGGTTCAGCCAGTCCCATCATCAGCAGGTCGGCCCCGGCTGATTCCTGGTGTAGTATATTCCAAAACGAACGGCCTCCACCGATGATTACCTGCTGCTTAAAGTTGACCCGCATATTTTTGATAATGGTATTTAGATTTTGCTGTGCTTTCTGTGCTGCATTCTGGTCGGTTACTACCATTTTGACGGTAATATCAGCATTTTGCCAGTTGATGCTGTTTGTCAACAGATAAGCCAACAGCATCATCAGCCCACCGTTCCTGTTCAGACCACCCCACCACACATCAATTCTTTTCCTATTACCAAAACCAACGCCATCTTCTGCCCTGACTATAATAACATTACGCTGTGAATGATAAAAATGGCTTATCATATCGCAGTACGGCTTATGGTTAGGAAGCTCCTGGGTATCTCCCAACATGATGGTATTGGGTACCAAACCACCCATACCGTACATATTGACCAGGCGTTTACTGCCGACAAAAGGATCTTCAGCACTTACCACCTTTACCAGCGCCTGCACTCTTCTTTGCTGCAGAAATTCGCGGATATTATCCTCCATCTTCTGTAATCTTTCGTACGCCACGTCTGGCGCTTTGATCACGGTAGAAATTGTCATGAGCGCCTGTCCCTGGGTGAAGTCATCGCCCAGCGTAACCAGATGCCAGCGCTTGGTAGGCGCTCCGGAGAGAATGAGGATGTTAGGGCGCCAGTTTTTGGGATCAACTGTTTTATCTACCCGGAGTAATGCTGAGCGGGCCACTGCCATCCATACGCCACGCCTTACATCACCCCAGGCCGTTTGTATACCTCTCCGCTTCAGCCAGACGAATACTACTGATACAAAGATGGCTGCCACGATCGTCGCTGGTGCATTGATGAGAAACATCACGGCTAGACAGCCTGCTGCACCAAGCAACGAAAAGATCCAGTGCACTTTAAATTTGGGTCTGAATGATGGACTATCCAGTACATTTTCCAGCCCTGCAGCAATGTTTAATACACCATAAGTGGTCAGAAAAAACATAGTAAGTACCGGGGCAATGATATCCAGGTTACCCAAATACACAGCAGCTATGGCGATCAGCATGGTAACGATAGTACCTGCTCGGGGGGTGTTATCCGTACCACTCCCTTTACCCAGCCACTTGAAATAGCGAGGTAGTACATTGTCTTTAGCCAGGGCCTGCAGTATGCGTGGCGCCCCCAGTATGCTACCTACCGCACTGGAAAGCGTAGCCCCCCACACCCCCAGTAATATAGCATCGCCCCACCAGGAAATTCTCCTCATAATGAGTGGTTCCTGCAATAGTGTGACAGCATCCGCCCGGCTGGCCAGTATCACTGGGAGTATCATGTACACAATGTAGCCCGCGCCAACTGCCATAAAGGTACCTTTGGGAATAGAACGGGAAGAGTCCTTGAGGTCACCAGAAAGGTTTACCCCCGACATAATACCGGTCACAGCTGGAAAAAAGACAGCAAAGACGACCCAGAAACTTTCGCTTTGGCTTTCAGATGCGCCCCAGATTTCTATTTCGGTATTTTCCAGAGGCTTTCCCAATACCAGGGAAACGAGGGAAAGAAAAATTGCACCTAAAATGAAATATTGTGAGCGAATCGTAGCTTTGGTAGAGAAAAGTGCAAGGAGCGTAATCAGCACAGTCACTATAATGCCTACTAACTTGAGACTCAAAAAAGGAAAAACCTCCACCATACTCTCAGCAAAACCAATCACATACAGTGCTACAGAAAGCGCCTGGGCGATGAATAGCGGTATACCCACCGCACCACCGGTTTCTATACCTAAGGAACGACTGATCATGTAATAGGCTCCACCTCCTTTTACCACCTGGTCAGTAGCGATGGCAGCAATAGAAAGAGAGGTAAGAAAAGTAATACTGGTAGAAAGCGTAACGATTATTAATGTTCCTATCAGGCCGACATTTCCGACTACCCAGCCAAAGCGCAAATACATGATAACCCCAAGAATGGTAAGCAAAGACGGCACAAACACGCCCCCAAAAGTGCCCAGCCCTTGTTTATCGCGGCCCACAGTGCCCTTCCTTGAGCCTCCAATCTTTCTGATTATGTTTATCATTAATATAGTACGGGCGATCCTTAGGAGCGTTAATTCACTGACGCATACAAAGTGACTGTGACAAAAGGGATTGAAAAACAAGTCATAATGTCATATAAATTAACAATTGAAAACAAAAATATGTCATAATGACATTAAAACATTCCCTTTGGGCTCTGTTTTCGAGGTTGGTATTCACTTTGCCTATTATTTATTAAAATTGTTAACCTAAAAAATAATAAAGCCATGACACTTATGAGATATAACGAATTTCTGCCTAGATTCTTTGATGACAATTTTACCAAAGAGTTTGATCAATTGTTTAGCTTGAATGATGCGTCTGCTAAGTCTTTTACTCCTGCTGTTAATGTTAAGGAAGAAAAGGATTCATACCAAATAGAGGTGGCAGTACCCGGTATGAAGAAAGAAGATTTTGAAGTCGTGGTAGATCACGACCTACTCAAGATCAGCGCTAAGCAGGAAGACAAAAAAGAAGACAGGAAAGATGATGGGAAGTACACTCGCAGGGAGTTCCGCTATCATTCTTTTGAGCGAAGCTTCCACCTTCCTAAAAATGAAGTAAACGGCGATAAGATCAACGCACGTTACGAAGACGGAATACTTCACATCGACTTACCCAAGCGTGAAGAGATTAAGGAAAAGCCTACCCGTTTGATAGAGATTGCATAAGGATTAAAGGTAAAGCGGGTTCATAACCCGCTTTTCTTACTTTTACGGTCAAAAGAAAAATGTAGTGCAATGGAATACAAAGATTATTACAAAACACTGGGTGTGAGCAGAGATGCCAGTCAGGAGGAAATCAAAAAAGCCTATCGTAAACTAGCAGTAAAATACCACCCAGATAAAAATCCGGGTGATAAACATACTGAGGATAAATTTAAAAACATTGCTGAAGCCTATGAGGTGCTGAAGGATCCAGAAAAACGTAAACAATACGATACACTGGGTGCCAATTGGAAACAATACCAGCAGCAGGGTGGAGACTTTGATTGGTCGCAGTTTGGTGGCGGAAAAGGAAAAACCCATGTACACTTTGAAGACGAAATGGGTGATATTTTTGGCAATAGTGGTTTTTCAGACTTTTTCGAGCAATTTTTCGGAGGTTTCGGTAGGCCGCAAGGAGGAAGAAGAGCACAGGGATTTCACCAAAATTTTCCTGGTCAAGACCTCCAGACAGATATCAATATAAGTCTCCGGGAGGCATATCAGGGTACGAACCGCATGCTTAACCTTGACGGGAATAAAATCCGTATAAAACTGAAACCGGGTATTAGGGATGGCAAGACATTGAAGATTAAAGGCAAAGGTGCGCCTTCAATACAAGGGGGAGCCAATGGTGACCTTTACCTCAATGTACATGTAGCCGACGACCCCAGATTTGAAAGAAAAGATAATGACCTTTATACTGATCTGCAGGTGGATCTCTACACTGCTTTGCTGGGTGGTCATGCTGAAGTAGAGACGCTCACCGGAAAAGTCAAAGTGAAAGTCGCAAAAGAAACCGAAAATGGTAAAGTACTTCGCTTGAAAGGCTTGGGAATGCCCGTTGACGGCCATAATCAACCCGGTAATTTGTACGCCAAGGTACAGATCAAGCTTCCCAAAAAATTAAGCCCTGAAGAAGAGGAACTCTTCAACAGATTGAAAGAGATACGGGAGAACCAGCATATTTATGCTGCGTAATTGGCCGTATTAGATAGAGCTTTCCCAAATTAGCTATCAGATTAAACAATAATCCAAGGTCCTTACTATATTTACGATCAATATTTTTAAACAACCACATCCTTCGTATGGAAAAAATCTTAGTACCCACTGATTTAGGTGAAAATTCTGAGCTTTCATTACAGTACGCCATTGACATGGGCGCACCCGACAAAGCTCAAATTCTACTTTTTAATGATGCTATTTTGGAAAACGGCCTTGAGGAGTCGGAAAAGGGCCTACAAGAGATTCTGGAAAAAATAAAGTCACATCAGCAGTATGATGCTGTCAACGTAGAGGTCCAGTCAGATCATGGCCCAGTGCTGGAAGGTATCAACAAAAAGCTCAAGGGGGACAAGTACAGTCTTATCAGTATGGTTACCCATGATGAAGAACAGATTGATTTTACCATAGGAAGCATTTCTACCAAAGTTGCTCAAAAAGGCAAAGCTCCAGCCCTTCTGGTTCCGGAGAACAATCAGTATCAAAAGGTCAAGAATGTACTGATTGTGAACGACTTTACCGATTCGCGCTCCGATGAACCGGCTTTTAAGCATTTGAGTACACTCATCAAAAAACTGGATATTTCAATATCTTTACTCCAGGCAGTGATGAAAGACAGTAAACCCACTCCTGCGGAGAACCCTGCTGATTTTTTAGGTGATGTCCAGCCTAAAAGTACCGAAAAAGTCATGTTTGAAAACTATCATGAACTGATTGAGTACGTGAAAACGCACGCTGAAAAAGTGAATGCCCAACTCCTTTATATTCCCAGTTCCCAGGTGGTTTTTGAAAAAATATTTGTGGGTAATCTATCACGTCAGTTGGCGCTAGCCACTCAGTTACCGGTTTACATCCATTTTTAAATATAAAAGGCAAGTTAAACACTCGCCTTTTTTCGTTTTCCTTAACGTTAGACAAATTCATAAGTCACTTTGATGAAATCAGACCGATTATCAAGGTCAAGGTTGTTTGTTTAGATGAAACGACTCATTGCCCTACGCTCTTTTTGATTGAGTGATAGTTTATGAACAAGGTCCTCTTTCTCGATAAAGATTTTTACAAAATTACCTTTCGGTGTAAAAACATAGTATTCTGATACTTTTACCTTACTATTCTTACCTTATTTTTCCTTCCTCCAAAGTGGGCTTCTCAGTAAGGGCTGCCTGGTTCCTACGGATTGTTTTCTCTCGGTTAAACAATGCAAAACTATCTTCAAAAATCAATTCCAAGAACATCGCCCGCTTTTAAACATTCTTTAATTGAAAGGGCATGGTATAAAACCCACGTAGCATATTCCGCTGGTCATCCATAAAGCGGAAACTATAGACATCGTACACACTAAACGCTTTAACTTTGTCACATTGCCTGAGAAGGGCCACATCTTTATCCAAATCGTATTGTATCACACCAGGCTGATCGCCGTCACTACCGCTGAGAATCACCCCCTGCTGGTCAGCGTAGTGTTTGAGGATAGGCTCCAGGGTTGCATCCAACTCAGCATTCATCAGAACGACAGGCTTTCCGTGATCTACCGCTATGAGAACCACACCCGCCGCATATTCAATCGTGCCGGTGACTTCTACAAGAACATCAACTCCAAGGGCTTCGCATGTCGCTGCCGGATCATCCGTTACGGCAGCCTGCTTTTGCTAAATAAGATCATCTAATGTATTAGCCTGATGCGCGACTGCTACCTCTACTTTCTGATAACAACGAATCGGCTTATCTATGCTACGTACAGATCACCGCTACCTCCATGCCTGGTGTGTACTTTACAATTTGGTTTACAATACCTACGGCCATGAAACCAGCACCCATGATACCTACTCTGATTGAATTATTGACAGAAAATGTTTTACAGTAATGCTAACTGGCTTACCCTTGAATAAACTCGTTATCAAAAAACCAAAAAAAAAGCGACTCTTGCGAGTCGCTTTTCATACTATAGAAGGCTGGATTATCCTGATACATTTTCAGGATATCCGGGGTTTTGCGGGTATCCACCCTGCGAACGGTCGATCTGATCCTGAGGGATCGGACGAATTACGTTATAGTCCTGAATATTTGGGCTTGCCTCAGGATTATGCGCTCTCACGCGCTCCACGAGGGTTCCGGTACGTGTCAGGTCAAACCAGCGCTGTCCTTCACCATCCAGTTCACGGGCTCTTTCGTCCAAGATGAAGTCAAGATCTACATCACCCGCAGTGATTCTCATCTCCTCTTCCATACCTGGCCAGGCGGCACGTTCACGGATCACATTGATATCATTAGCCGCACCCTGTAGGTTACCCTGCTGGAAACGAGCCTCAGCGCGTAGTAGGTAAGCTTCACCCAGCCGCATCAGGTAGAAGTCACGTTGTCCCTGCGTATGCTGTCGGTTAGGGCGGGTATTGTCAATAAACTTATTCAGCGTAGGATAGAGCTTCTCTGTGTAGAACCAAAGGTCACCATCGTAAACTGGATCAGGAGTAATCACCAGATAGCGGGTACTTTTCTTAGCAGTTTCATCCCACTTTGCATTTTCTCCCGGACCAGGTACCAGGATAGCTGTATCACCCAATGAATACTTGGGATCCCCCACACTTACTCCTGCAGGTGGTATTTCATCTTCACTCCAGCTAGGAATACCATCTTCATTGTTAGAGAACCACACATGCTTATACGTCATATCGTAACGGCTGTCAATCTCACGGTTCCACAGGCTTAGGTGGAAAGGTGTAGGGCGGAAACGTTTCCAAGGACGACCATTCTCAGTATCACGTAGCATACCGGGCAGACGATCGTACTCCATCAGGAAGTAAAGGTGACCACGGTGTCCGTCACCGTCCAGTCCTTCATCTACCTGCTGCTTGGAGTTCTGAACAGCAAATATAAGCTCAGGTGTATCTTCCGCCGTAGCAATATTGACCGGTACTCCCCTCTCATTGAGGCCGAAAAGTTCACGGGCATTATCTGCCAGTTCAAAACCATAATCGTTGATTACAGTAGTCAGCAGGGACTCGGCACGAGAGAGATCATTGCTTTCTGAAAAGTCAGTGTAGCTTCTGCGAAGCAGAGCTTTAGACAGCAGGAACTCAGCGGCAGGCTTGGTGGCTCTGCCCAGGTCATCCTGAGAAGCAGGCAAATTGGCAATGGCAAACTCCAGGTCAGGTACAATGGCTTCCGCGTATATACGGGCAGGAGGTACCGGCTCAGCAGTAATCTCAATACCCTCTGTCTCTTCCAGCGTCAGGTGAATATTTCCGTAGAAACGTACCAGATTGAAGTAGTACAAGGCTCTCAGGAAGCGCACCTCAGCGATCCTGGCTGTTTTTTGTGCTTCAGGAATATCCAGTTGCTCAGATCGGTTGATCACCGCATTGGCCTGATTGATTCCCCGGTAGAAGTCACGCCAGGTATCCCGGAAGTAGCGAGCTTCGGGATTGTGCTCGTTGTCATAAAAGTTCAGGTACTTATGGCCACCATCGGCACCATTGGTATGTACATCAGTACCCATGACTGTCATGGTGAATCCACGTTCTGTACCGTAAAAGGACTTCATTACGGCATAGGTAGAACGTACCGCATCTTCAAAACCCTGCGGCGTGGTATAGTAGGAAGCAGCTGAAACATCCGATACCAGCTCTTCTTCCAGGTAGCTTTCACAGCCCTGACCTACAAAAGCGGCCGCAGCTATGAATAAACTTAAAATATATTTTTTCATGGTTAATTTTATTTTCAGTTTAGAAAGAAGCATTGATACCAAACAGAATCAAGCGATTGGTAGGAATATCTCCAATACTAATATTGTTGTTGTTTTCAGGGTCAAAGGTATCGTACTCAGAAGCAAACCACAGGTTCTGACCACTGGCATAAAGTCTGAGACGAGACAGCCCTATCTTCTCAGTGAGGGTAGAAGGCAGGTTATAACCTAAAGTCACGTTTCTCAACTTGAGGAATGAACCGTCAAAGTAAGTCAGTGTAGATCCGTTACGAGGCCTTTCCTGGTTCTGGTTGGGACGAGGAGACTCATTAGTAGGGTTATTAATGGTCCAGTAGTCAACATCCAGATTGTTGTAGCGAGCGAAAAGGGTATTATTACTATCGTGGAAGCGGCTGCGGATCATGTGACCGACACGGTAGAAAAAGAAGAAGCTAAAGTCAAAGCCCTTGTAGTTGAAATTGTTGGTGATACCACCGTAAAAATCAGGCACATCCGAACCCAGGACGACACGGTCGGCGGGAGTGATGACTCCATCGCCATCCTGGTCAACCAGCTTAATCTCTCCAGGCAGTTTCTGCTCACGGTCACGGGCCAGGTCTTCTTCACCTAGCTGGTAGATGCCTTCTTTCTCATAGTCAAAGAAAACCCGGATAGGCTGGCCAATGAACCAATTGTTACCAGTATCATCAATAGGATTACCTTCGGCATCTTTCAGTGCGAGTTCAGTGATTTCCTCGGTGTAGCGGGAGATGTTCAGATTGACATTCCAGCTCAAGCCTTCGGAATTATCCAGTATTACACCATTCAGCCCCAGTTCCACACCTTGTGTACGAGTAGCTCCTACGTTCTGGAGAATATTGGTATAACCAGAAGTAAAAGGCAGGTTACGCTCCAACAGCAAGTCTGTCGTATTGGTCTCAAACCAATCAAAACTACCGGATAAGCGGTTATTGAAGAATCCGTAGTCAAAACCTATATCAATAGTAGAAGAAATTTCCCAGCCCAGATCAGGGTTCGGGATCTCGTCCAGACGAAAACCAAAAGCAGGGCTTTCGTCCCAGGCATAGGTGGTACGCTGCAGACGTCCAAAAGTCTGATAAGGGTCTACCGAAGTATTACCCACCGCACCATAAGAAGCTCTTAACTTCAACTCAGACAAAAAGCCCGCACCAGCCATGAAATCTTCATCAATGATGCGCCATCCGGCAGAAAGACCGGGGAAATAGGCCCATTTGTTACCGGGAGCCAGACGAGAGGATCCGTCAGCACGTAAGGTAGCTTGGAACAAGTACTTTCCGGCAAGTTCATAATTAAAACGTCCCATGTAAGAAGCCAGTTGCCATTCTTCAAGGTTACTGGCAAGGTCACCTTTTACTTCAGCGGTACCCAGGTTGTAGAACTGTTGTGTTTCGTAAGGGAGGTTTTCTACGTTGGTCTCGTGGTCCTCGCTACGCAAGGCCTGGATACTTTGTAGTGCAGTAAAACCAATGGTATGCTGACCAAAAGTTTTGTTATACGTCAGGATATTTTCCAGAGTGTATCCCAGATCGTATTCGTTCTCAATGCTAGCGTCGGCGGGTCCTCCCCGGTTGTTATTGGTCAGACTGGCACGGAATAAACCGCGGCGACGGAAACGAATATCCGGGCCAAAGTTAGCGCGGTACTTAAGCCCGTCTGCAATGTTAGCTTCAAAATACAAAGGGACAAAAATACGGGTAAAGCGACGCTCATCTACATAGGCTCCCGGCACTACCTCGTTCAAAGGATTGGTACGGATACCATCGTTAGTGGGCAGAAAACGCAAAGAACCATCCTCTGCGTAGGGAACGCCAAGGGGATTATTAGAAATGGCTTCTCCCAGTGTAGCGCCTGAACCCCAGTTCTGAACGGATGAAGATATCAAAGTAGAAGTACCCACTTTAAAAATGCTGTTAAGCTGGTGATCGAGGTTAACACGGGCAGTTAAACGCTGATAGTCCATGTTTTCAATAATACCCTGCTCGTCAAAGTACCCTAATGAAATGTTAAATTGTGTTTTTTCACTACCACCGGCTACACTAAGCTGGTGATTGGTTTGCCAGCCATTATTAAGTACCAGATCCTGGTAATCAGTAGAGCGTCCCTGAGCAATGGATTCTAGCTCAATCGGGTCTTCAAATACCAGTTCGTCAGGAGGAAGCACACCGTCGTACTGTACCAGACGCGTTTCTGGATCCCAGCGGCGAGACTCGCGCTTCATCGCAGCAAACTCGGCACCGTTCATCATATCAACAGTATTCAGTGCTTCAGTTACACCATAGTAGCCGTCATATGAAACCACGGTTCTTCCAGTTTGGCCTCTCTTGGTAGTGATCAGGATTACACCGTTGGCACCACGAGAACCATAGATTGCAGTAGCAGCCGCATCTTTCAGTACCTCCATAGACTCAATATCCTGGGGGTTAATATCAAAAATAGCACTTTGGCTACTTGTCTGCGGTATACCATCAATAACATAGAGTGGATCGTTGGAGGCAGATATAGAACGACGACCACGGATCTGCACAGAAACGTTCTGTCCGGGACGACCACCCTGGGACTGCACGTCCACCCCGGCTACCTGTCCCTGCATGGCCTGCACACCACTGGCTACCGGGATTTTACTGATCTGCTCCTTATCTAATGAAGCGATCGCAGCCGTTACGTCTCTTTTTTCCTGCGTACCATACCCTACTACTACTACCTCAGAAAGAGCCTGTATGTCCGGCATCAGCGTCAGGTCAATGGTAGAGCGATTGTTAATGGCTACCTCTTCGGCGCTGTAACCAACGGAAGAAAAAACCAATGTAGCAGCGTCGTTAGGAACACTCAGGCTGTATTCGCCTTCAATGTTGGTGATGGTTCCTATTGTGGTGCCTTTTAGCACAACGTTGACACCGGGCAAAGCCTCGCTAGTCTCTCCGTCGGTAACCGTTCCTCGGATGGTTCTTTCCTGCGCCCAGCCGAGAAGGCTGAAACACATCAGGGCCATAGTCAGGGACAATACTCTCCGCCATAGCGGTAAATAATTTTTCATAATTTGATTGTTTTGTTAAATAAATGACAAGAAAGATAAACTTTGATTAGATAGATTGATAGTGAAAACAGCTTTTCTCAATTGAAACGATATTGCCATAAGCATTATTTATTTTGTAATAGGTTCTAAATAAACAACTCAAATATTAAAATAAAAGAATTTCATTTTAATTTTTTTAAAATTTTGTAATCCACAAACATTTACTAGCTTATCACTTTTTACACACCACATTGCTAGACATCATTGTCTACTCGCCTCTTAGCTTTTCAAATCAGGAGATAAAAGCCTAAATCATACTCCCCGATCCAGCTAAAGATCTTTCAGGATTATCATTAAAAAGTCCCCACTTTTAAAGTTACCGGTAATACTGTTTTGAGTACTTTTACCGACTAAGGAAAAGTAGATTGACACCAAATCATTCCGGGTACTTTCTATTTACAGAAGCATGTGCTCATAAGGCCGGGGCATAAAAAAAGACCTGCTGAAATTCAGCAGGTCTAATCACAGTAATTTAGAGTCTATGCGGGTGAGCCAGGTTATTCTCCCCTTTCTCCAATGGCTTCCATAGGGTCAACATTGGGTATGCCAGCTTGCTGTACCACATGGGTCAGGGGCTCTACATTATTTTCAGCACCATTGTAACCGGTAGTCTGGTTCAAGGTGTTTTCCACATTACCCACCAGGTAATCCTGGTAAATCGGCCAGAAAACGTGCATCGGGTCCATGGTGTACTTGGTAGTAGGATAGGTAGCCCAGGGCACTTCATTGGCAAAGAACGTATTTTTATCCATCATCCTATCGTAGTAGAAACTACTGGCCGAAAGCGACTTTTCTATATCGTTGCCGGTGATGGAGTAGGTCTTACCTTCGTAGGTTGACTTTCCGGTTTTAGCAAAAATCACTGACATCCGAACCAGTTCATCATGGCGGTATTCTTCGCCAAACAGCTCACGGTTACGCTCGTCCAAAACAGCACCAATGCCTTCCTGCTGAACATCAGCCACCGTGTACATTTGCAAAGCATTGGCACGCTCCCGGATGACATTGATATCTGCGGTGGCCCCGCCGATATTGTCTTGCCAGTAGCGTGCTTCGGCTCTTACCAGGTAGGCCTCAGCGGCTCTCATGATGTACATATCCTGCTTACCACCATCTTGGCGGTCGGGGCGAGATTCAACATTGGGTGCATAAAACTTATACCGAGGATACCCGTACCAGCAGCGGATGGTATCCTGGCAAAGAAGCGTACCGTTGTGAAACAGACGTAGTGGCTGCAGGTAAAATTCGGCAGTGGCTTCACTTTCCAGCAGAGAAGGATTATCATACAAAACGTCTTCCATCTCAAACCAGTTGACATCTTTGTGGCGGTAGTCCTGCTCGTCTATTTCACCTTTAAAATTCCATACGTCGTACTGAGAATAATCAGTGAGGCGGCCAAAACCCTGTCCCCTACCCCATTTCTGCATCATCTTACCACCGCTGGGACCAGTTCCCTGCTGCACATTAGTTCCGATGAGTGAACCCGCCGGAGGCGCCTGCACGCCGAGATTAGTACTTACAAAGTTAGGCCCCCAGGCACGAATCCTGGCCGATCTTCCTTGGCTACCCAGTACAAAGGGCTCATTGACAATTAGCCAGATACCTTCCGGATTGCTGGTCTTTTGTGCCCCGGCATTCATATGCAGGGTGTTAATCGCATCAGCAGAAACAAAGCCGCTCTTTCCAGGATATCTTTCCCCAGTAAAGGGGCTAAAAGTATTGGCCACTTCTACCGAATCCATCGTAACATCAGCGTCAGTAAACAACCGAACTTCTCCGCTGCTTAGTAGCTGGTTCATCTGATCTTCGGCATCAGCAAAGCGCAGATTGAGCATATAGTACTTTGCCAGAAGGATTCTAACCGCAGATTTGGGAGCTTGTCCTATGGGCAACTCACTTTTCGGCTTAACGTGTTCTACCGCAAACTCAAGGTCAGTAATCATCTGATCCCAGATGCCCTGCATATGAAAGGCTTTATAGTCTCTTCTTGCCTCAGAAACAACATTAAGCGGAAAAGCTACATTACCAAACTGCATGGTAAGCTGCATGTAAAAGAAAGCCCGCAGGAAGTAAGCACTTCCCAAAAGGTGGTTTCTCATCGGATCATCAGCACCACCTTCCCAATCAGGAAAGTCAATATAATCAATGACCGTATTACAGCTTTTGATATGGCGGTAGTTGCCTTCGTAAAACCGGCGGGTACGTCCTGCATCATTGTTTCGGCTGTTGAGGGGCGTAGCGTAGGTCCTCAAATCCACAAATGCGTCGGGCTTGTCCGTAGCACTTACTACAGAAGCATCACTCATGTTATGGTTAAACAAGAGTTCCTCGTTGTCACCATTCCACTGGTTAAATACACCTTTATAAGCATCATCCAGGGCAGTCTGTAGACCGGCCGCATCGGTAAAGGTGTTTTCAGGACTTAAGAATGATAGTGGCTCTTCCTGCAGAAAGTCATCGTTACAGGAGACCGATGCTAGTAAAAAAACTAACAGAAAGACTCTTTTGAATATTGATATACTTTTCATTGCTCTAATGTTTGCTATCAGAATGTTATGATTATAAATGAGGTTGGCAGCCATTAGAATGTAAAATCAAGGCTGAATGAATAGGTCCGGGGCATCTCTCTCTGAGACTCAGGATCTCCTAAAATCCAGGGCGTAAATACCGCTGCGTTATCAATGTTAAACGCAAAGCGAACCCGGTCAAACTTCATAGCTTCCAGTAAACTAGGAGGTAGGCTGTAACCTAACGACACGTTTTGTAGACGCAGGTATGAGCGGTTCATCCATATATCGTTACCAAAGCTGATAGAGTTAATCCTCGCCGCATCGTTGATCGGATTGTTTGGTGTCCAGTAGGGAAGGTCAAACCAGTTGCGGTTTTTGATGTAGTCCTGGCGATTATTAAAGGGTAGGTTTGAGCCGCCGATATATCCTAATTTGGCTAAGAATACAATACCCAGGTCAAAACCTTTGTACTCAACATCGTTTCGGAGCGTGATGTACCAGGGATTGTTTCTCAATCCCAGAAATACTCTGTCATCTACATCAATATCTCCGTCGCCATCCTGATCAACGTATCTGAAGTCGCCGGGAAATAAGCCATACTCAGCGGCTTCTGCTTCCTCGCCAATCTGATAGACACCATCAACATCCCAGTCCCACACGATGTCTTTGTTCTCTCCTATGAACCAACCGTTTTGCAGATCATCCGGCTCTCTGAGTACGGGATTACCATTACCGTCAAGGACAGGGTTTCCCTCAGAGTCAGTCACAGGAAGAGGATCGTTACCCAGGGTAGATATTTCGTTAATCGCATAGGTAACATTGAACGTGGTTGTCCATATCATGTCTCCATTGCTCACATTGACGCTATTCAGTCCCAGGTCAAATCCGCGGTTGATCAGGTTACCTACGTTGGTCTTGGCAGAACCAAAACCGGTTACCTCAGGAAGCTTTTGGTCTAAGAGAAGGTCCTGCGTAATGGATCGGTACACATCTAATGAACCACTCAGTCGGTTGCTGAAGAAAGCAAAGTCTAAACCTAGGTTATAGGCTTCGTTTCTTTCCCACGACAGGTTAGGGTTCGCGATCCGGTCCAGTTCCACATAAGGTGTAGCGATATAACCGCCATCGTAGTTGAGGAATATGTCGCTGTCCAGACGAGCAAAAGCATTGTAGTCTTCCAGTCCACTACTGTTACCGTTGATACCCCAGCTGGCGCGAATTTTCAGGTAATCCAGCCATCCGGGAGCAGCGTTCATGAACCTCTCGTTGGTGATATTCCAGGCACCGGAGATGGAAGGAAAATTACCATATACCCTGTCTCGCCCAAAGCGGGAGAAACCATCCCGCCGCATAGAAACTGAGAAGTTATAGCGATCGCTAAAAGAGTAGTTGACCCTACCCATGATGCCAACACGGGTATTCACTTCATCAGTATTACCGCCTCCGAATGGTATGGTAGGGTTCAGTCCGAAAGGCAGACCATTGAAGCCCAGTGCGTCTGTGGGAGAGAAGTTGTTGGATCTGACTTCAGTAGCCCACCTGGAATTTTTTTCAGGGTTAAACAGTCCGGTTACATTGAAGCGGTGGTCTCCAAATTCCTTATCCCAGCTCAAAATGTTATTCATTTGCCATCCAAAAGATTCACTATGCCTTCTGCGGGCTTCACTAACGGCCCTTTGAGGATTTCCGTCACTATCAAAGTCAAACCTTTTCCGGATATCCACCCTTGGCGTAAAGTCTACTCTAAAGGAGAATCCTAAGGGAAGGTCAAAATCAGCGTAGACAGTGGGGTTGATCATGTAACGATCGTAAAGACGGTCGTTCCACGCCGGCCCCATGTACGGGTTACTGCGGTTTGAACCAGCACTTTGATCATTTAAATTTTCACGCGTACGTGGTGCACCGTTGGCCCAGGGCTGATCGTAGGGAGAAAGCACGCGATAACCACCATTAGGAATCGGCTCTTGACCTTCGTTCTGGTAAGAGAAGTTAGCGTTGACTCCCAGGTTTAAGAAGTTAGCTGCCCGAACATCCAGGTTGAGGCGAGAAGTGATCGTTCTGAATTTGTCACCAATCTGTACAGATTCTCGGTCGCTGTAGCCTAAAGAATAGTAGTAAGAAACCCTCTCGGTTCTGCCAGAGA
>CAZZGE010000048.1:0-1378 GCA_964653665.1 uncultured Porifericola sp. | reverse complement strand
CGGTCGCTGTAGCCTAAAGAATAGTAGTAAGAAACCCTCTCGGTTCTGCCAGAGATGCTCACATCGTAATCTTGTCGCACACCGGTGTGAAACAGGAAGTCCTGCCAGTCGTACACCCTACCTGCATTGAAGTTCTCTTTTTCAATCTCCCAGAAACCGAAATTATCCACCCATGCCGCGTCTATAACTGACGGGTCAGTTTCCCCGGCGATACCGTTAGCTTCCAGCCAGTCATCTTGAAACTCTCCGGGCACATTGCTAAACCTGTCAAACCTGGACCAGGGATCGGTGGACGTATTGGTGATAGACTCGTTCATGTCGGTCAGCCAGTTCAGGACATCATCGCCTCCCTGGTGAGTAGTTAGACGTCTTGAACCAGTAACCAGACCCACACGGGAGCTGACGTTTATCCGTGGCTTACCTATCTCACCCTTTTTCGTAGTAATAATCACCACGCCGTTGGTGGCCTGTGATCCGTAGATAGCAGCAGAACTGGCATCTTTAAGCACGTCTATACTGGCTATATCATTAGGATTAATTTCAGCAAGATTTCCTCTAAAAATTACCCCGTCCAGCACGATGAGGGGAGCATTGGCATTTCTTTCGTCGTCATCATCGGCCTTGAGCGAAGCATCTCCGCGAACATTGAAATCAGCCACCCCCCGAGCATCGGTAGCGTAACCTACCTGCATACCAGGTACGGTGGTTCTCAAAATCTCGGAAACGCTCTGTGGCTTGTATTTGGCCACTTCGTCTGCCTGTACATTGACGACAGCACCGGTAAGGTCTTTCTTCTTTTGCGTACCATAACCAATCACCACAATTTCTTCCAGAGAGGTGACGTCGGTGGCCAAAGTAAGATCAATCCTGGACTGGTTCCCCACGGTAACTTCCTGAGAAACGTATCCGATAGAACTAAAGACCAGTATAGCATCACTACCGGGGACACTGAGGGTATAATTACCATCCACATCGGTGATAGAGCCGGTGGTAGTACCCTTGATGATTACGTTCACACCAGGTAACGGCTCATTATTTTCACCATCCATAACAGTACCCCGTATGGTTTTTTCTTGCGCCCAGGCTACGGAAGCCAGGCACACCAGAGCAAAGGTCAAAGCAAATGCCTGTTGCAAATGCGGTACATAATTTTTCATAATTTGATAGAGTTAGTTAAAGAATTTTCAAAAAACAGGTTGATTGATTAGCGCAATTGACAGGTAAACTTACTAAAGAGAAAGAGTAGGTCCGTGTGAATGGCAAAATCAATATTGAAATCTCAGTTCAATTAAAGCACATACGTTTAAAAATAAAAGAAAAATATTTTTAATTTTTCAAAATTTTGCATGAATACTATCTCTACTTTACTTCACAGTTC
>CAZZGE010000047.1:0-26172 GCA_964653665.1 uncultured Porifericola sp. | reverse complement strand
GATACCTGCTCAACGAGCGAGGCAGCCAACTCTTTCTTTTTAAGCTTTCGCAGAGCTATCAGTTCGTTTCTGTCCACCAATTCCCGGCTGAGGCTAATGAGTTCGTTTTTCGTGAAAGTCTTCAGTATTAAGTCAACCTCTGAGGCACAATGAAAGCTTAAGGATTTAAAAAACTTTCTTTTAAGCAACATTTCCAGGGCCATATCCTGATGCTCAATTTCCTGGTAATTGATTTTTTCCATCCTGAAGTAGAGACCTCGCCGGTTGGCTAGTCTCAAAAAAAGGCACTGGGCATCTTCACTCAGGTTATAGAACCGACGGATGAATCTTTTCTCCTGCTGACTTAGAATGTAAGCATAGTGATTTTGTACATGCGATACCAACGTACCGAAGTAGTCGAGGTAGTATTTTTCGGGTAGTTCTAGAGGTGGACCTTTCATAAGGTTTCCATCACTTTTTCCTGCTTATCACTCCCGTGAGCTTCCAGGGTACTGAGTTGAATATTCAGGGCTTTGACCGATATCTGAATTTCACGTATAGATAAGGCCAATGAAGCCATTAGTAAAACTAAACTGATCCCAAAGATAATTTTTCCGACCAAAAATTCTCCAGCAAAGATCAGGAACATACATAATACACAGAGGAGCAGGCTGGCGATACCCAGTGCCTGCATATTACGAATCAGTATCACCCTGTTACGCAAGTTTTTAATCTGGCCGATAATCAACTGGTTGGGGTAAGACTGGTAATCATCGTGAAGCTTACGGATCAGCGACGCAAGCGCTAGAAAGCGATTGGTGTACGCCAGTAACAGCAGTGATATTGCCGGGAAAAGTAGGGCAGGAGTGGTGAGGCTGATATCAGTCATACTGAACCAAAAAGATTTGTGTAAGAAAAGTTTCTTTCCGTAAAATAGACTTTCTTTATAATGACGATGACTCTTCTTATGAAGTACCTGTACCTGATAAGACACGCCAAATCAAGCTGGAAAGACAGCAGCCTTGACGATCATGACCGGCCACTGAACAGGCGAGGCCAAAGAGATGCTCCCATGATGGGAAAAAGGCTACGCCATCGGGCTATTAAGCCTGATCTGATGCTAAGTAGTACGGCCCTTAGGGGCGTCAAAACGGCGCAGGCTCTAGCTGAAGAGATCGGCTTTCCTGAGCAAGAGATCAACTACCAGAAAGCTTTGTACCATGCCTTACCGTCAGGAATCCTCTCACAAATCAGCCAGATACATGACCAACACCAAACGCTTTTTCTAATAGGGCATAATCCCAGTATGACTGACCTGGCAGATCAACTGACGTACGCTAACATTGATAATATTGTTACCTGCGGTATCTATGCCCTAGCGTTGAACATCGGTAGCTGGTCACAAATCAGGGCTGATGGAAAAGCATCACGCTTATTTTATGACTATCCCAAAAAAGGCTCATGATGCTAACCCTCCGTCAGTGCTACAGCATCGTCTTCGGACTTATCCCCCAGCAGTTCACTGTATACCTGGTAGCGCTTCAGAATATCCTGCACGTAGTTATAGGGCTCTTCACCACGACAAAAACCATACTTAACAACCGGGTCAGAATAATACTCTTTACGTGATTTTAGTAAAATGTACTGATCTACGTTATCAGTCCAGACGTCGGGATCTTTGCCGTACTTTTCGGCAAGGCGTCGAGCATCAGCCACATGTCCCTGACCAGCGTTATAGGTGGCAAGGGTGAATTTGACCTGCTCTACTGAATCTGGTATATCCAGATAAAGCTTTTTAAGCTGCAGAATATGATTGGAGCCAGCTTTGATGGCGTCTTCTGGATTGTAGAGGTCAAATTCTCCCAAAGCCTTGGCCGTTTTGGGCATGACCTGCATGAGCCCGCGAGCGCCTGCCCAGGATTCTATCGCAGGATCAAAGCGAGACTCCTGGTAAATTTGCGAGGCCAGTAGTTTCCAGTCCCAGCCTATCTCATCGGCTGCCTGCTTGATCAGATCATCGTAGCTGGAAATCTGCCCTCCGGATAAAGAAAAATACTTACTGTTGACACGGGTACGAAAGTTTTTCTGGTTTTTAAAATACTTGTTGTAAATGACATAGTAATCTGGTTCTTTTTTCTCCATCGACAACCACTCGTTGACGGCTTCTCTGAGTTCTGGAGAGGTCTTTCTGACCATCCAGGCAAGTCTTTGGGGAAAACTCAGGGCAGTCTCCACATCCAGGTCCCGGTAGTAGGTAGCATTCAGATTTGCTATATGCTCATCAGCTACAGTATATTTTATTTCCCCGTCAGCTACTTTCTTGATAATTTCATTGGTCTCTAACTCTCCTTCCAAAGACTGAATAGCAATGTCTCCCCCCATCTCCTGCGAAAGATTCTCTAATCGCTTAAAATAGGAAGTTTTCTTTCTTACGTGCACAGGCTTGCCAATAAGATCCAACGGATCACGAATGAGCTGTTCTTCAATCTGATGGAGCTTCAACTTACGCCAGTTATCAGGCTTCTTCTGAACAAGCACCTGCCGGGTCACCGAGTGGTAGTCGGTAAAATCAACGTGCTGCTTGCGGGGTTTGGTAATACTCAGACCGTGTGCTACTATGTCGCCCTCACCGGTATTGAGCATTTCAATAAAGTTATCCAGGTTGTAAGCAATTCTAATCTCTAACTCCAGATTAAGATACTGTGCGAGTCGGTTCAGTAGCTCATATTCGTAGCCCATAGGTTGTCCCCGGTAAATAAAATAACTGGTAGGACTGTAACTGGTGATGGCAATGAGCTTACCTCGCTCCCGGATTTCAGGGAGGTCAAAATCTACAGGCTCACTGTATTTTGCTTTTAAATCTGTCTCTTGCGCATTGATATCGTTGTTGCCAGACTCCGACGAACAAGCAAAAAATAAAGGGAATGAAAGCAATAGTAATAAATGTCTTACGAAGTATTTGTACATAACTTAGGTATTTTTAGGCAGAAAGCTAATAACTGCTGTACTATTTTATAAGAACTACTTACAATACTTTAAGTTAACAAAAGGAGTTAGGTATCTCAAATCAGCAGCAGATGCTAACTAGTTTGCACTACGGTAAAAATGTAGTAACAATAGGCAACTAGGATGAGCAGGCCCTCGGTGCGGGTTATTTTCTTTTTGAAAAACATCATCGGTAGTATGACCAGAGTAATGGCCAACATCCATAGCATGTCTTCTCTAACGATCACGGCACTGACTTCAATGGGCTGAATAATGCTGGTAATTCCCAGAATAGAGAGCACATTGAAAATATTGGAGCCCATAAGGTTGCCTACGGCTATATCAGTGGCTTTCCGAAATGCCGCTACCGTGGCGGTCACCAGTTCAGGCAAACTGGTACCCAATGCTAAGACTGTAACGCCGATGACCCGCTCACTGACGCCAAAATTCATTGCTAACGCCTTGGCCCCCTCCACAAACCATTCGGAGCCGAATGCCAGGGCCAGCGTACCCAATACGATGAAAATCAAGTCTTTCCAGATGCTTTTTGAAGGCTCGTCAGGGAGGTCAACGTCTTCCAAAATAGCTTGACCAGCCTTATTTTGGCGACGAGATTTGACAATCACAAAAGTAGAGTAAGCTGTCAGGATGAGGACAAACAAAACGCCCTCCAGGTAGGAGAGCAGCAGGTCCTGTACCAGCAGGTAGAGGAGAAGCGAACTACCCATCGTCATGGGCCAGTCTATCCGGATGCTGTCTTGTTGTACTGGCACTGGAAAGATGACGGCCGTTACGCCCAGTACCAGCGCAAGATTACAGATATTAGAGCCTACTACGTTACCCATAGCCAGGTCAGGACTTCCCTGCAGGGCAGACTGTACGCTGATAAAAAGCTCGGGAGCAGAAGTACCGAAGGCTACGATGGTAAGCCCGATCACCAGCGGTGAAATACGGGCCCGCAGCGCAATACTGGAAGCACCTTTGACCAAAAACTCACCCCCCGAAACCAAAACGAACAGCCCTACTACCAGTAGAAAAATGGAAAAAAGCATCTGATTCATCAAATTTTGGGGCCAAAAGCAAGATCTCCTGCATCACCCAAACCGGGTACGATGTAAGCCTGATGATTAAGATGGTCATCAACGGCACCTATCCACAGGGAGAAGGGAATATCGAGGTGTTCACCCAGGTAGGCGACTCCTTCAGGACTGGCAATTGCCGTCACGATATGTAGGTGGGTAGGTGCACCCTGTGCTGTAAGTTGTTGACACACTTTGACCAATGTCTGTCCACTGGCTAGCATAGGATCAATCAGCAGGACATTTTTATCAGCGACCTCAGGTACAGCAAAGTACTTGAGTGCGATATCAAAACCATCATCATCTCGTTGCTGGTGATCACGAAAGGCACCTACAAAGCCGCTATTGGCTCCATCAAAGTAGTTAAGCACCCCCTGATGCAGTGGTAAACCGGCTCTCAGGATGGAGATAAGTATGGGTAGTCTTTGTATGCCCAGAACGTTAGCTTCCCGTAGCGGTGTTTCAATGGTTTCTTCCCGGTATTCAAAGGTCTTAGAAATTTCGTAAGCCAGAATTTCACCGATTCTTTCCAGGTTTCTGCGGAAGCGCAGCCGGTCTTCCTGCGAACCTTTCCTTCGCAGCTCAGTTAAGAATTGGTTTGCTACACTAGAATGATGCGATAAAATAAAGCGGGATTTTTCCTGCATACGTTTGTGGTTAGGCAGACAAATATAAGGTTTTTTGCTAAAGCCTTGAACCCTATTATCTTCATGTAAGGATTCATTTTTTCTGATTCGCAGAATTGCAAAAAAGATAAAAGTTTTGCAATTAGTGCATGCTTGTGCGCCTTGTAAGGGAGCATTGAAATTTAATTGTACCCGAAGCTGATGCCCTTACCAGCTTATTATAGTCGGTGTAGGTACCGAACAAGGGTAGGTTAATAATTTAATGCTGCCTAAAGCCGACCGAAAGTTACTTTCAAATCAAAAAAAACCGTTAGCATTTGCGGTGGGGCATTTATTTCTCTTGGTATTAAGATAATAATGTATGAGTTACATACAATTTGATAAGAATCAATTGATCAACCTTTCGTACTCACTTAGTAAGGAGGTGATCCGCTCTAATAAATCCGGGGCCTACGCTTCTACTACGATCAGCGGTTGTAACACGCGCAGATACCACGGTTTGTTGGTAGCTCCCCAGCAGAAAATAGGAGGAGTCCACCTGATTATTGCGACACTGGACGAAACCATCGTGGTTGGCAATGCTGCGTTTGATCTGGGCGTACATAAGTACCCCGACACCTACGAACCTAAAGGATATAAGTACCTGCGAGACTTTGTAGCAGAACCTATGCCTAAATCTACGTATCGGCTAGGGCCAGAAGTGGTCTTCACCAAAGAAAAGTTACTGGTAGAAAGAGAAAACCGGACTCTGGTGCGCTATATCCTGGAAGAGGCAAAAGAACCTGTTACATTAAGGCTTAAACCGTTTTTGGGTTTTCGTAATGTGCATGATCTTATGGTAGCCAACGATAATCTTAACAAGGACATTCAGGATATCAGTCACGGTATTCGCCTTTGTCTTTACGAGGGCTACGATGATCTGTATATGCAGATTTCTAAAAAACCTACTTTCGTTCCCCAGCCTAACTGGTACTATTCCATAGAATACACTGAAGACATGGAGATGGGACTAGACTACAAAGAGGATCTTTACGTGCCCGGCTACTTTGAAGTGACGATGCGTAAGGGAGAAACGGTCATTTTTACAGGAGGTACTGATGAAGTAAAGACAGTGAATTTACTGCGGATGTTCAATACGCAAACCCGTAAGCGTACCGAGAGAAATTCCTTTGAGAACTGTTTGAAGGTAGCGTCAGGACAGTTTATCCTCAAGACCAAAGGTAAGGGTAAGTCAAAAAAGAACGATCGCACTGAAGTCATCGCCAGCTACCAAATCTATCGCAGAGGCGGTAGAGACGCCTTCATCGCCATACCCGGGCTAACGCTGCCCAAACAAGATATCCAGACCTTTAAGGAGGTGCTGGACACTATGCTCAAAAGCCGAAAAGGTATATTCTTTCCTTTTTGGGAAAATACCGATGCCAAAGCCACCTACGAAGCCATGGACTCCCCCCTGTGGTTTATCTGGGCCCTGCAACAGTACGTAAGTCGCACTGAAGATAAGTCAGCCCTGTGGAAGGCTTATGGTAAAGCGATCAGAGAGATTTTGGAAGCCTACCACGACGGTCTTCCTTACAATATTAAAATGCAATCCAACGGGCTGATCAGCGGGGGAGAACCTGGTAAAGCTCTTACCTGGATGAACGCTTTCGCTGATGGCAAGCCAGTCACGCCCAGAAAAGGTATGCCGGTAGAAATCAATGCGCTCTGGTACAATGCAGTTTGTTTTGCATTGGACATCGCCGGTCCACGCTCTACAGAAGGCAAAAAAGTCATTGCCAAGTGGAAAGGTATGCCAGAAAAGATTCGTAAGTCATTCGTTAAAACATTCTGGGATAAAGAAAAAGGTTACCTGGCGGATGTAGTGGACGGAACCAACTACGACTGGAGCTTTCGGCCCAACCAGATAATCGCCCTCTCTTTACCTTATTCTCCCATTGATGAAGAAATGGGTAAGGCCATACTCAACAAGGTGGAAAGCGAATTATTAACGCCTCGTGGACTAAGGAGCCTGTCTCCAAAGGATAAAAGATACCGGGGTAGATTTCATGGTGACCTAAATCAGCGGAATCTGAGTTTCCATCAGGGAGTAGTATGGCCCTGGCTGGGCGGACATTTTATAGAAGCCAGCCTTAAGCTCTGGGGCAGGGATGGCCTGGATCAGGCATATCAGTTTTACCATGGTTTTGAAGAAGAAATGCAGGAAAATGGGCTGAGTACGATTTCGGAGGTCTACGACGGAGAGCCTCCTCACAAAGCTGCCGGTGCTGTGTCACAGGCATGGAATGTGGCTGAGCTTATCCGTATGGACCATAATATCCGGGAATTTGATGTGCTAACGCAGCCTATAACCTTATAAAATCACAGGGTATCCGTTAAATCTGCTGATCTTTGTAAAAGATTGAATTTCCGCCAAATTTACGCACCTAAGACAGTTTATTTTGATAGTCTGGTCGTAAACCATCAAGCTTAAAACCACAATTAGTAACTAAATCACACACCCATGATTGAGAATAATACGCCGCAATGGAAGAGACTATACATACAGTCCAAAGTGCCTAAAGATCTGGCCGGACTGGAAAACCTTGCTAAAAACCTATGGTGGTCATGGAACCACGATGCTATCAAGCTCTTTAAGGCGATAGATGAAGATAAATGGGACAAGCTGGGACATAATCCTATTGCACTACTGGGCACGCTCAGCTATGATGAGTACCAAAAGCTGCTCAATGATAAGGTTTTTATGAAGGATTTTCATGCAGTGAGCAAGTGCTTTGAGGAGTACATGGCGAAGCCCAAAAATAAGGGGGCTTCTATTGCCTACTTCTGTATGGAATACGGTTTACATGCTTCTTTCAAGCTGTATTCCGGGGGATTAGGAGTGCTGGCCGGTGACTTTCTTAAAGAAGCCAGTGATCAGAATATTGATATGGTAGGACTGGGGCTGCTCTACAGGTATGGTTATTTCCGCCAGGGTATCTCATTGTTGGGTGAACAGATTGCGCACTACGATCCCCAGCGGTTTACTTACCTTCCCCTGGAGCCAGTCCGCGACCAGGATGGCCACTGGAAAAAGATAGAGATAGAGATACCGGGGCGTATACTCACCGCTAAAATATGGAAGGCCAATGTTGGCAGAATTTCATTATACCTGTTGGACACCGACATTGATGAGAATAGCGAGGAGGACAGATTTATCACTCACCAGTTGTACGGCGGAGACCAGGAAAATAGGCTAAAGCAGGAAATACTACTGGGTATTGGCGGAATCCGAACGCTGGATACAATTGGCATTGAACCTGATATATACCACCTGAACGAAGGACATGCCGCTTTTATCGGGCTGGAAAGACTGCGGCAGTATGCGGCTGTGGGCCTTACCCATAATGAGTCTGTTGAGTTAATTCGCTCTTCTTCGCTGTATACTACTCATACGCCAGTGCCTGCTGGCCATGATAGTTTCCCGGAGGGTATGATGTGGCACTATTTCAATGAGTTTGCCAGTGCTATGAGCTTCAGCTGGGAAAAATTCATCGGATTGGGCCGGGTAAACCCACAGGATAAAGGCGAAGTATTTTCTATGAGCCACTTAGCTTCCAAGCTATCCCAGGAAGTTAACGGGGTTAGTAAAATACACGGCCAGGTCTCTAGGGAGATGTTTCACATTATGTACCCGGGCTTTGAAGCTGAAGAGCTGCATATCGGCCATGTGACCAATAGTGTCCATTACTATACCTGGACAGCCGAAAGATGGCAAAATCTGTATGAGAAGACCTTCGGGCAAGCCTTGCATACAAATCAGTCTGAAGTAAAACTCTGGAAAAAGATCCATAAAGTGGCTGATGGTGATATCATGGAAATCAAAAAGCTGCAGAAGCGGGCCATGTTAGAGACCATTAAAAAGCGGCTCGAGAAGAACATGCGAGACCGCTTTGAGAGTCCTAAAAAGATCGTAGAAACGCTCAACTCTTTCAATGAGGATGCCCTAATCTTTGGTTTTTCTCGCCGTTTTGCCACGTACAAACGTGCAGCCCTCTTATTTCGTAATCCTGAGCGTCTTGCTAAGATCATCAGTAAAGCTAAACAACCGGTTCAATTTATCTTTGCCGGAAAAGCACACCCTGCCGATAAGGCCGGACAGGAGTTGATCCGTCAAATCTATGAAATCTCTGGCAGGCCTGAGTTTTTAGGCAAAGTCATTTTCCTGGAAGATTATGATATGGACATTACCCGTATGATGGTACAGGGCGTAGATGTATGGCTTAATACGCCTACACGTCCTCTGGAAGCTTCCGGTACCAGTGGTATGAAGGCTACCATGAATGGAGCCATCAACTTCAGCGTGCTGGATGGATGGTGGGCAGAGGGCTACCGCCCTGATGCTGGCTGGGCGTTACCTGAGCAGCGTGCCTACACTAATCAGGATATTCAGAATGAACTGGACGCAGAAACGATTTACGGAATTCTGGAAAATGAGATTATTCCTGAATACTTTGACCAGGACGACAAAGGCATCTCTAATCAGTGGATAGCAAGGGTAAAAAATGCCATCGCCTACGTTGCGCCGCAGTTTACCATGAAGCGCATGATGGATGACTACCATCATACTTTTTATAACAAACTACACGAGCGCAGCCAGTTGATGCGAAAAAACAATAACAAGAAAGCAAAAGAACTGGCCGAGTGGAAAGCCAAGGTGCGGGCAGCATGGAAAGATATTGAAGTAGCAGAAATGGATGTCTACAATTTTGCCAATGCTCCGCTGCCGCTGGGTGAAGAAATCAAGGCTAATATTTTGTTAGACATTGGTGATCTTGAGCCGGAAGACATCAGTGTAGAAATGCTGATAGCTGAACGGAAAGAAAATAAGGTCAAGATTATAGCTTCATACCCGATGAAAAAGGAGAAGGTGAAGCAAGAAGAAAAAGCCTTGGCTGGCAACAACGGTGACGATCAGGAATACAGCGGGCAGCTTATCAAGTACAGATGTAATTACAAAATCACGCTGTCGGGCGTATACGAGTACGGTTTCAGAGTTTATCCCAATCATGGGCTCTTGTCACACCGTCAGGACTTCAGTCTGGTAAGCTGGATTTGATCAGTAACTCACAAAAGATCATAAAGCCGAGGCCTTGCTTCGGCTTTCTTATTTGTATGAATCAGTGATGGTATGTATGGTTTTCTGTAGGTGCTGAACTCTTCTTGTACTGAGCTTATCCTCAGCCACATTTTCTGTGAGTTGAAAACCTCCCATGTAGTAACGCTGGTACCAGGGAAATACGTTAAGAAAAGCGTTCATAAAACCGGTGTTGGCTGTACTGACTACCATAAGTGTTGCTAAACCACCTACCAGTACCAGTGAACTTAAACCATTTTTCCAATCGCCCACGTACATCAAACCCGAACCTGGCAGAATCATGCTAAATATTTTTGCTTTTTTGGGGCTTTTGCGGTTGATCCTCTCAAGTTCTTCAAAGTTTTGCGAAACGATCACCGAGTCACCACTGCTAACCAGGGCATGATGAAATGCCTTTTCAGCCTCTTCAAATTTGTCGAGCCGGTAGAGACACATGCCTTCAAGGAGTGCTGCCTGTCGCTTTATGGATGGCTTTGGTTGCTCTACGAGATACAAATCCAAGAGTGCACTGTTGTATTCTTCCAGATAGATGTAGCACAGGGCCCGCTTGAGCAAAAGGTCGTTTCTAGACGCTATTTCACTTACCTCCTCAGTGTTGTAAGCCAGGTCAAAAAAGAAAGCGGAGGACTTGTATGCACCGAGCTCAAAATGACTGCTTGCCAGGTCTTCAAAGATAAGCTGGGTATAGGCCTGTTCACGATCAAAAAAAAGAACGCGGCTGTAATACGCTATGGCCTGCTGATAATCATTCTGCTGAAAAGCATTTTCACCCAGCTGATACGTCTGTTCAAGGCTTTGTGCGCGACTGGATATCGAGAGACTCATTACTAAAAAAAGCACGGTCAAGTGTCTGTTGCTTACTTTCATAGAATCGATAATTATATTGATCAGCAGCTTTCCAGCTACCGTAAATATTGCCCAGGTAAAAGCTGAGGGCAACTCCCCCATAGATCCAGCCCTGTACTTCCCGAATATCATCGTTGGTGAATCCCCGATACGCCTGAAAGGCGGTAACGCCAATAAATAGAAAATTGACAGCCGCA
The DNA here is from genome assembly GCA_964653665.1 of uncultured Porifericola sp. GTDB lineage: Bacteria > Bacteroidota > Bacteroidia > Cytophagales > Cyclobacteriaceae > Catalinimonas. Next base: position 15,323 of record CAZZGE010000047.1, on the reverse strand, counting down.
TCTACGTAATCTCTGGTGTATACTTTTCCGAGTCCAGGTACGATGGTGCTGAGTCCCGCAGCGAGAAAGCGGTTTTTTTCATTGAAGGCATCCGCTTGACCGACAATGGTGCAGTACTGCTGGAAGGAGGGCTCAGGTGTAACAGGTAGTTTAATTTGGCAAACAGCCGCCGCTTTGTACCATTGTCCGGCAAGACCGTAGCTTACCAGCTGGTAAGCAACTCTTTTGTTCGCTGGAAAACGAAAGGTATTGTCATCATTGAGAATGTGTTGTGCTTTGGTAAAGTTTTGTGTTTTGAGCTGGGCTTTCAGGTAGTACAGTGAAAAAGGAAACTCGATTTTACGGGGTGACCACCTTTCAATGGATTGTTCAATCTGATCATAAGCCTGGGTACGGAAGTAGGTTTCTAGCAGCTGTAGCTTGTAAATTCGCCGGGCTGGGTCAAAGTAAACCAGGCGCTCATACTCCGGTATGGCTAACTGATAATTTCCCCGCTGGTACAAATAATTGGCATACTTAAGCGTGTTCTCTTCATCAAAAAGGTCTTGTGATTGCAAGGGAGTAACTATCAGCATAAAGGCTAATAGTAGAATCAGTTTTTGTGTCATTAGCGCACCTGATCCACTAATCGCCCACTTGCTTCATCATAGGAATACTTACGAGGGGAAAGACCATGACAGCGACAAAGACGGTCAAATGTCATCAGGTAACCCTGCAACAATCCTTTTTGCTCAAGGGCAATTTTTGCATACTCCGAACAAGACGGCACAAAAGTACAATTTCCATAGTCCTGCGGTGAAATAAAATTTTTGTAAAAGAAGAAGCTGCTTTTGAGCATGCTGGTAGGAATATTATCACCGCTTTCCAGCTTATATTCTGATTTCTCTTTTTGTTGCAGCGCTTCTACTTGCTGACTTAGCGCATCATTGATAGCAGTAAGTATGTCCTGTTGTGCAAAACTAGCGTGGCCTACGCTAAGGCAAAGTATAGTTATACCAGTTTTCATTACCCATCTCATTGATAACGACATTTTTGTAGGTGTATAGCTTATATAAATATTCTGCCTCCTGTACGTATAATTGTTGCACTACCTCATGAGGAAACAGCAAACCCGAGTAGTTACGATAGTCATTCAAATTCTGCTTGCTCAGCAGTTTGTTTTCTTTGTTGTAAAACACAATGCCCGTGAGTTTTTTCCCCTCGTTCAGTGTCAGGATTTTCCCGGTAACGCCCTCGTATTTGCCCCGAGGCTCCCAGGTGCTGATGAGTCTTTGGTTGTTACGTTCAATGTCAGTGATTTCGTAGGCATTTGAGTTTTCCAGCCCAAAACTACCTAGCTCGTTGGTCAAGGCCAGATGATAGAGATTACCTTCAAAAAAGTTAATAAAGGTATTTGACTTATTCAACACTGAGTCGCCTATTACAGTGTATACTAGGGAGTCGTGCGCGTAAATGATTTTTTGCTCCGGAAAATCAATGTCCATGACTAGCTTGCGAGAGTGAGTATCATAGTACAGCGTACCCAGCGTTAGGGCTTGAGAACCATCAGGTTTTTCTTCTTTCACAGAAAAATCAGTAGAGAAGCGGTAGAAATATTGTGCCTGAACAGCCTGATGAACAGTCAGCCAGACTATCAGACAGATACAGAATCTGAGCATGAAGAAATGTGTAAAGTGAGGTTAGACCAAGATAGTAGCATATCTCCTGTAACCAAGGAAGACAGGCAATTACCTGCCTGTCCAATTGAAAGTAAGATTATGGGTGCCAGCAAAACTGAAATTTGTGAGTGGCTCGTCAGACTGCCCACCAGAATGAACTCCCCAGAAGCAGGATGTACAGCACATACAATACGCCATAGACGGCCACGCTGACCAGACACCCCCAAAGAGCTTTTTTGGTTTCTTCATCATCTTCAGTGACAAAGTAAACAACTGCCAGTCCAGGCAGACCCAAACACATACCCCAAAGAAAGGAGGGTATACCCAACGGAGGGTCGTCCATCATAGCCAGGGCTCCCATCACAGAAAAGCCTGTGCTTAATTTAAAAGTAGGGTTGGATAGGAGAGTAGGATGTGAGACCTCCAGGGAATGTACGTCCAGCGACTCCTGCTTGACCACTTCTTCAATCTCAGAAAGATTGGTAAAACGTTCTTCTACTTCGGCCCGGTCAATTGAGAAAACATCTTCAAACACTTCAGCAAAGCTTAGTATGCTGAAAGTCATGAAAATAAGCGTGAGGGAAGAGAATTTCATCATTGAGTAGTTATATTTAGTTTGGTTGAATGTTCGTTGTTTAAAATTAAATATAAATCCATAAATGCAAAGTAATCGTAGAAGATTTATTTTTTTCTGGTGACTGGTTTAATGTAACATTTTATGCAAATGAATAGGAAAAACAAGATAATCTTTGGCAGCTAGTCTTTGCAGAAGAGGATCATCTCTTTGAATCCCGCTACAATAGCCCGGGCTTCTTCAATATTATTGGCACGAATCTCAAATTCGTTTTCAAAGTCATCGGTTTCCCCATTTTCAAGGACTTCAATCAGTTTACGACTCCCGGAAGTCTCTACGTTGATGATGATTTCATCGCCTTTGGTGTCAAATTCAATTTCTCTTCTGTCCAGGTCGGTGAAATTCCACTCATAGACCATTTCATCGTCATCATCTACCGATGCAAATAAGCCCAGGCAGGGGTTGCCCTCACGGAATTCAAAGGACTGCTCATAACGGTCGTCATCAATGACGACCTCCTGCACAAGTTCCTGCAGGTAATCAGCGAGCCCTTCGGCGGTTTCCGGAAGTGTAAAAGCATCTTCGCTTTTAATCAGGATACCAGCAAAATGTCGGAAGGCATTGACCAGCCGCTTGGCATCTTCAATGGTATTGACATAAATACTGACTTCATTTTCAAAGCCCTCCATTTCATCATTTTCCCAGTTTTGTATCAGGTCAAGGTCATCATCTACGGTCAATATCACTTCTACCAGGGTTTTATCAATGTCAAACTTTATTTCATTTGGGTCAATATCTGCCATATTCCAGCGGTAGGTATTGATTTCATTTTCGCTGACCTCGTTAACTTCGTATTTGAGGATATAGCCGAATCCGAAATCTGAATTTTCTTCAATACTGAGTTCTTGCTGAAATACATCCTGGTTGACGGCCACTTCTCCTATCTGCTCGGGAATGAACGCTAATGTCTGTTCCAGACTTGCGTCTTTAACGCCTTCTATGAAAGCTACCGTCTCATTTTCAAATCTCTGAATATATTTTTTCCACAGGTATACCATCTCGCGTGCCTGCTCCAGGTTCTGCATGATGATCTCAATTTCATCGGTATACTCGTCCACTTCACCGTTTTCTACTACTTTGATCAGATCGTCTTTGCCATTAGTCTGTAACGATAAAATGACGAAAGTATCATCTGTATCAAAGGCTACTTTGTCTTCGTCCAGGTCGGCGGGATGAAAGTAGTATTCCAATACTTCTCCTTCATCCTGATCGGTTAACTCGTAAACCAGCACATCGTCTTGCAAAGGCGCTTTATTCAGACTTTGCAGATACTCTTCGTCATTGACGGTCAAATCATTGATGTTATTCTCAAGTTGTGCTTCGAGCTCATCAGCACTAAAATCTACAAAGTTGTTTTCAGCTAGATTAGCTATACAATTTTCTACGGCTTCTTTTATCGCGTAGACAATCTCACGGGCCTCTTCAATGCCAGCGGCATAGAGAAACATTTCGTCATCAAAGCCCTCAACTTCTCCATCTTCATAAACCTTTATGAGATCTCTCTTGCCTCGTGTAGACGCCTCCACTGTAACTTCGCTACCTTTGGTGTCAAAGCTCACCGTGTTTTCATTCAGATCAGCTAGGTTCACTTCAAACGCAATTTCCTCTTTGTCATCGGTATCATAAATGGTAAAACGCAACAGGCACTCACTGCCCTCTACCTGGCTGACCGATTGGTTTTTGGTCGTTTTTTTCATGGGCACATCCTGCACAAGTTCTTCCAGGCTCTGCCCAAAAGAAAGCACGCTTATACTGGTGAACAACATCAAACAAAGCGTTTTCATGGTCACTTAAATTGTTGAGAACAAAAGCAATTGGATAGGAGAAAACTGGGGCAGTATGCTTGCCCCAGGGAGTCATTTAGTCCAGCTCTTCTACCAGCCAGAGAATGAAGAAAATGGTACCAATCAAACCAGAAATGGATGCAAGTATGTAAACAAAAGGTACGAAGGCTGAAAAAATACCCAGACCTACCGCAATAGCCCAGAAAATGATGGCTTTTCGGAGGTTGTCGTCCAGGTCATCAAAAGCATTAGAATCTTTACTCTCCGTAATGGAGTTGAAGTCCCTGGCCAGCGCTTTCATCTCTTTCTTCATTTCTTTACGAAAAGCGCGGCGCTCTTGACGATCTATTTTTTCGTCTTGTGCAGATTGGGCCAGGTTTTGGATTTTCTCTGCTCTTTGCTTGAGCCGGGCTTTTTCGCCAGCATTCAGGTTTGCTGCCAGTTGCTCTTTAGCCTCTAACATCATTTCTTGAGCACTTTCCTGCTTCACTACCGACTTTTGAACCGAGGCAGTGATTACCGGCTCTTCGGTAAACCCCTGGGAGGTGACTTGCGTGGGTGCTTCCGTTCTTGGGTCAAAAGCTGTGTCATTGTCTGCCGTACGAGGCGTTTGTTTGAAGTAGTACTTATTACCGTACGCAATTTTGCTGGATTGGCATTGCGAAAAGAGGATACTTACTGCCAAAAGGCTGATTACGAGACTCAGTGTTGATTTTACAGTCATCTGATGTGTTGGTTTGTTCAGCTTAGTAATTACGGCTTGAATTTAATCAAATACCATTAGATAATATACTTAAGAAATATAATTTATGGTCGGGATGATGCCCGATTTACAATAATTATTAAAATAACAATAATATCCTTTCATGAAGAATGTAATAATTCTTATTGAAATCAAAAAGGAGTGAAGCAACAATACTGCTTTTTTAATTTTGTCCTTTATTGTCAAGAATGGCTTCTCAGGTAAAATGGTAGGATCGTTTTATGTAGCTATGATTGCTATCCCCTTGTGTTTAAGAAAAAAGCCGGTGTTGAAAACCGGCTTTTTTGTTTGCAGTGCAGCAAGTCTATCAAAGATTAAGGGATAGGCCCACCGTCCATACAGCAAGGGCAGCGTAGCCTAGCTCCGTGTAGACGCCCATGTTATCACTAAACATGTATCTTCCACCCACGACCGTTCCAAAATCTACATCAGTAGTGTTATCAAAGCGGTTGTCATCGTTGTCGGAGTAGAGTTCTGCTCCTACATAAACAGAGAGGTACAGATCCAACTTGTCTTCGTCTATATCCATATCCAATGCGTCGTTGAGTAAACGTACATAGTGAAAAGAGCCTTTTCCTCCGATGCCAAAGAAGTTTTGACGATATTCTGTGCCTATACCGAAAGTTCGGGTGGCAAAAGCCACGTAAGGCCCGGCACTGAAATACTCATGAAAGCCAATCTCGTAGGATGCCGATACAGGTATGGATGCGCCATAGCCACGCGTACCCCAATTGTATCCATAACCTCCGTAAGCATTTCCGAAGCCGACTCCGACATCAAATATATTGACTCCTTCATCGTAAGCTTGTGCCGATGCAGAAAAGCTTATGATGGTGAAAAACGACATTAAAATGAATAGTTTTTTCATTATTGGTTAGGTTTAATTTCTGATTGAAAGGTAAATACTTTCGGATTAATATTAAAAAAAAGTAACACAGCGGTAATTTTTTACCGCTGTGTATTTTTGTTTATGGAAGATTAGAAGGATCAGTGGTATTACCGCTAAAGGTATTCCCGGCATCCTCCAGTTCGGCCTGGGTAGTTAGCTCCGTACCCCCATCATCTGTGACAATACCCCCTGACTCTACGAAGAGACCGTACCCAAAACTATTGGAAAAAGATGTGTTAGAGATGGCAGCTTTGTCGCCGAACTCTATACCAATACAAGAGGCCAGAACGCCAGAGCCAAAATCACCGTTTCCGCCATAGGATATGTCTACGTAATCAAATTTGTTAGATGCGGTATTTGTAAAAATCACGATTCCCTTCCAGCCGTCTGCCTGATTCCTCGCAGTCATGGTGATCTTATCGTCCACAGTACCTCTAGCGTCTATGGATCCATCTCCTGCTATTTCCAGGAATGCGTTTTGAGTGAACTCAAGCGTTGCACCAGCGCTGATCGTTAGGGCATCATCAATATCCAGTTTTCCTGATACAAAGTAGGGTGTGCCATCAGTGAAGGCCGGTAAAGTTTGAGGACCAACATCTGTTCTCATACGGGAGGCCCTTATTTCTACACTATTGTCACCATTACCGCTAAAAGAAGAGTTCTCGTCCAAAACCCCAGCTGTGGAAATAGGGAGGCTCAGCGGTAAATCACTATTGTTGATAAATGTATTGTTTTCAAATTCGGCAATAATACCTCCGTTTTCTACAAAGATACCATGTTCACCCACGCTGTTGGCAATCGTAGAGTTACTGATCTTGATCTGATCTCCGAATTCAACACCAATTATTGATGGTTCAACCCCAGCACCAAAGGATCTGTTACCTCCGTAAGAAAAGCTACAATACTGGAAGTCGGTTTGGGCGAAATTGGTGAAGAAAACAATTCCTCCCCAACCATTGGCTTGGTCATTAGCAGTAAATCTAATATTATCTGTTGCTGTACCGATTGCACTGATGTATCCATTACCGCTTACCTCTACAAAAGCGTCACTATCAAATTCCAGGTTGGCACCAGCAGAAAATTTAATTCCAGAGTCAATATCAAGCTTTCCGTTCACAAAATAAGGGGTTCCATCAGACAGCGTTACTACTGTCATTTCATCATCTTGGCTCAGGGTAGATGCGCTAATCTCTACAGAGTTATTTCCATTATCAGTAAAGGTGCTCAATTCATCAAGATTTCCAACCTGATTAATAGGCAAACTAAGCGGATGGTTGGCATTGTCTCTTACGCGGTTATTTCCAAACTCTGGCAGTAAACCTCCGTTCTCAACGAAGACACCGTGGTTAAAGCTGTTAGATATGATTGAATTTGTGATTGAGACTGCATCGCCAAATTCTACGCCAATGTTAGCAGCCGCTACTCCAGAACCAAAGTCGCTTTTACCACCGTAAGAGATATCAATATAATCCAGTTGATTCAAAACATTGTTATTGAAGAAAACGATACCTTCCCAACCATTTAGTGAGTCCTCAGCGGTGAATACAACCAAACTGTCGGCTTTTCCTAAAGCAGTAAGCGCTCCCCTATTTCCGCTCACTGTCATTCTCATGTTAGGCTCAAACATGACTTTGACGCCGGGCATCACTTCTAGCTGTTCTGAGACAGTAATATCAGCCGTTACATAGTAATCAGGTAAGGAAGGATTTTCAAATACATTGGGCCACACTGTAGGTGTGCTGATACTGCTGCTGATCTCTACCGGATTGGCATCAGCCATGATGATGGCAGTTTCACTGTCACTATTACCTTCGGGATCAGTTACGGTGAGTTGAATTGTATAATCACCTACTACATCTGGTACAAAGTTAGCCATCGCGGGATCGGTGGCGTCAGCCGATACACTTGCTTCGCTGCTGCCGGCTGGAGCCTCGGTAATTTCCCAGGTAAAAGTAAGGTCATCTGCGTCAGTATCCTGGTCAAAAGTATTACTACCGTTCAGCATATAAGGTGTGCCAACGGTTACGGAATTATTTTCGTTTGCCTCACTGATAGCTCGATTATTCTCTCCAAGGATCGTTACAACCGGAGGCTCACCCACCGCTTCGGTTGCAGTGATGATCAATTCGTCAGTAACAGTGTTACCATTGCCATCATTTACCGTCAGGGTCAGCGTGTAATTACCGGCTACATCTGGCGTAAAAGCTGCATTTAAGCTGTTAGCATTATTAACTGAGGCGGTGCTTCCACTGGGCGCAGCAGTTACTGTCCAGGAAATGGTGAGTTGATCTCCGTCGGGATCAGTAGCTATACCGCTCAGTTGTACCGAACTACCCACCACGGCATTGACATCCGTACCCGCATTCACGGTAGGTGGCTCACCGGTTACTTCCGGGTCCTCCTGGCAAGCTGCGAAGGCAAGCATAAAAGAAAATAAAAACAAAGATAAATTCTTAATCTTGATCATAAAGCTTTGGTTTAGAAAAGTAATAATGAAATACACTTTCAGTTTTTATGCCATCGGGTGCGAATATGTAAACAATAATTGAATTTTTTTTCGGGTTTACAAAATACCATCAGTCTGTATTAAGACCCGTAAACATAATTACTTTGACAACGTCGTATATGAAATGTAACCTGTTTACTGAATTATGAATCAGCAAGAAATAAAGAAAATAGATCGGTATCTGTCAGGAGACATGACTGAGCGTGAGCGTGAGGCATTTGATGAACAGCTTCTTCAGGATGAAACCCTTAAGCTTTCGCTGGAAATGCAAAAAGACATCTACCAGGGGATTGATTTTCATTTTCAGGCGGATCTGAAAAATAAACTACAGCAAGAAGAAGAGTCCGCTTCAGGGTTTAGCACCCGTAAGCTGGGAAAACAACGGTGGCTCTCACAAGCCATGATTGTGGCGGTCTCGCTGGCTTTGCTGCTGGGCGTAGGTTACTGGTTTGTAGCCTCTCAAGTTTCTCCCGAAGAGTTGTATGAAGCTCATTATCAGCCGTATCCTAATATTCTGAACCCGGTGGAGCGCTCAGCAGCGCTTCCTCAGGATGAACTTGGTCAGGCTATGATGGCTTACGAAAAAGGCAACTATGAGGCTGCCATGGAAACTTTTCAACAGCAGTTTGATGCACTGGAACCATCGCATAAGTTTTATCTGGCCTTATGCTTACTGGAAGTCGGTGAAAGTAAGCGTGCTGCAGCAACCCTGCAGGAAGTTACTCATTCACAGGACGACACTTTTTACCTACCCGCTCTCTGGTATGAGTCGCTGGCCTATCTGCAAGACCAGCAAACCCAAAAGGCTCAGCAAATCCTGGAAAAGTTGTTAGAACAAGAAAACAGCACCTATCACAAGCGAGCCCGAAAAATACTTGATCAGTTATAAAAAAAGCGTGCAAATCAGCACGCTTTCTTGTATTTTAATGTGTAAACGAAGTTAAGGAATTAAGACCTGGTCAATAGAATGAATGACGATGTTGCCTTCCACCAGTAGGTCGGAGCCGACTAGTATACTGGCATTTTCTGAGTCAGAATTATTATCAGCGATATTAATACCACCGTTATCAGTAGTTTCCAGCGTAATAGAACCGTTTAAAGTTTGCAGAGGACCTTCCTCCAGATCAGGAAAGAAATTAATGCCATTCACCACATGATTCTGTAAAATGGTGGACAGAAAAGCAGGATCTACGCGTGAAACGTTATCAATGACAGTACCGAAGCCAGCGCGGGCGAAAGCAGAGTCAGTAGGCATGAAAATCGTTCGGTTGTCTCCCAGATCCAGGTTTGTCGTTTCCAGCGCTTTTCTGAACACATCAAACGTATTGTTAGAATTAGCCTCCGCTGCTATGATGGTTTCATCCAGCGAACGAGGTTCATGTAGTACACCAAAGAGAACCAGTAGTCTTCCATTGTTGGCTACAAGATCAATTTCAAACGCCGGGATTCCATTAAAAAAAGTAGTATTTTCTGACTGCGTCACGTACAGCGTCTGGTTACCAATGGTCGTAGTAGTTCTGCCCAGCTGTGGTAAGTTTACATTGCCGGGTAACACATGAAGAGAGGTCACACCCTGTAATGTTTCAGACTGGGAAAAAAATGCTGTCTGAAAGACCTGATCCGGAGGAGCCAGTACAGTATAGTCGGTAGAGGCATCGCCGAGATTTTGCAATAATCCTGTTTGCAAGAAGAAAGAGTTAATGTTGGTAAGACCCCCAACGGTTGCGGTAAGCCCGGCGACCGTACCCAGGTTAGGTGCTACTACATCCTGCGCGTATCCGGGAGGCAACAGCAGTCGGTTAATTACGTGAATAACGCCATTCTGAGAGAGCACATCGGGCGTTACTACTGCCGTAGGATCTGGCTGGGTCTCAGGATTAAGCAAAATGCTATCTCCTCGTTGTATGTTGATGGGCTCACCCAGGATGCTGACGATGGCTGTGTCTAGCTGGTTGCTACGCAATGCGGCATTTACAGCTACGTGGTAGTTGACAATATTGGCGAGCAAGTCCTGGCGCAGGTCACTCATGCTTTCTAATCCGATGGATAGCAGAAAATCACGGAAAGCAGTGTTATTAGGGGCAAATACGGTATAATCACCTTGTTCCAGCTCTTGCCTGAGGGTACCGAATGATTGCTGAAAATTTGGGTCAGTCAAGAGACGGCCTAAACTGTCGAGGCCTTCAGTGGCGGCAAGAATTTCTACCACGCTTTCTTCCGGCAGAGGAGCCTCTTCTTCATCATTGTTGCAGCTGCTTGTGAACAACGATAAAGCTAAAAGTGAAGTAAAGAAAAGAGAAAATCTTCTTAGAGTAAATAAATCTTTCATAGATAGAGGGATGAAAAGTATTGGGTCATTTAACAGCTATATCTAAGTCTCAATATACGTTTTTGTTGTAATTTCTTTCTAAAATCAGCACATAATAGCAAAAAATATCCCGCCTGTAAAAAGAAACTCAAACCATTTACCATAAAATTATTGTTGAATTTAAATGCAATAGTTTGACTTGTGAAAGCGTAGTTATTTTAAATAAAGTGTAGCTGGTAAGTGGTAGAAAGAAAAAAATAACCTAAACCATGTTGAATATTAATCTATTATCCAGTAACATAAGGCTAAAATTTAGCGAGTTTGAAAAAATCTTTACTCCTCCTACTTGCCCTTATCATTAACCTGTCTTATGCTCAGGCACAAGAAAAAGTCATCACCGGGATTGTTACCACGCAGGAAGATGGCACGCCTTTACCCGGAGTTAACATCATTTTAAAAGGCACTGGAACAGGAACGGTTACCGACATTGAGGGTAAATATTCTCTGAGTGTCAGTAGCAGTGACATTCTGGTCTATTCCTTTATTGGTTACCAGAACCAGGAAATTTTGGTCAGTGATCAAAAAGTAATTGACATCGTGTTGGTGCAGGAAGATAGTCAACTGGAAGAGGTAGTAATCACCGGCTACTCTACCCAGCAGAAACGTGATGTAACCGGCTCCATTGCTTCATTGGGTCCTGAACGCTTTGAAACCATTCCGGTAACCGGCGTAGACCAGGCACTGCAGGGACAGGCACCCGGTGTGATGGTAACCCAGTCATCTGGTACGCCCGGGGGGGGTATCATGGTCAGGGTCAGAGGAAATGCTTCTGTCTCTGGTTCTAATGCCCCCCTTTATATTGTGGATGGTGTGCCGGTAGCTTCGGGAGGAATCAGTGGCCGCAGCTTTGGTGGACAGGGTGACAATGCGTTGGCTATGTTCAATCCTGGCGATATTGCTTCTATAGAAGTATTAAAAGATGCTTCGGCAAAAGCTATCTACGGGGCACGGGCTGCCAATGGAGTGGTACTCATAACCACCAAAAGGGGTGGAACTGCCAGCAAAACGCGTTTTAATGTAAATGTGCAGCGGGGCGTAAGCGACATCACCCGTCGCTTAGAATTGCTAAACTCGGAAGAGCTACTGGAGCTTCAGCGTGAAGCTGTACGAAATGCAGATGGAGATCCTAGCCAGGCAGGGATTCCCGGTATTACCGATGCCGTAGACACCGATTGGCTAGATGCTGTACTGCGGCAGGGTATCTTGCAAGAATACCAGGTTTCAGCTCAGGGCGGTGGAGAAAAGACGCAGTTTTACGTCAGTGGGGGCTACCGCGACGAGGAGGGGGTACAATGGAATAGCCGCTTTCAACGCATGAGTGCTACAGCTAATATTGACCACAAAGCTACTGAGAAGATCAAACTAGGTTTAAATCTAATGCTATCCCGAACGACCAACAATCGTGTGAAAAACGATAACTTTTTGGACGGCGTTTATTCAGGCGCTCTCAAAAGTCTTCCGTATTATCAACCTTACAACGAAGATGGTGAACTATATGCGCCCGGAGATATAGGCTACGCAGGTTTCCCCAATTTTAATCCCCTGGCACAAGCAACCGAGCCTCGCTTTGAAACCTATGCCTCACGCTTAACCGGGGGCATGTACCTGGAGTATAATATCCTGCCTCAGCTACGTTTTCGTTCCCAGGCCAGTGTAGACTATATCAATACAGTGGAAGATCAGTTTGAGCCTACCACTACAGCTATTGGTGGTTTCTTGGAAAACGTGGGACAGCAGGGTTACGGTATTTACAGTAATTCAGAAAGTGCCCGCATCGTCAATTCTAATGTGCTTACATACAACACCACGTTATTTGACGGACGTCACGACCTGAGCGTACTGCTAGGCAACGAAATTACGGACGTAACCGGCCGTGGAGGAAGCGTGGTAGGCATTCTGTTTCCCAGTGATAATTTTACCTACCTCAGTTCAGCAGGTCTGTTTATAGACGGAAGCTCCAGCCTCAGTGAGAGTGGATTGGTTTCTTTCTTTTCCAGTGCTAACTACGGCTATCAAGACAAGTACCTGCTTAGTCTCACGCTTCGTACTGACGGATCTTCCCGCTTCGGAGAAGATCGGCGTTTTGGTTTTTTTCCTGCAGCATCGGTAGGCTGGCGTATCTCGGATGAACCGTTCATGCAGAATGATGATATCATTGATGACCTCAAACTGAGAGGTAGCTTCGGGGTCACCGGTAATCAAAGTATACCCAGCTTCCTGTTCTTGGGAACTTGGGGGGCAGCTACCGCCTACAACTTTATTCCTGCAGTAGGGCCGGCTACGCTGGCAAACCCGCTGCTTCAGTGGGAGCAGACTACAGAATTCAACATTGGTTTTGACTTATCTCTCTACGCCGGACGCTTTCAGATTGGCTTTGATGCCTATAACAATACCACCAATAAGCTACTACTTTCCGAAGTACTTCCCCTCACTACCGGATTTGGATCGGTACAGGGTAACCTGGGTGAACTCTTCAACCGGGGCTTTGAGCTATCTGTGACTACCGTGAATATGAACACGCCGGTTCGCTGGAAAACCAATTTTAACGTGTCGCATAACTCTAATGAAGTGGTAAGGCTTGCGTCTGATGAACCACAGTTTGCCGGATACAGTTCTTTCACTAACAACACCCATATCATCACCCCGGGACAACCGCTGGGCACTTACTGGGGACTACGCTACCTGGGTGTGGATCCTGCGACAGGAGATGCAATTTATGAGGATTATAACAATGATGGTCGCATCACTGGTGATGATGGACAGGTAATTGGAAACGCCCAGCCTGATATATTTGGTGGCATTACCAATACGTTTTCTTACAAGACTTTCGAGCTGAATGTTTTCTTCCAGTATTCCCTGGGTAATCAAATGATCAACTTCACCAACCAGTCTTTGCTGAACAGTGGAGAGAGTTTGGATGATAACCAGGTGAGACAGGCGCTCAATCGCTGGCAGAATGAAGGAGATATTACCGAAATACCTCGTTATGAACAGGGTAACACCTTTAATAACCGCTTTAGCAGCCGTTTTGTAGAAGATGCCTCTTATGTGCGGCTGAAGAACCTTTCGTTAGGTTATCGTTTGCCACCCCGCATTGTTGAGCGGTTAATGATGGATGAGTTTAAAATATTTGTAGCGGGTACCAACTTGCTGACATTCACCAACTACAGTGGTGCTGACCCGGAAGTGAATTCTCTGGACGGCTCAACCGTATCACAAGGTTTGGATTTCTTTACCTTCCCGCAGGTTAGAACGCTATCTTTGGGAGTCAATGCCAGTTTCTAGTTTTATCCCTATGGTGCAGTTATTTAGTATGAATAAAATCACATCTTTGAGATACCGTATTCTTAGTACATCCTGGCACAAAGTAGCAATGATTTCTTTACTGGCAGTAATGGGCTGCGAGGGAGTACTTGAGCCTGAACCCGTAGACCGAATTACTGATGATCAGGTACTCACCGATGCCGGATCCGCCCAGGTTGTCGTATCAGGTATCTACCGGGGACTGGCTAGTATGGCTGCTCCCAAGATCATTGCCGGAGATATGATGGCGGATCACCTTCAGGAAAATGGTACTTTTACGCAGTACATTGAAATCGGAAATTATGATCTTTCTGCTTCCAATGGGTCCGCCCAAGCTCTGTGGAGTGTAATCTACAGTACTGCTTACCGGGTGAATTTTTTACTGGAAGGTCTGCCCGAAGTAACCGGTTTAATTGATACAGACAGGAACCGTTTTGAAGCAGAAGCTCGTTTTATCAGGGCTTACGGTTATTTTCTGGGGGCCTACACTTTTGGAGATATACCCATCGTCAGGAGTACCAGTATTTCAGAAAATCGGAATATCAGTACCACTCCTTTCAACGATGTACTAGACTATGTGGAAGAAGAAATTCTCTTCACTATAGATAAGCTTCCTGAGACGCCCTCTAATGCGGGATTTCTCAGTAATGGGGCTGCCAAAGCGGCTCTGGCCCGCTTCTACCTCTATCGGGAAGACTGGGAAAATGCGGAACGCTACGCGACAGAAGTGATTGATGGAGTGAATACCGCTGACTATACTTTAGAAGGTAACTTTGAAGCAGTGCTGGATGACTTTAGCAGTGAATCTATCCTGGAGATTGTATACAGTGCCAATGATAACCCGGGTACCAGTACCAGCTTTAGTGTCAATAATCTTTTTGTCGGTCGTCGTGAAATCATCCCGCGTGATCAGATCATTGCTCCCTTGCGGAGTATTGGGGGAGATCGCACACAGATGCTGGAATTTGATGCAGAAAACTTGAGTGGAGATGATAACGGCTGGACAGTAACACGGTATGGTCCTTTCACCAATATTCCACTTTACCGCTTGTCAGAAACGTATCTGATCCGTGCAGAAGCCCGGGCACGGCAGGGTAGAGTCACCGGTACCAGTGGCGGGTTGCAAGACCTCATTATTGTAAGGCAGCGCTCCGCTGATGCCGAAAGTCTTCAGAATATCACTGGACAAAGTCAGCTTTTGTTAGCGATAGAACAAGAACGTCAGGTAGAACTTGCTTTTGAAGGACATCGCTGGTACGACCTGAAACGGACGGGTAGGGTAAGCAGTATCATGAGTGCAGTTTCTTCCAACTGGTCAGATACAGATTTGCTGTGGCCCATACCGCTGAGAGAGATTCAAAATAATCCGGCGCTTAATAACGCTCAAAATCCAGGTTATTAGAACCTTGTGAATATGA
>CAZZGE010000046.1:0-26741 GCA_964653665.1 uncultured Porifericola sp. | reverse complement strand
CCTGACATGGAAGTAGGCTTACCGAAATAAAGGTACATCAGGTCTAGCTGATGCGGTGCGATATCGTGAAAAAGGCCTCCTCCGGAAATATCCGGCTGTACCCTCCAGTTGGTAGCAGTTTGTGCAATGAGTTTGCTTTGAGCCGGTTGCAGTATGCGTATCTCCGCAAAGCGAACATCACCTATCGCCTGTTGATCTAGTAGCTCTTTGACTTTCAGGAAAGCAGGCAAGGCTCGGCGATAGTGCGCCAGTACCAGCTTTTGGTCACTTTTATTGACTTCATCTACAATGCGCTGACATGCGTTCAGTGAAGTAGCCATGGGCTTCTCAAGATATACGTGTTTCCCTGCTCGTAGCGCACGAATGGCATATTCCTCATGCGACGAGGGAGGGGTAGCAATGTAAACAGCATTGATCTCAGGATGCTTGATAATTCGGTCGGCATCATCGTACCACTCCGGTACCCCATGCCTGTGAGCAAAATCTTCCGCCCGAGAGGCGTTTCTGCGCATTACAGCTCGTAATTCTGAATCAGCTGATTTTTGAAAGGCTGGCCCACTTTTTACTTCTGCTACATCCCCTGCTCCGATCATTCCCCATTTGATCTTCTCCATGAATATAGTTTTAGTGTTTCAGTATTACGCTTCTTAGGTGTGTGGTTCGGACTTCAAGCTGAGCGTGCTGTATCCTCATGAAAAAAAATCACATTTAAAATTGTAAACACCACCGTTGTTTTTCAAAAAACACACGAACACGATCCCACCAAAAACCATTACTGAGGAAGGTTATCCTGGTAAGTATCCCAGTTCTCCACAATTTCATTCACTACTGTACTACCCACTACATAGGCAGCTTCCAGGGCGGGAATGAAGGCGGTGTAACCTTTTCCGGCCAGTTTTTCGCCACTTAAACTTTCGGCGGCGGTGATACCCGCGTACTGCATGGTATAGTTAGAAGCAGTGCGCAACACCATCACCCGGTCTATTTGTACCTTATCGGCCTGCGCCAGGAAGGTCAGCGATTGTAGCGTACCGGTCTCTTCCATCGCAGAAGTCACAAAATTTCCTTCCCCTTCGGTCCAGTATTCAGTCCAGTCATTGGCCCACGCATTCATCAGTTCACCGTGCCAGTAGGTCATAGCAGCTAGCTGATCACCTTTTAGCACAAAGGGAGGCTTCTGTGCATTGGGATGACCTTTGTACAGCGCCCGCAAGTTAGCGACATTTTCATCATCACCCAGGTCAATGTCTTTGGTAAGCTGATAAGCCCATTCGGTTAGTTGAGGGTTGAGATGATAGAGAACACCCTCAGAATCTTCCGGCACTGGCTGCTCGTAAGGTTCAGCATAGCGCAGTGGTATATAACCGGTCTTCCAGTCCTCAGGGATTTCCCGGGCGTCTATTTCGTGTGATAGGTCACCGTCAACGATCCATTCAGCCCAGGCAGCTGAACCGGCTGACGCATCTTCCGGATCTACCCCGGCGATACCGGCTATCAGCCAATAGGCGTCACTTAGATCAAAGCGAGGGTCCGTGCCCAATGCCATGATAGAGGCTGCTGCCCGGGCCGTGCCAATACCGGTGATGATACCCAACACTTCTTTTTCTGCATTGTAGCGAAGGTTACGATAGCCCTGTGGAAAAGTGATGACACTGTCCAGGGGCAGGCGCTCTACCCAGTTCTGAAACTCACCGGGACGATCACCGCTGGCTTCGCCCAGCTCAAACATGGTTACTACTACCATTTTCACTGGGATTTTGGCGTCAGCAGTGGTTTCTTCTGGCAGCGGCGCGTTGCAGGCAAAGGTCAAAATAAATAGATAAGGTAATAAATAATATTTCATGATTTTTATTATTGTTCATCCAGAAAATTGTCTGCAAAGTCTATAAAATCATCCCATTCCTGTTGCCAGTGCGCCCTTGCTTGCTGCTTCTCACAATCGGTCAGGCTGCTGTAGGTGAGAGAATTCATAGTAAGTTTTTTAATCGCCTGCAGGTCCAGTTGCCAGGCCAGGAAAATGGTCCAGTAGTCGTAGCTGATGCCGCTGTAACCAAAGATAGAAGGATCATCTGAGCTGATCGTACATTGCACCCCTCGCCGTAGCAGGTAGTTTGCTGGGTGTACCCGCAGGTCTTTGACGTAGCCCAGGATCTGGTTACTCAGTGGACATATTTCCAGGCAGATGTTCTGTTCCTTGATCATTTCCTGCAAAACCGGATAAAAGTTCAGATTAAATCCGTGGCCAATACGTTTGCTGTCCAACAGTACCGCGTCGTAAAGATTTTTCACGGTATACCAGTTGCTTTCACCATCGTGGAGGAAAAGCGGCATATCTATGCCGTAGACTTTCTGGAGTGAGTCCATCTTCAGCCAGTTGTCCAGAAAGAACAGCGTGGTGTTACCATCATCTTCGTTGGCCACCAGGTCAAAGCCCCGGATCAGCTCCGGGTATCGGGCGCGAAAGTAGTAAGCACTCTCCAGTTCCTGCAAGATCACCTCCTCCGAGAAAAAACGCAGCGAAGTGTAAATGAGCTTAAGCGTAAATTGAGGATGGTCTTCACGAATGTTTTCAATGATTCGCTGAAATATCTGTACGGTAGAATCACCGTTATAATAGTCTGATGCTGCCTCATGCTCCAGGTCATACAGGCCCCGTATGGCTGAGCGTATCTCTACATGCTGGATACCATCGGCCAGCAGGTCTTCAAAGATACGCTGGTTATATTTTTCAAAAATCGGCCGATACGTATAAAAGCCTCCAATGCGCTGGAAGATTACCTGGAACTCATCCCATACATCAAAAGTGTCTTTTTCTACTTCTTCTAACTCCAGCGTAATCAGATCGTAGAGTTCATCCCGGAAATCAGGACGTGAACGGGCCATGCGCTGGGTTGGGTAAAAGCCCGGGGGCACTTTCTCAGGAGGATAAAAGTGTAGCTGTCCTTTGGTATACTGCTGATGATCTTCTTCCCAGTATACATAGCAATCGGGCGTACGGATGGCTTCATCTATCAGCCACTCAAAGTCTACTGCGGCCGAAGCATGGAGGTGAAGCATGCCTCCTTTGGGCATCTGCTGAAACAGTTGATAAAGCCGGGTACTTTCAATATGCTCTTTAGATTTGAGGAAAGGATGGGTTGGCGGAAAAAATCCGGTCTGCTGATAGTCAGCCCTCATCTGCTTCCGTAACCGGATAAGCTTCTCATTAACTACCATTTCCCGGGGGCTGAGCTGTAAGTCAGCGTCAAAAGCCATCGTACTGTCAGCGGCCAACAGCTGTCGCCGGTCCTCAAGGTAGTCCGCACCTTGGCGGTAGCTTTCCTGGGGGTGCATAACCGCCGTCGGTGTAGCACAAGCTCCCAGCAGTAGGGCCAGCGGCAGGAAAAGCAATACAGTAATCCATGACTTGAGCATCTCAGGCATAGGCATCAGGTTAACAGAAATTTCAAGATGAAAAGCAGAGAAATAATGACGATGACCGGGTTCAGACTGCGGAAGTCACCTTTGAAGGTTTTGATCAGGGTGTACATTACCAGTCCGCTGCCAATGCCATTGGCGATGCTGTAGGTAAACGGCATCAGCACAATGACCAGAAAGGCAGGTACTGCATCTTCCAGGTTCCCGAAGTTGATTTTTTTAACTGATCCTACCATCAGCACCCCTACCATAATCAGAGCAGGCGAAGTAGCTGCCGCCGGAATCAAACCGGCGAGGGGAGAAATAAAAATGCACAGCAGAAAAAGTATGGCGACTACAATGGCAGTCAGTCCGGTCTTTCCACCGGCCGCAATGCCGGTACCACTTTCTATGTAGGTCGTTGTGGTAGAAGTACCTAGCAGTGCGCCAAAGGTAGTGGCGATGGCATCGGCCATCAGTGCACGGTTCATACGGGGTAGTTTGCCTTGCTTATCCAGGAAACCACCTTTTTCAGCCGTGCCGTACAGCGTTCCCAGCGTATCAAACAAGTCCACCATGGTAAAGGCCACGATGATGATTAGAATGTCCATAACCCGGCTGAAAATAGAGGCGTCAGAACTTCCGAAGAGTTCCCCGAAATCCATTTGCAGAAACGTAGGAGAAAGGTCCAGGCTGAGGCTTATTGGGTTTTCTGGTATTTGAGTAACACCAGTCCAAAGGCTGGCCACACTGATTGCTGCAATACTAATGAGGATGGCTCCTTTCAGCCCCCGGATCATGAGCAGCGACATAAGCACAAACCCAAGGATCGCTAGCATAACCGGCATGCTCTGTAGATTGCCAAACTCCAGTATTTGTGGGGGAGCCTCTACTACCCGGTCTGCCAGGGCTCCTTTACTGCTCAACTCATCCGACATGATAATGTCAATAATCGGCCCCTGGTTGACATCAATGATTTGTGCGTTGTTAAGGCCAATCAAGGTGATAAACAGGCCGATACCAGCAGGTATGGCATGCAGGATACACTCCGGTAAGGCGTGGGCGATGGCTGCCCGCAGTCCGGTGGCGGTCAGCAGAATGAAGACAATACCCGAGATGAAGACGATAGCCAGGGCCCCTTGCCAACTGTAGCCTGACTGAAAAACCACGGTATAGGTAAAAAAGGCATTCAGTCCCATGCCGGGAGCCTGGGCGAAAGGATAGTTAGAGAGCAATCCGGTGAGAAGGGTGCCGGTAGCCGCGGCCAGGCAGGTGGCGATCATCACACTTTGAAAGTCCATACCGGTCTCCGCCAGCACCGCCGGATTCACAAAGATAATGTAGGCCATGGTAGAAAAGGTAGTAAGACCGGCCACGATCTCCTTCCTGACGTTGGTTTGCTGTTCCTGCAAACGGAAAAGACCCATTGGTTTGAATGATTTGAGCGACAGATGGTGAGGTAAAGCTTAAGATCAGCCTTTGGCACCCCTTCTTTTCTGAAAAGCGGGCAATTTAATACATTTATTTTTGATACTTCAAAACCCGGAACTTTAAATCCAGGAGAAGTGAACGGGCAGCAGTAAATGGGTAGAAACATCCCAGCACCAATTTTGTAAATTTATATTTTGACAGCTTAATCAGTCTTCCATTATGGGTAATTTTTAATGTTTGCTACTGAATACTAATTCTTTTTTAAAAAAATATTTGGTGCTTTGTTATCTCTGCGATTCATGCTTATTTAGCCCATTGATTCCTAAGGGCGATGCCAAAAAAATCAACAAAGTCCGTCCATCTTACCTCTGCTGCTCAGTCACCGGGTATGACTTTCATTTCCAACCATAATCATCATCTACATGCGTAACGCTATACAACTAATGAGCCTATTGGCTGTAATTTTTCTATGCAACTTCCAGGATGTACAAGCCCAGGGCTCGACTACGGCCCGCATCACCGGTAGCGTAAGCTCTTCCGGGGAAATACTGCCGGGCGCCACGGTGATTGCTGTACATACCCCTACCGGAGCGGAGTACGGTACCGTCACCAATACGCAGGGGCGTTTTACCCTTAATAACCTCAATGTGGGCGGCCCTTACCGGATCACCACAAATTTTGTAGGCTACGATGCCTCAGTTACCGACAATATTTACCTGGCCCTCGGCCAGACGCTGGACCTAGAGCTTTCGCTGGAAGAATCTTCGGTAGAACTGGAAGAGGTAATCGTTACTTCCAACGGGGTATTTGATGGTACCCGAACTGGTAACGAAACCAACATTACCGAGGAAGTTATTACCAATATGCCAACAGTTGAGCGTGGGTTGAATGATTATCTCCGTCTGACTCCACAGTCTACTGTAGGTGGTAATGGGGGAATTTCTTTTGCTGGTATTAACAACCGTTTTAACGCTATTTTCATTGACGGTGCGGTTAATAACGATGTTTTTGGTCTGGCTAACTCAGGTACCAACGGAGGTCAGGCAGGTATCTCACCCATCAGTCCTGATGCCCTGGAGCAGATTCAGGTAGTGCTAGCCCCCTATGACGTGACGCTGGGTGGCTTTGCCGGAGGCGGTATCAATGCTGTCACCCGGAGTGGGACCAATGAATTTGAAGGATCGGCGTACTACTTTCTTCGTAACGAAGACCTCAGCGGCCGGACACCAACCGATAATCCGGATATTGAGCGGACCAAACTAGCCCCGTTTTCGGTGCAGACTTACGGCGCCCGCCTGGGTGGTCCCATCATCAAGGACAAATTGTTCTTTTTTGCTAACGTAGAAATTGAGCGTCGCGAGGAGCCTCGTCCTTTCATTCCGGAAGATTATATCGGAAACGCGACGGTGGCTGACCTGCAGGCAGTTCAGGACAGGCTGATCAATGAGTTTGGCTACAATCCCGGTGGATTCCTTAACAACGCTCAAACGACGGATGGCGAAAAAGTGCTGTTGAAATTTGACTGGAATATCAACCGCGATCATAAGCTTTCGGTGCGTCACTCCTACGTGAAGGCCCTGACCAACATTTTCCCCCGTCCGAGTAATACCGAGGTTCCCTTTGCTAACTACGGCTACGTCTTTCCTTCTACTACTAACTCCTTTGCGGCCGAGTTGAAGAGTCAGTTGGGGCAGAATGCCTCCAACAATCTAATCTTCGGGTATACCCGCGTGCGGGATGACCGCGATGTGGCCGGTGAGCCTTTTCCCAGCATTCGTATGCAAGATGGAGCAGGACTGGTAAATGTTGGAACTGACAATTTTTCTTACTCCAATATTGTCTTCCAGGATGTTTTTACCTTAACCAATAACTTCAATCTTTATAAAGGTAAGCATACCTTTACACTGGGAACGCACAATGAGTTTTTCCAGATACAGAACCTGTTTACTATTTTCTCTACACCGCGCTACCAGTATTTCTTTAATGGGGTTAATCGCTTCCTGGATGGGGAAAATCCTGATCTGGTTTTATTCGGTCACGAGCAGCTGGCTCCGGGGCAGTCTGAAATCCGTCTGGGGGATAACGCCGAAAACCTGGGGCCAACTTTCAATGCCCTGCAGATGGCTTTTTATGTGCAGGACGAATGGCAGGCGACCAACGACTTTAAGCTGACCGTCGGCTTAAGAGCCGATATTCCTGTCTTCCTGGAAGACCCGCCCCTGGAAAATACCGATTTCAATAACAATACGGTCCCTGCCATTGAACAGTTCTATGACCTGCAGGGAGCGCGCGCCAGCAATACGCCCAACACGCAGGTTTTGCTCAGCCCCCGCATAGGTTTCAACTGGGATGTGACCGGTAATCGTGAGACGCAGCTTCGGGGTGGTGTGGGTGTGTTTACCAGCCGCGTACCCTGGGTATGGCCGGGCGGTATGTACATCAGAAACGGCTTGAACAGCAGTTTTTTCGTGAGAACCTTTAGCGATATCCCAATCTACGCAAATCCTGATCAGTGGCGTACGCAACTCTTTGAATCAGCCAGTCCCTCTGGTGATGTTGACCTTTTTGTAGAAGACTTCAAGTATCCGCAGGTATTCCGGGCCAGTGCGGCGGTGGATCAGCAACTGCCCTGGGGTCTGGTAGGCTCACTGGAACTTCTCTACACCAAGACGCTCAACAATATTGATGTCAAATTTGTGAACTTAAGACCCTCCACCGAAACGCTGGAAGGCGCTGATAACCGTCCGGTTTTTGACAAGGAAGATCCGGTAGACCCAACTTATTCTAATATTACCCTGGTAGATAATACCAATGATGGTTATACCTGGAACATCACGGCGCAACTGAATAAGCAATTTAGCAATGGCTTTACCGGAGGGCTGGCTTACTCTTTTACCCGCGCCGAGTCCCTGTTTGACGGTGCCGGTTTTATCAATTATACTAACTGGGATGATATCATCAGCGTAGAGGGTAAAAATAATCCCCCGCTTACGCGCTCACTCTACGATGCGGGTAGCCGTATAACCAGTTTCCTGACTTACCGTAAGGAATACGCCAATAACTTTGCGACTAGTATTTCGCTATTCTACAACGGCCAGTCCGGACAGCCGTACTCCTATGTGTACAACGATAACGACCAGTTGACCAGTCAGTCTAATAACAGCACCAGCAACATTCCGATTTACGTGCCAGCCAGCCAGGATGATATTTTGCTGGCGAACCAGATTGACGAGGACGGTAACCTGATAAAATCGGCTGGGGAGCAGTGGGAGGAACTAAATGCTTTCATTGAAAACGATCCTTACCTGAGCACTCGTCGGGGTGAGTACGCCGAACGTAACGAGTCACGTACGCCTTTTGAAAACATCCTGGATATTAAAATCGCCCAGGATTTCTTTATCACGACCAGCAGTGGTCAGCGTCATACGCTGCAGGTTTCATTGGACGTATTTAACTTCACCAACTTGCTAAACCCCGACTGGGGGCGACGCTATTTTGTCAATGACAACACGTTCCCTTTAATTAATTTCGCCGGATTTGTTCCGGATAGTGAGGGTAACCCTACAAATCTCCCTGCCTTCACGTTTGACGATCCGGGTGAGCCTTATGCTGTGGTACAATCAGGTATCTACAGTGCCCGCTGGAGTGCACAGCTAGGACTGCGGTATACTTTCTGATAGCAATACTCATGATTTCTGAACCGCCCGGGGACTTCTTCGGGCGGTTTTTTTGTGCTTAGGACTCATAAGTCGGGGGCAGAAAGTGATATTGTACTCTTTAACTGACTACGATCAAATGCGCATTATGCATGATTTACTTTTTTTAAGTATCAATTCTTTGACTGTCAGGTAGGTGCTTCCTATTTTTAGGTGATGAAAATTCTACACACCGCCGACTGGCATCTGGGCAAGCGTTTGGGTGAGTACAGCCGTCTGCCCGAGCAGCACGAAGTACTTGAAGAAATATGCGAAATTGCGGAGGGCGAGCAGGTAGATGTGGTGCTCATCGCCGGTGACCTGTTTGATAATGCCAACCCCGGCAATGAGGCAGTTGAGCTGTTTTACAAGACCGTACATCGCCTTTCCGACGATGGTAGTCGTGCTGTGGTGGCTATTGCCGGCAATCACGATTCGGCTGACCGGGTAGAAGCTCCTGACCCTCTCGCCCGGGAACTGGGTATCATTTTTCATGGAAAACCCGACTCAGAGGTACGGCCATTTTCTACCCGTAATGGTCTGAAACTACTTAAAGCAGCCCCGGGATTTGCAGAATTAAAGATACCTCACCACGGAACACCGTTACGCCTGTTGTTGACGCCCTATGCCAATGAAGTGACACTGCGGCAGTTTCTAGGGACAGAAGATAAGGAGGAAGCTCTGCGTAAAATTCTTCGGGAGACCTGGCAGCGGCTTGCGGAAGAGCACTGTGATGAACAGGGTATCAATATGCTAGTAGCCCATCTGTACTTTATGCAAAATGGCGGTGAAGCTCCCGAAGAGCCCGATGACGAACGCCCCATCCTGCACATGGGAGGTGCCCAGGCGATTTTTAGCGAAGACATTCCGGCTCAAGTTCAGTATACAGCCCTGGGTCATTTACATCGCTATCAACACATTGCTGGTGCGGTAGGGCCCGCTATTTACAGCAGCAGTCCGCTGGCGTATAGTTTTAGTGAAGCCCATCAGGAAAAGTATGTGGTACTGATTGACGCGGAAGCTGGTAAGCCGGTACAACACAAAAAAATTGCCTTAGAGAAAGGGCGCCGTTTGCTCAGAAAAAAATTTACCTCTACCGAGGAGGCTATCAAGTGGCTAACGCAGCATCCGGCAACGTTCGTTGAGCTAACCCTGGTGAGTGACACCTTCATTGAGAGCGATGTTAAAAAGGCACTCTATGATGCCCACGATGGTATTGTGAGTATCATTCCGGAAATTACCGGAGAGTTTGAAACAGGTACACATTCCAGAAAGGTAGATTTGCAGCAGGACATTCGGCAGTTGTTCGGTGATTATTTCCAGAGCCGTACCGGGCAAAAGCCTTCGGAGGAATTGATGGATTTGTTTAACGAAGTATTGGACGCAGAAGAGGAGGAAGACTAGCCCATGATACCGATCAGCCTTACTCTCAAAGGTTTGTACTCTTACCGGGAGGCACAGACGATAGATTTTGAAAAACTTACCTCCTCTCAGCTCTTTGGCATTTTTGGTCCTATCGGCTGTGGTAAATCTAGTATCCTGGAGGCCATTATGTTTGCCCTGTACGACCAGAGTGACCGGCTTAAAACCTCGGGTGACAATCGTTACTACAACATGCTCAACCTGCAGAGCGATGAGCTGGAGATAGATTTCGTCTTTAAGTCAAATGCCAGCAAAGACACCAAACACCGGGTGTATTTTCGCGCCAGCCGAAACCGCAATCACTACGATCAGGTAAGCGTCCGTAGCCGGGATTTATATGTGTTTGAAGACAATGACTGGATACCGATAAAAGATAAAGATGCCAGCCGGATATTGGGGATGAATTACCACAACTTTATGCAGACGGTGATCATCCCGCAAGGTAAGTTTCGCGACTTTGTAGATCAGAATCCTACCCGCCGGACGCAGATGCTCAAAGAACTGTTCCGACTGGAAAAGTTTGAGCTCGGGCAGAAGACGGGCAGTCTTCTAAAAAAAACTCAACTGGACGTACGCGGTACCGAGGATCGTCTGTCAGAAGTAGGTGCGGTCAGCGAAGATGAAATACAGCAGGCCCGTCAGGAAGCTGAAAAGTGGGAAAAAGCCCTGGTAGCTAACCAACAAAAATTGCAAGAGACTGAGCAGGCTTGTCAGCAGCAGGAAGACCTTCGTAAACTTTTTGAGAATATCCGACATACTGAGCAGGAACTGTCCAGGGAGCTACAGCAACAGGAATATTTTCAAAAGCGTGAGCAGCAGCTTTCGGAATATAACCGGGCGGTTACCTTTTTTAAAGAAAAGCTACTGTCACTAGCCGACACCCGCAAACAGATAGAGCAACTCCGGCAGAGCCTGGAAAAAAGGCAACAGGAAATTAAGCAGCGGGAAGCGGCGTTAAAAGCAGCTCGGGCAAACCTGTCTGCCAAGCAGGAGGTATACGAGCAGCGAGAACAGAAAGAACAACAGTGCCAGGACCTGGAGCACATCATTGAGATTAGGAAATACAAAGAAGCCTTGAGAGGACAGGCCGAGCGACTCAAACAGGCCCGCCAACAAGCCGATTCGGCAAAACAACAAAAAGAAGCCCTGCGCCAGCAAATCAGCGCCGACGAAGAAAAGCTGGGGCAGCTTGACATCAAACTCAAGCACCAACCTGAGCTTCAACAGCTAGCCTACTGGCATGAGACACACCGGAACCTGGAGGAAGAACTTAAGGATGGACAAGAGCAAGAGAAGCAATATGCAGAGCAACAAAAAAAGATACAGTTGGCAAAAAATGAGGTCTTAACATCCTATAACTGGGCTCAACAGAACGGTAGTCTTGAGAATTATCACTCGCTTATTAGGGAAAAAGTAGAGGCTTGCCGTCAGGAACAGGAGAAGATCAGCGAAGCCCTACAAGAACTACAAATATCCGAGAAGATTGCCTCTTTTGCCGAATCCCTGCAGGACGGTACGGCATGCCCCCTTTGTGGTTCTACCCACCATCCGGAAGTAGTGCACCATCAGTCAGTAACTCAACAATTGTATAAGCAACGGTCTCTATTAAAACAATGTAAAAAGGATGAGAAGGATCTGCAGCAGCTATCCGACAAGATCAACAATCTGTATATGGATTATAAGAGTAAGTTGCAACTCCAACAAGAACTGGATAGCCGCCAAAAGCAGGTAAAACACAAAATAGAGAAACATCTGCAACATTTTCGTTGGGAAGAATTCAAAAAATACCAACCTGAAGAAATTCAAGGCTTTCTAAAAAAACTGGAATCGCTGGCCGTTGATGCTGATAAACTGCGGCAAAAACTTAAAACTGAGCGACAGCAGCAGCAAAAACTGGATGAGCAGCTGGAGCAGGTGCAGGAAATGCACAATAAGGTGCAGCAGCAAGAAACTTCCCTGACTACCAGCATTGATAATCGTTTTCGTCAGATCAAGCTGATGTCCTACGATAAATTTGAAAGCCATGACTTGCCATCCCTGACGAAGAGCCTGGAGAAAGGCCGCCATCAACTGAAAGTAGCCCTTGAGGAATATGAAAAAGCCCAGGCGTCATGCTTTGCCAGTGAAAAAAAGTTAGGTAGCAGCCAGACCCGCCTGGAAGCTGAACGAGAACAGCTGGAAAACCAGCAGCAAAGAGCTACTCAACTGGATAAAGAACTAGAGCAACTCTGCCAGGAAAAGAATTTCAGTAATCTGGAAAAGGTGCAGCACTTAGTGGCAATGAACTTGGATACTGAGCAGGAACAGGCAGTCATCAATGATTATAAAACCCGGCTGGGTAGCTTGCAGACAAATCTAGAGAAGCTGAAAAACGAAAGCAAAGGCAAAACTTACCAGGCAACCGAGCATCAGCAATGGCAGCAGACTTTAACTCAACTGAAACAAGAAGTGCAGGAGTGTCAGGAAAACGGTGCCCTTTCCCGGCAACAGGTAAAGATCCTGCAAGAGAGGTTACAAAGTAGCCAGCAACTCAGAAAACGACTGGAAGGCCTACAAAAGAGAGAGGAAAACCTCAAAGAGCTAAGAAAGCTGTTCACCGGAAGTGGCTTTGTAAAGTACGTTTCTTCGGTATATTTAGACAACCTTTGCCGGACAGCTAACGAGCGCTTCATGAAGTTGACGCGTAATAACCTCAGCCTGGAGCTGAACCAGGACGGAGAGTTTATCGTTCGCGACTACCTGAATAACGGTAACACCCGCTTGCTGAAAACACTCTCTGGAGGACAAACCTTTCAGGCGGCACTATGCCTGGCATTGGCGCTGGCAGAAAATGTCAAAGCACTGAACCAGGCTGATCAGAGCTTTTTCTTCCTGGACGAGGGCTTTGGCTCACTGGACCGGGAATCACTACGGGTAGTTTTTGAAACCCTTAAGTCTTTAAGACAAGAAAAGCGCATCGTCGGAATTATTTCACATGTGGAAGAACTGCAGCAGGAGATTGATATCTTTTTACAAATTGAAAATGACAGGGAACAGGGTAGTCTGATCAAATGTAGCTGGGAGTAGGGCATTGAAGTCTAATAGTATTTTTTTTTGACCCTGATCATAACTTAATGTTATGGGCAATGTAAATAACAAAATGAAAAACCCGTACATTGTAAAAAACGATTAAGCGATGACTAAAAAAGGTTTAATTAACCGCACTATAGAGACATTAGAAAAACTTCCTGAAGATAAAATTCATGAAATTGCTGACTTTGCCGATTTTATGCTCGGAAAATATTAAGAACAAATTCTTCAAAAAGTTATAGAAACCCTAGTCAGCCAATCAGATAGCTTTTCGTTTTTGCATGATGAAGATGATTTATATAGTGAGAGTGATTTAAAAGAGAGATATTAATGTGGAAAGGAGAAATAGTTCTGATTCTTTTTCCCTTCACTGATTTGACAGGCAGTAAAAAGCGACCTGCTTTAATCTCGCTGTCAGGAAGTCTAGATGTTACGGTAAGTTTCATATCAACCCAACTGCACTGGCAAGAACCCACAGATTTATTAGTGCAACCGAATTCAACGAATGGACTCAACAAGCCTTCATTGGTAAAGAGTGGGAAGATTGCCCTACCTTTATACTGTAGCGTATTCGACTTGCATTTTCCGTTTTTTTGGATTTTTTCACCAGCCAGAGATTTGACGCATGTTATACATAAGAGGGGTCAATCTATGTAGTCCTTTTTCACAACTAGCGTAAACGAATCATCCTCTTCAATGCGGTAGCCCTGGCCATAGCAGAAGAAGTAAGTATTGCCATTTTTAGTCTGGTAGATATTAGTGATATAATTGAAATTAAAACCTTTGCGGCTCAGTTGATCACGACTCACACGCACTTTCCCCCTCGGATTAAGATCAGCCATAATGTGGCGATTCTTTCTGAGGGTATAATTGACATTACGCATGAGATTGCTTGAGTCGCTGGTGTGCTTATTATGATAAGCATTGCGGCAGGCGTCAGAACAAAATTTTTTATCAGCCCTCCCGTGAATAGGGGTGCCACATTCAGGGCATGCTCTTTTTTCCACTGTATCGCTCATTGTCTAGTGCAAAGGTCTGTTATTCAACAATTTGGACTATAATGTAGGTAATCCATTTTCCATTTGCAAACGTTTACAAACGACTACAGACGACTGTAAACGCTTAACAACCGAATAATACTTGCCACCAGCTGTTACTTTGCTGCTGTCAAACGAATCTAAGTTTTATCAAAATTTTACAATCATGAATGCAATGAAGAATCGTGTACAGCTTATCGGTAACCTGGGCGCTACTCCTGAAGTAAGAAATCTGAACAGCGGAAAAAAGGTAGCTCAGTTTTCAATGGCTACTTCTGAAACGTACAAAAATAGCGCTGGCGAGCGGGTGCAGGATACGCAGTGGCATCAGGTGGTAGCGTGGAATAAGCTGGCAGAAGTTGTGGAAAACTACCTGGACCGCGGACGGCGCGTAGCCGTAGAAGGCAAGCTGGTGTATCGTTCTTACGAAGACAAAAATGGTGTTAAGCGTTACGTAACCGAAATTATTGCTTCCGATATTCTGATGCTTGATAAAAAAGAGAAGGTAGATGCCGGTCTGGTGGCCGAAGAAGAAGGCAGTCACGATGAGTTGCCTTTCTAGAGAAAGTCTTGTTTGTTAAAAATAAGGCCATTCTTCAAGAGTAAGAATGGCCTTTTACATGCTGTCTAAACTACTCAGCGCAGCGGAAAAAGGTGTAGTAGGGCTCGTTCTTAGCCAACCGCTGTACGTACAGTGCTACTTCCCGCAGATGATAGTCACCCCACATGCAGGATTCGCCGTTGGCAATTTTACTGCCTTCAGGTACGTAATCCCAGCCATTGGGCTCATGGTAAATGGCATGCAGTAACAGTCCCTGGTGCCCTTCGTTTACGCTGATGTACGGCTCCTCGAAGAGATAATCCAATACGGTGAGTCCGGCTTGGTAGTACTTTTTCCCTTTTTTGTCCTTGCCCTTATTCATTAGGTATTTGCCTAGGCGGAGCAGTCCCTGGGCACCAATGGCTGCTGCAGAACTGTCAATGGGCTCATAGTCATTGTATGGATCAGAAGGCTGGTCAAGATAGTCTCCTATTTCATGAAGCTGAGGGGCGCCGGTATCCCAATAGGGTATACCATCAGTTGGCGTGTTATCAATGTAAAAATCACAGGTTGCCTCGGCTGCTTTGAGGGCAAAGGCAGTGACTTCTTCCCGGCTACCGTATACTGATATTTCTTCTTCGCTCAGGGTGTCAATGAACTCCAGTTCTTCAGGGAAACCACACATAGCCCAGGCGAGTCCTCGGGTCCAGGTACTGAACCCGGTGTAGCCCTGCTGTGAGTTGGGGCATCGGTAGTGTCCGTCCTTGGTATTGAAAATCTGCTCATGGGCCGTACGGCCCCATACATCGTAAGAGTCACGGCCTTCGCCGTAGTAAACGGAATAGTCAGCGGTAGCTTTCATGTGCAGCAGGGCGCGTTTGAGTAGATTAATTTTCTCATCGTGTTCAGACTGTAGGACATGGCCTAACTGATGTCCTACCACTAGCGATCGGCAGGAGCGGATGGTATCCACAAAAAGAGAGTGGGGTCCATTAAAAGAGTGGATAAAACCTCCGTTTTTGATTTTAGTCCAGCGAGTAGCTTGTATAGCACCAGAAATTTTGAGCGCCAGTTCGTAAAAATGCTGCTCCCACTCATTGTAGGGAATTCTGCCTTCTTTCATCAGGCGCAACAGGTTGCCGTAGGTGCTTACATTGTTAAAACCATGGTCATGTACACCAATGTGGCTCACGTGGGTGGCCATATGCTTCACTGTATGATCGCGGCCACTTTGCAGGAATTTTTCATCGCCTGTTGCGTCGTACTGGAGGATAGCTGAACCATATTGAAATCCTTGGGTCCATTCTGTCCAGCCCCGGGTGGAGTATTTCCCTTTTACGGTGTACACTGGAGAGCCTTTACTCGTATCATAATTTTTTTCAATGTTCTGTATTTTGGCAGCAGAGAGCTCCCACAGTCTTTCTACTTTTTTCGTCAGGTCTTCCGGTTTAATCTGATAATTAATTTTAAGCATACTAGTTTATCAAAAATTTGGTTTATAGGTTATTTACATGGCTTGCTGATAAGGTATGGGTGACATCATGTCTTCACTCATCTCGGAAGGCAGCATAAAAACATTCCCCTCCCGATCGCAAAAGTAAAGGCGGGATACTGAAGGTTGTCTGCCGTGGCCGTCTGCCCATAATGCATAGAAATCCGGATGTGCATTGACTGGACGACGGGCATAAGTGTGGTTGTAAGGGCTATTTTGCGTTAGCTGCCTCTGCATTTCCCAGCTTACTCCCTGGTCACTGCTGACCCACAGGGCAACTTCTCCACCGGGATTGTAGGGCTGTGCTCCCGTTTCGGTAGGAGCGATAATGCGCCAACTTCCGTCTTGATCTATGTACAGAGAGCCCATATCGTAGTTATTGTCGGAGGTTGTGACGGGATGAATGATCCATTCTGTACCGTTCCAGCGGGCGGTATGCCAGGTGCGGGGATCATTTTGTGGGCCGGAAGCAAAGCCCTGGCTGGTCAGGTACAAAATAACCGGATGATCTTCCACATTATACTGTATGTCTTTGAGGTAGACGTTAAGGTCTTCCGAGAGATAATCGTGTACCAGGGCCGCACTACTGATCTCGGTTAGCGGGACATCCAGCGGGGTGCCATCCGCTGCCTGCCAGCTTTCCCCCAAGTCAGGGGTTTCTATATAATACAGGTTAGTTCTCCAGTTGAGGCCGTTCTTCTCTTCGGTGTTGGGATGAAAATTAAACGCACTGCCTGCTTTGTCTGCAGAGGCAGCACTGATCTGATAGTGACCCTTTTTGATAGCGGTTATCCGCTGCCACTTCTCCCAGTGTATACCGTCTTTGCTACGCATAAAGCAGGAAGTACGACCAGCCGGATAACCGTAGCGGGTGAAAAAGTTGACGAAACCCTTACCCGGAATATGCCAGGCTTGCATGTAGGAGAAATTATCAATAACGACAATACTATCGTCCTCAGTACGTATCGGATCTACCGGGACAAAGCGCTCAATGCTGAAGGGCTCCTCACTACGGTGAATGTAAGAGGGACGGCTGGTGCCGTGTGAGGTAGAAAAAATCCAGAGATAGCCATCTTCATCAATACTCAAAACCGGGTTATCGTGGGCATCGGTAGTCTGCTTGTCCAGCAGCAGGGTAGGGCGGGCTACCTGTTGGGTTTCATGGTCAAAAAAAGAAACCATGTGTAACAGAGTAGAATTATTAGTATCTGTACCCCCAAATACGAAAAAAGTTTTGTTAACCTCGGGTCGGTAAACTGCAAAAGGCTGGTGCTTGGCACAGTAAGTCCCCAGCCCACCGCTGTATTTATACACGTATTCGTTGTCCAGCTTTTGGTTGTAATACCAGATACCCTTGAAGCCATTGCCTTTTTGGTTGATGAGTTCTGCCCGGGCAAAACGCGCATCTGGATGCACGTCAGAGGTGGTTTTTTCCTGAGAATTGTTGTCTTGTTGCGAAGGCTGACAGGCCGCGAGTACGGCAAGCAAGAACAGTAAAAAATGGAATAGGTTGTGCATGATCAAAAATCCTTAGCTCATGAAGATAAAGGTAGATGTTTTTCCTCTCAATGAAAACCTGTCTGAGCCAGTGTCTATAAAAATATAGCTTTGAAGTGTGATACGCCGCTGGAGTATGGCTACCACTCCAGTCCGCACCAGTACGAAAAGTTATCCCGCTCCTGTTCCTCAGCATCAGCTCTCTGGCTAATTGTGTATTGTTTGAAGTATCGTTTTTCGTCCTGTAGTAAGTACACTACAGTTATTTGTTGTCGGCGTGCGATTGTGAATGCTACCTCCTCATCTTCGCCCATCATTTCGTCCACCGATGCACCGATTTTGATGCCATCTACTGCAATGATTTCATCCTGACGGCAAAGCGCTAACTCGGCGGGTGATCCGGGTTCTATTTTACTCACCAAGATTTTGCCCTCTCGTTCTACCGTTTGAAACCCAAAAAAGCTTTCGCTCCGGCTGGCTGAATCACTGACACTAAGCTGGCAACCTACAGTCTGGAGTAAGGTGTTGAGGGCTTTCTCTACAGGAGTAGTCCCATAAATATATTGGTCAAAAAACAGTTGCATATCCTCACCCGCCAGTTCTGAAGTTATGTTGATGATATCTTGCGGACTGTACCCTTTTTTCTTTTTGGCATACGCTTCCCAGAGCCTGCGCATGACTTCGTCTAATGAAGATCGGTTACCTGTCATATGGCGTAATGACAGATCCAGCATCAGACTAACAATGGCTCCCTTTATGTAAATGGAGACTTTTCGATTTGGGACACCGGATACATAACCGTCCAGCCAAAGATCGTAAGAAGATTCAGCCAGTGAGTGATTAAAACGACCGAAGTTCTCAAAGTGCCTCTTAAAAATCTTGTTCAGGTCCTCAAAGTATGCCTGCTTGGTAATCACACCGCTGCGCGCTAGGTAAAGGTCACCGTAGTAAGTAGTGACGCCTTCAGCTACGTAACCGGTGACAAAGTAATTTTCTTTGGTGTAGTCATAAGGCATCATCTCTGCTGGTCTAATACGGATGATATTCCAAGTGTGGAACAACTCATGCGAACTCACGCCGATAAAGTCGTGGTACAGTTTGCTATGATGCTGAAGTTCTTCGGAAGGACCCAGGATGATGATGGTGGAATTGAAATGTTCCACTCCGTGATAGGCCCGGTATGGTAAAAACTGGAAGAGAAAATGATAGTCATCGCAGGGAAAATCGCCCATCGTCCGGATTTGCTCTTTGGTAAATGTCTTGAAGTCGTGGATGACGGTTTTTTCGTCCAGGTGTATCTCTCCCTGAAACCAAAGATGAAATGTACTGCCCTCAAGAGTGTAGGTCCAGTGTGTAAGTGAGGCAGAAGCTATCAGGGGACTTTCTACCAAATGGTAGAAGCTGGGTGCTTCAAGGGTACGAGGTTCTACTTTCTGCAGACCACAAGCGATCTGGTAATTGTCAGGGAGCTCGAGGTGTACCCGGAATGTATCGTCTATCCGGTCTTCGGGGTATAGGGTACAGTTGACAAAATTGATATAAACCTGGTTTTCGTCCAGCCAGGTACCACCTCCGCTCATTTCTGCTGCGTATACCTGGTAATGTACATGAACCTCTCGCACATTGAGCGTATTCAGCTTCCAGCGATCTTTACTTACCTTTTCGGTAGGGATAGAAGTGTGTTCAGCATCCAGCACACTAAGTTTAAGGATATTCTTGGCAAAGTTCCCCAATTCGTACCGGCCGGGTCTCCAGGCAGGAAGTTGAAGGTAAGTGGTTGCCTTATCCGGCGTAAAGGTCATATGGAAGTCAATCAACTGTCGATTGGGGTACTGGTAGGATATGTCGTAATAAATCATTTTGCTGGTAGTTGCTTCTGGGTTGAGTACAAGCTTAAAGCTTAGTAAACAATAAATAAAGTATTCGCTTCTCGGAATGTAGGGTACTGAAAAAAGCTAATTTTGAGTATGATCGTTTCCAAACCTAAAATTAACACCTTTTTTGCACTGGGTGTTTTTCTTCTGCTGGTATACGGGATTATCGCGTACATGCTGTACGATATTTCTACCTCAGATGTCGTCCCTGTGTGGTTATATATTCTTTTGATGCTGGTAGCGGGTATAGCCCTTACCGTAAGTATAAAGTTTGTTCGCAGTTACCAGATAATAATACTGGAAAAGAACCGTGCCGATTTGCATTTGCTGTTTGGGCTTATTAGAAGGAGATTATATTTCAAAGACCTGGAAGACTGGCAGGAAGAGCAGGTCAAGACTTCTAACGGGATATTTAAACAGTTGACGGTAAATTTTATTAACAAGGATAGCATTCGGCTTTCTAATCAGGAGCATAACAACTACGAAAAGGTTATTGACTTTTTGAGAAAGCAGTTTGGTAAAAAAGAAATCAAATCGCGCAGATAAATTTTGTTTGTTGTTATGTTCATCAACCTTTTACTGATTGGACTGGGTGGTTTTTTGGGTAGTATACTCCGTTTCCTGATATACATACTGGTTAACCGCCATGTCAGCACTCATTTCCCCTTTGGTACATTTACGGTCAATATCATCGGCAGTTTGTTGATTGGTATACTGTACGGACTGTGGATACGCGAAACAATGGACGATACTGCCAGTCGGCTCTGGATTACAGGTTTCTGTGGGGGATTCACGACATTTTCTACGTTTTCCAATGATCTTCTTACGCTTACCAATCACGGAGAAACGGCAGTGATGCTATTCTATGCTGGAGCCAGCGTGTTGCTTGGTTATGTGGCAGTGTATCTGGGAATGGCTTTGGTGAAGGCGTAGTACGCAATGCAATCAGTCCTCAATTTCCAGGAACAGCCGCTTTTATGTAAGGCATTTTTTAGAGGATTTGGAACACAGGATTTTAGTAGGTTTATGGCTTTGATGTGATTAGGTATACATCTGCTGGTAAAATGAAGTCAGTTTTAGTAGCGTACGACGCTATCCGTTAACCAGCAGTCTTTGTAAGTACCTTTTTCTTGTTTGGATAGTTGAAAAACATAAACTACAGGCTGGTCCTGTTGGTCAATCAGTGTCACTTTTTGTACGGCTACATTTCCTTCTACCTCTACTGCATCCAGACCATACTGACGAGCATTGAGTAAAGAGTTATAGATGTCGTTATTTACCATTTGCGTAAAGCGTTGAATGGGCCCGGTGTTTTCCTTGTTAGCAGGTGAAGCAAAGCGATAGGCTACCTCGATACCATGATTTTCGTAGGGATAATTGTTGCGCTGCATGGCTTTCATTTGTAAATCTACCACCTCTTGTGGCCCCATAGAAGGTTTTGGCTTCATAGACTTGGATGTTTCTACTGATGACTGATAATTATCTTGTTCTAATAAATACGTACGGCCAACAAAGAAAATAATACCCAATGCAAGCATGGAAAGACCGGACTGCAATATAATTTTTATCATAATTGGCTGAACTTCAATTAATTTCATTGTCTAAACTCAGGGACGAATCATGTTGTTTTTGAAATTTATCGAATTAAAAGATCATCTGACGGTCATTCCGCTCCTTTTCATCAACTATGCTTGAAGCGGGGTATCACCTTTTACAGATAAATATCTGCACGCTATGAGGATTTTTTTCCGTTGTCGTGTATTATCAAAGGAATAAGCAGGTGTCTGTATTTAATAAAAAGGACTAAGTATTTATGGATCGTTCATTTTACCTCAAGACAAAAGTATTGATGGGCTTTGGCTTGGTACTGATGGCCATCATACTGGCATCAGTAATCGCCTACCAGAGCTATGAGCAGTTGTCTCGTTCAGTACAAACGCTCTCCCGGCAGGATACCAGCATACAGCAGATAGACAGTATCATGGTGCTGGTGAGCAAGTCTGAAAACCATCTGCAAGAATACACCATTGAGAAAAGCAAAGAGAAGTTACATACTTATGATAGCCTGGTAAGAAATGTTCGTCTGCGGGTACAAAGGCTCAATATCGTGCTACCTGACAATAACAGAGAGCTTGACGCTATCCTGAATCTGATCAATGCCAAGCTGGTCAGCATGAATAAATTTTTGGAAATACGGGAAAAGCGAAATGACTTCCGTTTTTATGATGAGGCTCTGGAACAGTTGGAAGAAAAGGTAATTCAGGAAAAAATCCAGCCTCCGCCCAACGAGCAGCATCAAGTTGATATCTCCAAGGATACTACCCAGATACCACCGGATACACAAAAGGAAGAAAAGGGATGGTTCAGAAGGATCATTGACAGACTTTTGAAGAAGCAGCCAACTGAGGAACAATCTACTTCTCAGACCAATCCACAAATAGCTGAGACAGATGAGGCTTCTGAAAAGGATACGTTGGTGGCAGCTGAGGTTTCACCACCCAACCTGAGCGTAGACTCTGTACGCCAAATGCTCATCAAGCTGAAAAGCGAGCAGGCCGCAACTGAACTTTACCTTGACCAACAGGAACTGAATTACCTGGCCAACAATGCGCTTGTGATGAACCGTATTCATGAACTGACTGCTCAAGTGAAGCATCAGCGGCAGACGGAATACACCAAACAGTCGGAGAAAGCAAGAAAAACCCTTAAGTCTTCTCTTTCGCGACTGGGTATTATACTGGTTATCGCCCTGGTAAGTACCATCCTATTTGTGTATCTGATATTCACAGACATTACCAAGAGCGATTTTCTGAAGCGTCAGTTAGAACTGGCAAAAGAAAAAGCCGAGCAACTTGCTCGGGTAAAAGAAGATTTTCTGGCTAACATGAGCCATGAGATCCGAACGCCGCTGACCGCTATTCTGGGTTTTGGGGGGCTTCTTAAAACAACGAAGCTTACTGATCAGCAGCAGGAGTACTTGGCTGCAGTTAATAGCTCATCCTCTCATTTACTATCACTGGTCAACGATATTCTTGATTATTCAAAGATAGAAGCCGGACACCTGCACTTTGAATCGGTAGCCTTTGATCTCCAACAACTGGTGGAGCAGGTTTGTATGGATATGCGTCTGCAGGCAGAGAAAAAAGGGCTGCAGCTTATCTACGAAACTGATGTTGAAGAATTAAATTATGTCAGAGGTGATGCTTTTCGCCTCAGGCAAGTGCTCTATAACCTCATTTCCAATGCCATCAAGTTTACTAAAGAGGGAGGCTTGATTGTGCGTACCCAGCTCAACGCGCTAAGTCCTGATTATGTGAGCGCCCAATTGCAAGTAATAGATAGTGGAATTGGCATTCCTGAGGAAAAGCAGCAGCATATCTTTGATGCTTTTGTACAGTCTGATGTATCGGATACCCGTAAATTTGGAGGCACAGGACTGGGGCTTTCTATCAGCAAAAAGATCATTGAAACACAAGGAGGAGAGATCGCACTGGAGAGTGCTCCGGGTGTAGGTACTACCTTTTACATTGCGCTGCCTTTTAGAAAATCAACCAAAGAGGAAGTACTAGCCACAGAAACGTCGGAAGAGGATCAGATCAGTTTTGGTAAAATGCATGTTTTGGTCATAGACGATGATCCGCTTAACAAGCAACTTCTTTCCCTGATGATGGAAAAATGGGGGGTAGACTGCAAACTGGTAAGTAGTGGACAGGAAGGACTGCATGTATTACGGAAGCAGGAAATCAACATGGTCCTGGTAGATTTACAGATGCCGGAAATGCCCGGTGAGCAGGTGGCTTCGTCAATTAGAGAAATGGGACTTGACTTGCCCATTATTGCTTTCACTGCCCGGGTCACTGAGAAAAAGGACTTTTTTCAAAACAGAGGATTTGATGCAGTCTTGCATAAGCCCTTTAGAGATGAGGACGTTCTGCAAATCCTGCGTGAGTACGGAAATGCTTTTGCAACATATAGAGAACAAAGTAAGGAAGAGAATAATACAAAGGCGACCGTGACTGATCCTTCAGGTGATGGCGCTTTCTTTACTTTTACCAACATTCAGCGGTTTATCAGTGATGATCAGGATACGTTGCTCATTTTTCTGGAAAATTTCACACATGTGCTCGGTGATGCCGTCACGCAACTAGAAAAAGCTATTCAGGAAAAAGATACTCAGACCATGGGTTACTATGCACACAAACTTTATCCTAACATTGCCCAACTTGGAGTGCAGGATTTACTTCAACTGCTCCGACAGATAGAAAACGATGCAGTAGGCGATACGGAACCTGAATTTCTGAAAGACGACGTGGCCCGAGTTATTGTGCTGTGTCAGAAGCTTGAAAAATTGCTGCTCGCCCACCTGAACGAACTAAAAGCGAAGGCTAACTAGTCAAGATTATAGCGCTTGAGCTTATTGTAGAGGGTTTTGCGGTCAATGTTGAGCATTTTGGCAGCCAGTGTTTTGTTGTATTTTACCTTTATCAGGGTTTCTTCAATCAGTGCTCGTTCGGTATTTTCCTGTATGGCTTTGAGATCCGGTGAGCTCTGTTGTGGGCTCCTGTCAGTATCGTTTTTTTTCAGGTGGCTACTGACCGGACTGGCAATTTCAGCTGGTAACGCATCTAATTCAATAGTTTTTCCCGGGGTTAATAGCACAGCCCGGCGGATTACATTTTTTAGTTCTCGGATATTTCCCGGCCAGTGGTACTCTTGCAGACGCTGCACTACCTCTGGTGCAATACTCGCTACTTCTCGTTTTAACTCGTGGTTAGATTGCGAGAGGAAATGGTGTACAAAGAGTGTAATGTCATCTGATCTTTCTCTTAAAGCCGGCACCTTAATTTGAAATTCATTGAGTCTATGAAAAAGATCCTCTCTGAATCCGCCTCCTTGGGCGGCCTGTTCCAGATTCTCATTGGTAGCTACGATAAGCCGCACATCTACCTTGATATTTTTGTTACTACCGATTTGCCTGATTGTACGCTCCTGTATGGCTCTTAGTAATTTGACCTGAATTTCATAAGAAAGATTACCAATCTCATCCAGAAAAAGGGTACCGCCGTTGGCTGCTACGAATTGCCCTTCCTTATCCTGCAATGCTCCGGTAAAGGCTCCCTTGAGATGGCCAAAAAGCTCACTACCAGCCAAGTCATCTGAGAGGGCGCCGCAATCCAATGCTACAAAGGGTCCATCCTTACGATCGCTTTGGTGGTGAATATGACGGGAAACGTACTCTTTGCCGGTACCACTCTCTCCCTCAACGATCACTGACAGATTGGTAGGCGCCACCAGTTCAATATGTTTCTTTACTTCTTCGGCCCGTCCGCTCTTGCCTTCTACAAACATAAGTGCTGACGCAGTAGGGTGCTTTTTTTGCTGTTGGTTCACCTCATTCCCTTGATTCGCACCCTGGACGGAACTGAGTGCATTACCAATGGTAATGAGGATTTCATCAGGATTAACCGGTTTGGTTACGTACTCGAATGCCCCTAACTTCATTGCAGTCACCGCTGTTCTGATATTGGCATAATTGGTCATGATGATGACCGGAAGGTGAAAGTATTTTTTCTTGATATTTTTTAGTAATTCCAAGCCATCCAGATCCGGTAGACGGTAATCTATAAGTACGAGGTCGTATTTCTCGTCGTAGACAGCTCGAAGCCCTTCCCGGGCATTATGGGCCTCAGCAACAGCGTAATCATTTTTTTCAAGGAATGATTTAATTAAAGTACAGAAAGAAGGGTCATCATCTATAACAAGAACAGAACGTTTATCACTCATATTGTATAGTGTATCTCGGAAGACTAATCTATAAAAATAACAGCTAAAGACTAATATCAGCTAACGAGTGAGCAAAATCTAGCTTTCTTAAGCCCAAACGGCCTAATATTTATAGTAGTATAACAAGATTTTTACTTAATAGCTTTCTTCCTGACTGGGAAAATCTTGATTCTTTACATCAGCGATATATTTTTGAATAGCACTTCCCATCACTTTTTCTAAGTCTGCATAGCGACGCAGGAAACGCGGTTTAAAGTCTTTCGTAATGCCCAGCATATCGTGTAGTACCAGCACCTGTCCGTCAGTATCAGGGCCGGCACCGATACCGATGGTTGGTATACTCAGATGACTGGTTACTTCTGCTGCTAAGGCTGCCGGAATCTTTTCTAATACGATTCCAAAACAACCGCTCTCCTCAAGTAGCTGAGCATCATGTAACAGCTTGTCAGCCTCTGCCTCTTCTTTAGCTCTTACGGTGTAGGTGCCGAATTTATAAATAGATTGGGGGGTGAGGCCAAGATGTCCCATCACTGGTACACCAGCCTTTACAATACGCTCAACCGATTGCTGAATTTCTTCGCCACCCTCTACCTTAATACCGTGCGCTCCGGACTCTTTCATGATCCTTACAGCGGAACGCAGTGCTTCAGAAGAGTTACCCTGGTAACTGCCAAACGGAATATCTACCAGTACAAAAGCTCGGTTAACCGCTCGCACTGCTGAAGTAGCATGATAGATCATTTGATCCAGGGTAATGGGTAAGGTAGTTTCATTTCCTGCCATCACGTTGGAAGCGGAATCTCCCACCAAGATCATATCAATACCAGCATCATCTAATATCCTGGCCATGGAAAAGTCGTAGCCAGTAAGCATAGAAATTTTTTCCCCCCTTTCCTTCATTGCCTGTAGCTGATGCGTGGTGACTTTCCTGATCTTTTTACTATCTTCTGTTTTAGAATCAGATGCCATTTTTTTGGGTTAGCTTAAGTTGTAAAAATGATATTCAGGCTGTTTTTGATAGATTTTGGAAGATTATAGTATTTGAAAAGTACAAAAATATTTTGCTATAGATATTTTTATGTCCTATTGCTTTCAATGAGTCAATAGGTAGCCAGAGTAAGAGTAACAGAAATGTGCGATAATATTAGCAAAAGATTAAAGATTTTTATTCGGTTCCTTGACGAAATCCTTTTCTAAGCCTGTGTTGTAACCTTCATATCCCTCATATGAACCCTGGCGCTGCGTAGATAACAAAGTAACTTTTTTGTTTGAAAAAGGCATTATATTGTATTTTAACCCATAGCCATTAAAATCATATCATGTTATTTTTCGCTTCTTAGCATTTTTTTATTGAATTAAACTAATCTATAATTGTATTATTAAAATAAACCATCACACAAGGACTGGAAAATGCAAAAGTATTCAGAGTTACTAAAAAAGCCGGAATCGGCTCAGAGATTTTATGATGAATATAAAGAAGTGCTACCTCAGGAGAAATTCTTT
>CAZZGE010000045.1:0-27099 GCA_964653665.1 uncultured Porifericola sp. | reverse complement strand
ATCTTTTTGAACAGTCCGCAAACTAAGGCGTATAAACTCTCAAAGCTGCCACTGTATTCCAATGAGTTCGTTTTCATCCCCTCAAGTTAACTGCCTACTTTTAAATCTACAAAGTGAGCATTGCTGAGTTGGTTTATCAATGCTAAACCTTTGGGAAATCTCAAACTCCGGAGCATTAATAGTATCCCAGATAAATTGTTCGTAGAGATGTTATGAGTTTACTTGAATTCAACAGATAAATGAAAGAAAGTAGAAATCATCTTGTTATTGCTTTTAGACTATCTTTTGTCTTTACAAAAAATAGCTTAACTGCTTTTAGGGAGCATAGAAATCTAACTGTACCCAAGGCTAATGCCCTCACTAGCCTATTATAGCCAGTATGGGCACCGACCATGGGTAGGTAAAAATTCAATGCTAGCTGAAGGCAATTGAGATTAAGTTAAAAAGGAAAGAAGTTTTACCTGGGTTTTGCCTAAATAATTAATGAGTTACAAAATGATTTGTAACTCATTGATAATGGGAGTGGAGAATGCCGGAGTCGAACCGGCGACCTCTTGCATGCC
This sequence comes from uncultured Porifericola sp., assembly GCA_964653665.1. GTDB lineage: Bacteria > Bacteroidota > Bacteroidia > Cytophagales > Cyclobacteriaceae > Catalinimonas. Next base: position 26,536 of record CAZZGE010000045.1, on the reverse strand, counting down.
ATGCAAGCGCTCTAGCCATCTGAGCTAATCCCCCAACTATGTTTCAAAAATAGCTAAAAATATTCAAAGTCAAAATGGCCTCCTGGCTTCGACAAAAATTTTTCTGTAATAGCTCGAGTAGATGTTATTTTCAGTGACCCCCAACTTGGTAGAGGCGTGAATAAATCGCACATCGTGTTTTGTTCTTACCTCGGTAATCATGCCGACATGCGTTACCTTGTTCGGGTTCCTATTCTTTGCTGCAAAAAATACTAGATCTCCGGGTTGTAGCTCGTAAAGCCTGATACCATGACCCACCCGAATCTGTTCTGAAGTAGTGCGTGGTAGATTTATACCTGCTGACTGGAAGGATGTCACTAATAAGCCCGAACAATCCATACCGGCCCGGCTGGTACCTCCCCAGCGATAAGGCGTACCGGTAAATGACCTGGCAGTCTTGATGATGGTATCTACCCGTTGATCCGTTCTTTTCTCGTATTTCGACGTGGCTTTTCTTTCTCCTTTCGTGAGTGGATCATACTTTCTGCTGCTGGATATTTTTTTACTACCCGCACAGGAAGCTATGAGAAAGAGCATAACAATTATTCCGAACGAAGGGGAGCATATCGCTTTGGGTCTAGTGTTCATATAGGTAAAGATAAAATCAATTGTAGGCTGAGTAATAAAAACGATCTCTTTTATCATTTTATTTCTTGATATATCTTAACTACTGTAATGTGTGAATTTCGCTATGAGTGATAAAATTTCCTTCTTTGAAGATGTGCACGAAGTCGTTAAAATGATCCCGCAGGGAAAGGTCACCAGCTATGGAGCCATTGCCCGGTACCTGGGAGCTTCGGGCAGTGCCCGTATGGTTGGCTGGGCCATGAACCAGTCTCATCAGTATCCTGACATTCCTGCACATCGTGTGGTGAATCGTCAGGGGCTACTTACGGGAAAGCATCACTTTGGTGCTCCAGATACCATGCAAAGACTATTGGAAGCTGAAGGCTTACTAGTCAAAGACGACCAGGTGCAGGACTTTCAAAAACATTTTTGGGATCCTATGGTAGAATTGTTATGAAATATCGCATAAGCTTTCATCTCTGGTTATCTCTGGTCTTAACGTATCTTTCGGCATGCGGGCAGCAGCAAACTAGGCAAGCTACTCAACAACCTTCAGAACCCGATTATTATCGCTATCAGCAGCCTACGAGCCGTGATGGTACTGGGAAAATCTACATGGGGCGAGATATTGCCCAGGTCATGGGGCATCGGGGAGCTGCCTGGTTGGAGAGATCAGAACGAAAGGCAGATGAACGTACTGACCAATTGCTGGAAGCATTACAATTGCAAGAAGACGATGTGGTAGCAGATATAGGTGCAGGTTCCGGATATTTTACGCTAAGACTGAGCCAGCGGGTTCCTCAGGGCAGGGTACTGGCAGTGGACATTCAGCGTGAAATGCTGAATATGATTGAAAGAAAGATGGCTGCCAATGATCTGGATAATGTCCAAACTATACTGGGGAAAGTAGATAACCCCGCCCTTCCGGCTGATGAAGTGGATCTGGTACTGATGGTGGATGCCTACCATGAATTTTCGCATCCCCGGGAGATGATGGAAAATATAGTGGCTTCTCTGGCACCGGATGGGCGAGTTGTACTGGCTGAATATCGCGAAGAGGACCCTTATGTAATGATCAAACCACGCCATAAAATGAGCGAAGCCCAGGTGGTGAAAGAGATGAAGGCCGTTGGTTTACAGCTTGTCGTTAATAAAGATGTTCTTCCTCAGCAGCATCTACTGTTTTTTAGCAAAGATGGTTAATGAACTGTATAACCTGCAGGTGTAAATAGTTCTACAATCTTCTACCGAGCCGGTCTCAACCTGTCACGCAACCAGGATTGACCTTATAAAGAGGTACCGGTTAGTTTTAGATTAAGATTGAGCGTGGTAATACAGCGTATTGCTATTTTCCTGCCTCAGCACACTGCTGGCCATCTCCTGGATATCGCTACCGCTCACACGCTGAATCAGTTCTGTCTCCCGGTTCACCAGGTCCGGATCTTTGAGCAGCGCTGCATATGCCAGGTTCATAGCTCTGTTGAGCAAATCCAGTTCAGAAAAAACGATTGAAGCTTCTGCCTGGTTTTTTACTTTCTGTAGCTCTTCTTCATTAAGTGATTCTTCCTGTACTGATGCAATTAATTCACCGATGGCTCCTTCTGCTTCTTCCATGCGTACACCTTTATTTAATTTCCCGTTGATGTACAGTAGACCCGGATCTATTGATCCGCTGATATAAGCATCGATGTTGCTGAAAAGTCTTTTTTTGTTCACCAGTTCTTTATGTAATCGGGAGGACTTTCCCCTTCCCAGCACGTCGCTGAGCAGATCAGTCGTGTAATACCCGGCCTGCTGGCTACGGCCCGGAATGTGAAAAGCTTTGTAAATTGCATCCAAGGGTACGTCTGCGTCAACGTGCTGGGTGCGTACTTCTGACTGAGCTGGTTCCTGCTGAAGTCTTCGGACGTATTTCTCTCCGGCGGGAATGGGGCCAAACCATTTCTCTGCCAGTTGCTTTACATCGTCAAAAGCTACGTTACCAGCTACAACCAGAATCGCGTTGTTTGGTCGGTAAAATTTGTAAAAGAACTGCTTAACGTCGTCCATAGAAGCCTGCTCAATATGGCTGATGTCCAGGCCAATGGTGGGCCAGCGATAAGGATGCTTTAGGTAGGACAATGCTTTGAGCCGCATGAGTGCATCTCCGTAGGGCTGGTTCAGGTACTGCTGCTTATATTCCTCAATGACTACTTTACGCTGCACCTCCAGTACATTGGGATCAAACGAAAGACTGAGCATCCGATCAGATTCCAGCCAGAACGCAGTCTCTAGGTTATCCGAGGGAAGACTGACAAAGTAGTTCGTAATATCCGGACTGGTGAAGGCATTGTTTTCGCCACCTACCCTCTGAAGTGGTTCATCATAAGAAGGAATATTGACAGACCCGCCAAACATAAGGTGTTCAAACAGATGGGCAAAACCTGTTTTATGCTCCAGTTCGTCCCGCGATCCTACATCGTAGAGTACGTTGAGAGTAGCAGTGGGCAAAGTGATATCCTGGTGAATGTATACCTGGAGGCCATTATCCAGTGTGAAGTATTGATAATCAATCATAATAATTTCCTGCCGTTTTTATCATCTGAAGCTATTTATTACTTTATTTAACGCTGCTTCAATGGGATTTCTCTGCGTTAACCAAAAGTAATAATTTAACATAAATATAATATACTTGTTGTCAGCCCCTGTGAATGACTTTTTAACTTTGGCTTGTAAAAGTAACCATTCAGAAAATCAAGCTACGCAGTGCGCCATAAAGGCAAGCCATTATTATTCATGATCGTCCTATCTGATTGTTGCAAAAATGCCTAAAACCCAAAACAGAAAAAACGACTCTAATCGACGCAGAGACCTCATTTATCAGCTTTTTGATGTTTTCAAAGAAGAAAGGAAGTTTATAGTTTTTACGGCTTTTCTATTTCTGCTCGCTGGTATCATTTATCCTTTCACAGCCGTTGCAATGTGGTTTGGTTTCGTCCTGGCTGCTTATTCGGCAGTATCCAACGATAGTATACAGACCATCGGTACCTTCATTGCTTCTAACGCAGACCGTAAGTGGTACGTTCTTTGGCTGTATATTGGAGGTATCTTTCTGGTGACGGTGTCGGTGGGTTGGTTGCTTAACGATGGTGATGTGAGCTACGGACGTCTTCAGGCCAAGGATGATGGTGGCGAACTCTTCTTTCCCCAGCCGGATGATTTTCCTTTTCTTCAGATTGCGGCCCCGATATTCCTGTTGGTGCTTACCCGGCTGCGTATGCCGGTGTCTACTACCTTTTTGTTGCTCAGTAGTTTTGCTGTTAGTCCGGGAGCCGTGGGTTCGGTCATTACCAAAAGCATAAATGCTTACTTCCTGGCCTTCGGATTGGGTTTTATTGTATGGCTGCTGATAAGCCGATTGACGACCCGTTATTTCACAGGCAAGCCCGCTCATTGGTGGGTAGTTGCCCAGTGGATGACAAGTGGTACCCTATGGTCGGTGTGGATCATGCAAGACGCCGCTAATATTGCCATCTACCTGCCACGCTCACTTAGCCTGATACAGTTTGTAGGCTTTGCATCGGTCATATTCCTGGGGCTGGGGTTGATATTTTTCCTGAAGGGAGATAAGATTCAGCAGATTGTCAACGAAAAAAGTGAGGTAAGAGACATACGCTCAGCTACGATCATTGACTTTGTATATGCCATCATTCTAGTTTATAAACTTTTCATTAGTGTAATTCCCATGAGTACCACCTGGGTATTCATAGGTTTGCTGGGCGGACGAGAACTTGGTATTCGTTTGCGGGAAAAGTCCAAGCATAAATCTAAGAAGAAAAGGATTAAACAGGCCTTTATTATGGTTGGTAAAGACCTGGGATTAGCCACCATTGGTTTAATCGTTTCCGTAGTCGTTGCTATGTCAGTAAACCCGGACTTTAGAGATCAACTGATACAGTTGCTTGAGTAAGTCTTTGCCATTCGTCCCAGTATGCTACTGATTTTCTTTCTTGGAAAGCTGTTCATCTTGCTGTAACAGCTTAAGCTGAAAGAACCTACACTCGTGCTCTGTACCCCGGTACTGAAGGTTACCATCAATGTATAAGCCATGAGTTTCTTTGTACTTCGCCTGGTCTATCATGCGGACCTCTACTGATTGGATAGTCTCTTCCATCTTTTTTATTGTCTAGTTATAATGTTGAGAAAAGTATTTACGCTATTAGCTCTGAACTGGCAGCCTGCCTTTTACTTTTGTTGAGTGTATTTTCAAAGGCTGCTATGATTTCCTGAGTGAGATCCAGGTGAGATAACAAACGATCCTGGACATTGTCTAATGTGTTGACTACAGTTTTTAATTCTAGTATTTCGTTCGTAACCATTCTTCCAGTTTTTTTCAGTTTTGTAAATTACTTACGTCAGTAGTTTGATTGAATTATCGGCTCTGACGTAAGCTTTTTGTTTTGTAACGATGTTTATATAACAAATGTAATAAAAAATATAATTATTACAATATTAAATATAAAAAAAATTAGCTGTAGTTAATTTTTATCTATACGAATGGACGCTTGTTAGTTATTTTATTAATTCAGTTTACGTTCATGCGTTAACTTTCAATTGGGGTATGAATCTGTTCTGGATGAGAAATCCTCCGATCACAAAGCAAAGCAAGGTATTTTTACATTTATTAGGTTATGCTGGTTTGGAGCGAGATGAAAAGGGAAAGTAGACTTTCTGAGAATTATTGAGTAAATTCTAAATATTGTCTATTGAAAAGCCCATGCATTAGGTTTTTCCCTAATGGAAGCACGAGATAAACCAAAACCAGCAACTTTTTAATACCTAAGATTGTAATACTACCTCTAAAGGAGTAAAACTGATTGGTTCTACCATGAATTTAACGCGACAGATATGAAGACGCCTTATGAAAAAATCTCAAAGTATAGTTTAGACCATTTTCTATTCGGCAAAGCAAAAAGGAAATACCGTAGCTTTTACTGGTTACTGTTTGCCACCTACCTGATTCTGGCCTTGTTGATAGAGTTTCTTTTCAACGCATGAGTTCCTGTAAGGCCAGCCAGGTCATAAGTCCTACTCCTGTCTCTAAGGCATGCTCGTCAATATCAAAAGTGGGGGTATGCACTGAGGAGGAAATTCCTTTTTCTTTGTTACCGGTTCCCAGCCGGTAAAAGCAGGCGTCGGCTACCTGCGTATAGTAAGCAAAGTCCTCTGCTGCCATCCAAAGATCTAGATCTACTACATTTTGCGCACCGAGAAAATCCCGGGCATACTGCTGGGCTCTGTCGGTAAGTTCAGGACTATTCTGCAAAAAAGGGTAACCCTTGCGAATTTCTAACTCACAATGTCCTCCCATACCTTCGGCTAGGCTTTCGGCAATCGCACGTATCCGGTGGTGAGCCTTGGCGCGCCACTCTTCATTCATAGTTCTGAAGGTGCCTTCCACCTGAACCTTGTTGGGTATCACATTGGTTGCACCATTGGCGGTCACTTTACCGAAGGAAAGAACGCTAGGCATTTTTGGGCTAGCATGACGGCTCACAATCTGCTGAAGCGCAATAATGATATGTGAAGTGATAAGTACTGGATCTATGTTATGCTCAGGCATAGCAGCATGGCCACCTTTTCCGCTGACAGTCATGTAGATTTCGTCAGCACTTGCCATGTACATGCCTTTTCTGAATCCAACTTTACCCGCAGAAAGCTGAGGCAGTACGTGTTGTCCGAATATATGGTCTGGTTGAGGGGAATCCAGTGCTCCCGCTTTAATCATCAGGGATGCTCCTCCGGGAACACGCTCCTCCCCTGGCTGAAAAATTAGTTTTACCGTACCCTCAAAGTGATCCTCCATCTCCTTCAGCACTTTGGCAGTACCTAGTAACGAGGATGTGTGTACATCATGACCACAGGCATGCATGATACCTGGTTTGGTACTTTTGTAAGGTACATCATTCTCTTCTTCAATAGGCAGGGCATCCATGTCGCCACGCAGGGCAATGGTTCTTTTCTCAGGATTTTTACCCTGAATTACGGCAACAATTCCTGTATCGGCGACGCCTTCTGTGGGTGTTATTCCAAAAGACTTCAGTTTTTCTGCTACAAAACGAGCAGTCTCATATTCTTGGAAAGATAGTTCAGGATGCGCGTGCAGATGGCGGCGAATAACTATTACTTCCTCAGCGTTATTCTTTGTGCAGTTAATGACTTTTTCTTTGAGACTCATAGTGCGGGGGTCAGGTTAGTTTTTTGTTACTCTTCGGTGACAATGGGAAATCGCTGAGGAACGATGAGTACTGTCGGAAAAGCATCTTTTAGGGCTGAATATACGGGCTGAGCTTCCAGCCGATCCGTATACTCGCCAATTTTTACTTTGTAATTAGGAGTATCAAAGATAATAGTCGGATTTTCCTCTGGTAAAATACTGTATACTTTATCTTTGGCATTACTGGCTTTCTCCCGGCTGCTTCCTGTATATACCTGCACTGTATAGCCCTGGTAAGTATTGTTTTCCTGGTTGCGTAAGGTCACTTCATCAAGAAAGTCATCCAACTCATTGTTAATCGTAAAACGGGTGTCTATGCTAGCGCTTAAGGAGAGCGTTTCTGGTTGGGGGGCAGTACTAGCCGGTGCATCCGGTTCACTCAGTCGGTAGAGAGAATCGGCGTAAGAAGCGCGGAGTTTACTGAGATCTTCGCTGTAAGTATCCTCACCAGTAGTTCCGATGGTTTTCGGTGGCAGGCAAGCACTGAGTAAGACGGTGCATCCGGCCAATAGAATGATGTAATTTGCTAAGCGGTTCATATGCGTATATGTCATGATTTCATCAGATGAATTTACTATGATTTTTTTGGGCATTCTGCTCTTTTTTCATTTTGCGGACTTTTTGTGGTCCAACCCAGAGCCATACCCCGGAGAGCGTAAGTACTAGTAACCCGATTCCGAGTACATGCATGGATACCAGTTTGAAAAGATTGCTGATAATGGACCCATCGTGCACCTTTTCTATCCAGTCAGAATGGCGTTTGGCTATAGAAAGTACTTCTCCACTATAACCATCCACCTGCACTTCCCAGTAGCCCTGTTCAAAGTTAACCTTCACCACGCCTTTTCCTGGCCTGACATCCATACGGTCAACTCCCAAATCTCTGAGCCCGGTATGGGCCTGAAGGGCTTCAGTAGCTTTTTCTTCAATATCTTCTACCGGTAACCAACTGGCTTTGGTTTCTGTTCGGCTTTTCTGCGTTGGCGGTTGCAGGATAGTTACATCCTTTTTTAGCGCTAACAAAATACCACTCAAACTGCTGATAATCACCAGTATACCCACGCTTATACCGATCCAGCGGTGCCACTTGCGGTATTTCCTCAAACTATGGGCTATATCTTTTATCTTCAAGATCTACAATTTCTGAAAGATACGGAGTCTTACTTTCAACTTATAACGTTAGTACAGACATTTTCTGACTGCTCAGTCTGGCTAGCTCAATCAGTTCTATGCTAAGTCGTCCATCCTGAGCACTTACTTGGGGCTTTCTGGCTTGAGTGATAGCCTCGTAAATGTCAAGATAATAGTCATGGTAACTGCCTGCCAGTGTTTCTATGCTACCTTCCATATGTAAAGGTCCCAGATGGGTATTTAGTTTCCCCCATTGATCGGGACTTTCTTTTCCCCAATCAGGGGAGGTCAGGTTTTTGGCGTTGATAAGTAGTTGCCCCTGTACATCCAGTCCATTTTTGATGTAGGAGCCTTGGGTACCATGAAGGATGAAGCGGGGCTGGAGCTCCCGTACCAGGTTGCCGGCTTTGAGCCTGACTTTCAGTAGATCGTAGTAAAATATAATATCAAAGTAATCATCGGCCTTGCTGCCAGCTCGCTGGCTGCGGATGTCGGCAAAAATTCTCAGCGGCATACCAAATAGCTGCACGGCCTGATCTATAAGATGGGGGCCCAGGTCGTAGAGGACCCCGGCACCAGGTATATCCTGTTCCCGCCAGTAATTATCCCGTTGGTAGTTAATAAATCTGTCAAAGCGTGACTCAAATTCTACCAGATTGCCCAATACTCCTGAAGTTACAATCTTTTGTACAGTTTTGAAATCACCATCCCATCGACGGTTATGGAATACACTGAGCACCTTTCCTTCAGCCTCGGCGATATGCTCAAGCATGTTGGCTTCTTCTGAGCTTACTGTAAACGGTTTTTCTAACACTACGTGTTTTCCTGCCTCCAGTGCTGCCTTGGCTTGGGCAAAGTGAAACTGGTTGGGTGAAGTGATTACGATCAGGTCCAGCGACTCATCTTCCAGCAGCTCATCCATGACCCTGACGGTCTTTACATGAGCGTATGCCTGTTCGGCACGTTGGTGATGCCGTTCTAAGACTTTGACCAGTTCAAAGCCGGGGAGCGCGTGTAGCAGGGGGGCGTGGTATTTTTGGGCAATATTTCCAAAAGCGACAATACCGGTACGAAGGGTAGTTTGACTCATAGGTAAGTAGAATGCGAAATGCTAAGATGATAAAGCTAATCGTCTTCCACAAATGTAATGGTCTTAGAGTGTTATCGTTTGAATGGTGCTATCGTTATCTAAAGTTCTTTACATCAGGCACTATAATACCATAACACTCAAAATCTTAACAATCATCGCACTTTGGCATGAGTTACTAATTCCCAAACCACCCTTCCCGGTCAAGACTGCGGTATTGGATGGCTTCAGCCAGGTGCTCGATCTCTATCGTTTCGGATTGAGCAAGGTCCGCAATGGTGCGAGAAACCTTCAGAATACGATCGTAGGCCCGGGAGGATAAATTCAGCCTTTCCATGGCAGTTTTCAGTAGGGTTTTTCCTGCCTGGTTGATACGACAAACATTTTTAACCAGCTGGGAGGGCATCATGGCATTAGAATATACCTGCTCGGGAAGATTTCCTGATTTGCTCAGCTCCTCAAAGCGCCTTCGTTGCATTTCCCGTGCACCGATGACCCTTTCTCGAATGCTGGCGCTGCTTTCCTGCTGCCGTTCGGCAGTCATTTCATCAAAAGATACCGGATTAACTTCTACGTGGATATCTATTCTATCCAGGAGTGGACCACTGATCTTAGAAAGGTATCGTTGCACAGCAGAGGCCGAGTCAGGATAGTTAGCGTTAGGATCAAAAAACTCACCCGATGGACTCGGGTTCATGCTGGCAATCAACATGAAATTGGCCGGAAACTTTACTGTTCCTCTGGCCCGGGAGATGGTCACGGCTCTTTCTTCCAGCGGTTGCCGCATCACTTCTAGCACCGAGCGCTTAAACTCGGGTAGCTCATCTAAAAACAGGATGCCGTTGTGGGCCAGCGAAATTTGTCCGGGCTGCGGGATATTACCGCCGCCTACCAGAGCAGCATCGCTGATAGTGTGATGGGGTGCGCAAAAAGGACGTTGGGCGATCAGCGAAGAGCCGGGAGTGAGCTTGCCAGCCACGGAATGTATCTTGGTAGTCTCCAGGGCTTCCTGCAAACTTAGTGGCGGCAAAATCGTGGGAAGGCGGCGGGCAAGCATGGTCTTACCTGAGCCGGGTGGGCCTACCATGATTACGTTATGGCCTCCCGCTGCCGATATTTCTAACGCTCGCTTGATACTTTCCTGCCCCTGGACATCAGCAAAATCTACATCAAACTTTTCTAACTCCTGGTAGAAAATGTCGCGTGTCTCATGCCACTCAGGCTTGATTTCTTTGTTACCTTCCAAAAAATCAATAGCTTCTTGCAGATTCTCCACGCCGACCACGTCCAGTTGATTGACGATAGCTGCCTCAGTAGCATTTTCCCTTGGTAGGATGATGCCTTTAAAATCATGTTTGCGGGCCTCTATAGCCATAGGAAGTGCCCCCCTCACGGGCCTTAGTAAGCCATCCAGTGATAATTCTCCCATGATCATATATCGACGAAGCTCCGGTGCTTCCATCTGTTCAGAAGCTGAAAGGATACCCAATGCAATGGGTAAATCATAGGCAGAGCCTTCTTTTCTGATATCAGCAGGGGCCAGGTTTACGACCGTCTTGATACGGGGCATGGCATAGCCTGTATGTTTCAGAGCGGCATCTACTCGCTGTTCACTTTCTTTGACGGCACTATCGGGCAGGCCTACCATGTAAAAACGAGTGCCCTGCCCTACGCTTACTTCTATGGTGATCAAATGCGCATCCACGCCGTACACAGCACTGCCAAAGGTTTTAGCTAACATGAGAGAAGGATTTTTTGCTGAATAAAGTGACGATCCGTCTATTGTAAAAACGTATATCAACACTTTGAGAACCAATGTATTATCTGAAGGATAATTTACAAGACTTGTTCTTCAACCAGTAAAATAAAAATGTGTATCACCTTGATGTGAATCTCCTGTATCCGGTCAGCAAATCCCTGGTGAGCAACCCGGATTTCCACATCAGATAGTGAAGCCAGCTGGCCGCCTTCATTTCCCGTTAAGGCTACTACTTTTATTCCTTTAGCCCGGGCAGTTTTGGCCGCTTCCACTACGTTGGCAGAGTTACCGCTGGTACTTATGGCGAGTAGTGCGTCACCTGTGTTTCCCAGCCCTTCCAGGAAGCGAGAAAATATGAAGTTATATCCAAAATCGTTGCCTACGCAGGAAATATGGCTGGGGTCAGAAATGGCCATGGCAGGAAGCGCCAGACGGTTCTCACGGTAACGACCGCTGAGTTCTTCAGCAAAGTGCATAGCATCGCAGTGGGAGCCACCGTTGCCGCACGAAAAAATTTTGTTGCCGTTTTGGATGGTTTGGGCAAACAGTATTGCAGCAGATTCAACCTTGTTCAGGTTTGAGGGGTCGGCCAGAAACTGATCCAGCACACGCCGGGATGCTTCCAGTTCGGCTTGAATGATGTTTTGCAATTAGCTTTCGTTTTGGTCCTTATCTTTTTTTTCCAGAGACTCTTCAAAAGATTTGATAGAGTCGTCAATCTCTTCGTTACGACGCTGCATGTCGTAGACTTTGGCCTTGATATTGTCTTTCTCCGCTTCCAGTTTGTCAATCTTTCTCATGTAAAAACGGCGGTCTGCCAGCCCCATCAGAAAGATGATCACAAATAATACTGCACCAGCCGCAGTAATCCAGATCACTGTCTGGGTATTGTTGACAACCCAGGTCCAATCTCCGTTGAGCGCAACGCCCACAAAAGTGGCATGATAAAAGAGAAGTAACAAAAAAATGGTAAGTCTAAAGGGTTTCATAGTATAAAAATATTATTTTAGTAAAAATTAATCAATTTCGTGTTAATACTAAAGTGCTTCCTACTGATTTCATGGTTTCCGCATCAAAAATAAACGATTTGCCTTTATTAGTTCTTAGACGAAGGTTTTTAATTTTACCATCGCCGAAGAATTAAACCAAAAAAATGCCTTTATTACTCTTACAGATTTGGTGCGGAAGCTCTTTACTGATTTAAGACACAGTTTGCATTTCGCTCAGCTTATAGTACAGCCCGCCTAGCTCTACCAGTTCGTCGTGGCGGCCCCGTTCTATGATACTTCCCTGTTGTACCACAATGATTTCATCAGCATGCTGAATGGTGCTGAGCCGGTGGGCAATGACGATGGAGGTACGATTCTTCATTAGGTTGGTGAGGGCTTCCTGCACGAGCTTCTCCGACTCAGAATCCAGGGCAGAAGTGGCTTCGTCCAGAATCAGGATGGGTGGATTTTTGAGCACGGCCCGTGCTATGCTGATACGCTGTCGCTGTCCTCCGGAAAGTTTGGTACCGCGTTCCCCGATCACCGTCTGGTACTGCGCTGGTGTTTGCATGATAAATTCGTGGGCATTGGCAATCCTGGCCGCCCGTATTACCTCTTCTTCCGCGGCTTCCGGTTTACCGAAAGCGATGTTATTAAAAATTGTATCGTTAAATAGTATTGACTCTTGGGTGACGATGCCCATTAGCTGCCTTACCGAGTGGGTCTGGCATTCAGTAAGCGGATGACCGTCAATGCATATTTGCCCTTCATCCGGGTCGTAGAAACGAGGGATCAGGTCAGCAATGGTAGATTTTCCGCCGCCCGAGGGTCCTACGATGGCGATGGTCTTTCCCTTTTCTATGGTCAGTTGGATGTCTTTCAGAACGTAGGCATCTTCGTAGGCAAAGCTGACATGATCAAAGACGATGTTGTTATTAAAACCCTTTAGCTTATAAGCGTAAGGCTTATCCTGAATTTTGGGGAGGGTATCAATGGTTTTAAAAATGCGGTCGCCTGACGCAAGTCCTCGTTGTATGCTACTTACTGCATTACTGATAGATTTGGCCGGGGGTAAAATCTGGGAGAACAGGATGATGTACGTAATGAATTCACTGGCCTGTAGTTCGGAGTTGTCGTTAAGCACCAGGATACCCCCGTACAGCAGGATGCCGGTGACTACGAAAACGCCCATAAATTCTGACAGGGGAGAGGCCATCTCCTGCTTGCGCGCCATAGATATGTTGATACGGGCATAGCGGTCTACCTCTCCGGAAAATTTACTTTGGATAAACTCACGGGCATTAAAGGCCTTAACGATCCGCATGCCGGACAGGGTTTCATCCAAAATATTGACTAACCGGCCCAGCGATTCCTGGCTTTGTGTTGCCCGTCGTTTGAGTCTTTTGGTTATTTCAGAAATGATGGTTCCCGAGATTGGCATGATGATCAAAGTGAACAACGTAAGTTTGAAGGACATAACGAAGAGCACCGCGAAAAAGCCAATGATGGTAGCCGGATCACGAAAAACCACCTTGAGCGTACTTACGACGGAGCTCTCTACCTGCTGGACATCATTGGTAATACGCGACATGATGTCGCCTTTTCTTTCAGTGGAAAAATAGCCCAGGTGCATACGGCTTACCTGCTCAAATATGCGCATACGGAGCTTGGTGATCGTCTTAGCCCTGATTTTGGCCAGGGTCAGTCCGGCAATAAACCGGAACAGGTTGGTCAAGAAGACAGAAACCACAATGATACTGCACATAAAAGTCAGGGCACCAACCTTACCGTGCTGGTCAATCACCTGAGAAAAATAGTAGTTAAACAGCGACAGCAAGTACTCAATGTTGAGTGTAAATTCCGGCCGGGCCTTTATCTGCGCAGCTACTGCTGGGTCCACCTGATTGAAAAGCACTTCCAGCAGGGGGATAAGCATGGTAAAGTTGATGAGTCCAAAAATGATGGACAAGGTAGTGAACAGCAGGTATTGCGGAATATATTCACTGTAGGGTCTTGCAAAAGAGAGTATGCGTAAATAGGTCCTCATGCATTAATCGTTCAACGAAAGCTGCTTCCTGCCTTTCACGGCTGATTCGGAGCTGGGGTGCAATTTAGGTCAGTAATTACTGCTATCATAATATGATAGTCGATAGGGTAGAGGCACTTGAAAAGAAGGTACCAAAAAACTGTACATTACGTTGTCTATAAGTATGAAAATAGGTAAAATCGCGGCCAAGAAGTGTATTTATCAAGGAGCACGCTTTCATAAAATTCATCAGGTCAACTCACTAGTTTTTTAAGTTATGTTTGAAGCTTACGGCACACAAGGATTAGAAGTTTTTACATGGGTTGTTGCGGCAATTATTGGGATTGTCGGTGCATTGGTAACGACGCATGTTCTCTCAGTCACACAGGAAGAAAGTGAAGAGGAAGAGGAGGAAGAAGAAACTGCCGATGACAAAAAAATGAGTGTTTAACCTTTGAATGACGATAAAATATGAAAGGTTTAATACGCGTAGTTACAGAAAGTCCGGTCACAGTATTGCTTACGCTCCTGTTGATTGCAACGCTGGTTCTGATTTTTACCGACGTTTTTGTCTTCCTGTAACGATTCTCTGCCTTGTTTGCGAGTTAAATAAAAAAAATCCTCCTTTTGGGATGCATTTGTATCAACTTGCGGATTCTCCCATTTCAGATCTTACCGATTAAGGTGCTACCCAGCTTTTTCGCCAGCCATCAGCGGTTTTGGTAAATCTGGTGCGAAGATGACCGCCCCGCATCAGTTTCAGGAAGTCTATTTCTTCAACCTGACTTACCAACACACAAAAATTCTCGAACCCCTGCTCCGTATTTTCTTGACTGGGCTCCTCTACGAAACTGTCGGGTAGGTTGGACTCGTAAGTTTCCGAAGCAGTACCGGGCTCTAACGGGCCAATGTAATCACCGCGAGACTTTGGCGGTATCTGTTCCCACTTTTCCCTGGCGAATGCATCCTGGTGGTGGATGTTAGTATTGCCCTTAGCCCTAATTTGTTCTTTACTACTGTGATCGTAAAATAACCAGTTGTCTTTACCATTTTCCCGCAGGTCGGCAATTTTCTGCGTACGAATGTCACTATATGAGATCAGATATCCTTCGGGTCTTTGGGTATCCCTTAGTACTACGGTTCTTTGTTGGACGTTGTCAGCGTTAAACGTTGCCAGTGAAGGATAATGAAAGGGATGCTTGGCGTCAGCTCCGCCACGGCCTAATAGTCCCCAAACGTGCTCAAGAATCTCTTTCAGTGAACTGTTTTTGTCAATCATATTTTTTTAGAAGTAAGCGTCAGTCACAGGCGATTGTTTGGAAAATTACTCCATGACTGAGCCTTCAGTAAGTTCCTTTTTTTTCGGTACGCCTTCACGCTCATGGTCGTTGCGGAGAGCTTTGTAGAGACCGATCCCTGATATCAGTAAGATAATACCCATGGGTAAGCCTGAGGTGAGGGAGGCCGTACGGAGTCCTTCCAGACCTCCGGTGAGCAGGAGTGTACAGGCGACTGCTCCTTCAGAAAAAGCCCAGAATATCTTTTGCGCCACCGGAGGGTTGGGATCACCTCCTGATGTGACCATGTCATCTACAAATGATCCAGAGTCAGAAGATGTTATAAAGAAGATTGTAATAAGCAGGGTAGCAACGACCGTACTGATTTTGGTATATGGTAGATGTTGTAGCATTGTGTGCAGTGCAATGGCTGGCTCGCCGGTAAACTGATCCAGCAAAGAAGTTCCCTCCTGTATCTCCAGATAAATTCCGTTGCCACCAAAGATCGCTAACCATAAAAAAGTAGCCAGCGTAGGAGCAAATAATACCCCCAGGATAAATTCTTTCACTGTCCTGCCACGAGAGATACGTGCTACGAACACGCCTACAAAGGGAGACCAGGAAATCCACCAGGCCCAATAGAACAAAGTCCAGTCAGACTGCCATGCCGCGCCCTCTACAGAGCTAATCCACAGGCTCATGAAGGGTAAATTTTGTAGGTAGGAGCCCAGACCTGTTACAAATGTATTGAGCAAATAAACCGTAGGACCGGCAAGAAACAGGAATAACATAAAGATAACGGCCAACAGAATATTGAACCGGCTCAACCGGCTGATACCTTTGTCCAGGCCCAGTACGACGGATGCAGTCGCTACCAGCGTTATACCGGCAATCAGCATGACCTGAACGTTGGTGCTCTGGCCTAAATCACTCATGAAACTGATACCAGCATTGATCTGCATAGCTCCCAGTCCCAGTGAAGTGGCTACGCCCAGTAAAGTACCTACCGTAGCCAGGATATCTACCAGGTGACCCAGCCAGCCATAAATTCTGTTTCCGATGATTGGATACAGCATAGAACGTGGGGCAAGTGGTAATTTAAAGCGGAAATGATAGTAAGCCAATGCCAGTCCGAAGAGGGTATAAATGGCCCAAGGGTGCAGCCCCCAGTGAAAAAATGTGTACTGTAGGGATTCCCGCATAGCCGACGTGCTACCGCTTTCGGCCAGAGGAGGGACATCGTAATGCATGATGGGCTCAGCCACACTCCAGAATACCAGCCCGGTACCCATGCCGGCACTGAATAGCATGGTAAACCAGGCAAAGTAGCTGAAATCAGGTCGGGCATCTTTTCCTCCCAGGCGGATTTTACCAAACGGGCTAAGCAAAATATACAGGATAAATATTAGAATCAGTGTAGCCGATAAGATGTAAAACCAACCAAAATAGGTGATGATGAAGTTCTGAAGAGATGAAAAAACGTCTGAGGTTGACTTAGGATACAAACTGCCAAAAAACAAGAAGGCCAGTACCAATCCGGCTGCTCCACCGAAGACCGCTGGTTCCATACGGGATGTGACTTTATCGTAAAGAGTTTTCAGTTGTGACATGTATGAATTCTTGGAAAGTGAGTCTTAGAATCAGGTGCTTCCTGATAGCCTTGTACCAGTGATATACCCCAAATGAAGGTATTTTTGTTTAAATTCTTTTGGATTTAGCTTTACGATACTCTGTTACACTTAAGTATAAACCCTATTTAGTATTTTAATAACCAGGTACTTTACTCATGTTTTAGTACTAAATTTATATCCGTAAACCTTATTATTTTTACAGAAAATGTGGGATTTATTTCAAGATCATTGCATCAAATTCGGTATAAGATTAAAAAGTCAATAATTTTCAGAAAAAAATAAAATGATAAATCATTCCTTTTCCTTCATACATCTTTTCCATGCAGTAGATAGCTTATCGTACCGAAAGCAACTTTACCGACAGTATGCAAAGAAATACAATGTAAGGCTCTATCGTCTAAGAGTAGGCTTTGCATTTCCTGAAGTATTGTTCAAAACGCAATACGCTGACCAGGATTTTAGCCATGCTGATGGCTTGGTAGTGGGCGACAAACCCACCGAAAATCACGACCCTATACTTTCAAAGACAGAAAATGCTGGATTATATCTGCCAGCCCATACCCTTCGCTCAGGGGCGAATGCGTGCCCCATGGATACTGATCATTGACAGTATTCCCGGACAAGTTTGTCCGAGACAGGGTATCTGAGTAGATCACGTATTCTAAAAAGGTCATTGCATAGTGCATCCATATTTTGCATCTCTTTA
Source organism: uncultured Porifericola sp. (assembly GCA_964653665.1). Taxonomy (GTDB): domain Bacteria; phylum Bacteroidota; class Bacteroidia; order Cytophagales; family Cyclobacteriaceae; genus Catalinimonas. The sequence continues at coordinate 9,068 of CAZZGE010000045.1, read as the reverse complement.
TGAATGCTGGTTCTTAAAAGATACCAGTCCTTGTTGAAGGGGTCACGACGAATCAACTCGTCGGCGAAGTGGAGCGCCCGGCCATACTTCTTTTTCTCAATAAACTTGTACAGTGATTCAATCAGTCTCTCCCTACTTCGTATGTTAGCGTTCACTGGTCCAAAGGCCTTCACGACAATTTCTTCAAGAAAAAAATCATCATTCATTTGGGCGCGGATCAGGGGGATACCTTCTATGGTAAAAGCAATGGGTAAATACATACGCACAGGAAGATCATCGGGAGAGGCAAGCCAGTAGTCAATCGTTTTGGCAAAAACCTGTTGTACTTCGTTGTCTACATTTTTGCTTAATGAATTGGACATTTCAACATCTGTCACGTGTCCGTCGGGTAGCAAAGTAAAGCCCAAAATAGCGGTACCAATAATGCCGGCCTGCCGGGCCCCGGATGGATACCGGAGATTACTGCCTATCTGCCTGTAAAAAGCCTTAGCACCTCCTTGATAATGATTTTCCGGAAAATCTGGTATCCGTATGATCTGGCTTTGTGCCCATAACAGCCAGGGTGCGCCACAAAGTAGCAGTGTCAGTTTCAGTGTCCTCATAGCTAAGTATAGAAACTTAACTACTGCGGTGAAAATATTATAATCTTTTTAGTGTAATTTCTTCGCCCGGATCACAGTCTTTTTCCAGACGGGGGCCATTCATTGTCTGCCCGTTCATACTCCAGCGCTTGCCCAGATTATGCACCAGGTTCAGCGGTCCTCCGGCCATACTTTTTACCTTAACTTCGGCTATCTGCCCGTTCTCTACTTTGGCACTGATACGGAAAGCGCCTTCTGCACCTAGGTTTTCAAAGCTTAGTGCTTCCCAGTCGCGGTGCAGGGAAGGCAAAACATGAATGCCATCGGGACGATTTTGTACCAGCAATTCAGTCACTGCGGTGATAGCACCAAACCCGGCATCCAGTTGCATAATCTCCCCATTCTGGCCATCGTATTTCTCCCAAACCGGATGGTATATCATACTAAATCCGGGAAAAGCAGCATTGTGCAACGTACCCCGTCCGGCATTGGTAAAGGTTTCTTTCCACACATGCAGCCAGTTCACCGCTGCTTCAGTACGGTCAAAGCGGGAGTTGAGTACCGAGGCCCAGGGGACACACCAGCCGCTCCAGGCACCGGGGCCACGCAGTGTCCAGAAGTTCAGGCTGTTTTCTACGATCTCGTGATGATCTTCGGAGAACGGATCAATGGTCACAAATGGGTAAATAGATGCCAGATGGCTGTGATGCCGGTGGCTGGTAATTAAATCCATCCCCCTCCATAAACCTATGCGTTCCTGCTTACGGGAGTTTGTCTCCAGCGAGATGGGCCCCTCTACTGTGGCATAAGGGGGTAACTTCTCATCAATTTCCTGCCAGCGTTGGTCCTGTTCTTTGCCCAGGATTTCTGCTGCCTGCGGTAATACATCAGCCAGCATGTGGAGAGCTGCCAGTTGGAAAGATGCATTCTCGCCCCAGGCATTCATGGCCGATCCCCGGAATTCCGGGCTCACTGATACCGGCAGGCTCAGGCTTCCGTCAGTTTCTTTTTTTACCATGCCCCAGTAGCCATTGAAAGCACCACTCAGCAGGGGCCAGGCAATGTCGCGCAAAACCGTTACATCCATAGTATAGCGATAGTGCAGCCAGGCCAGTTGAGCCATCCAGGCAGCGCAGGCCTGATCAATGGTGCCCGTCCAGAAAAGCCCTACTACCTGGCATTGGTCGTCTACGGCATGAGGCAGCATCAGCGCACCGTCTTCCCCGAAAAACTGCTCTCCGTTCTTTTTGAGCTGTGGCATCCAGCGAAACAGCAGGTCCCACATAGGCTGCAGGTGTTCGGTATGGTTGGTAGCCAGCGTAGGCCAGTAAATCATCTGTATATTAATGTTGAAGTGGTAATCGTTACTCCAAGGGGGCAGACGGTAGTCTTCGTTAAAAGGGCCCTGTAGTGAGGCTGCCAGTCCGTGAGGAGGGGTAACACAAGCCTGCTTGTAGATCCCATAGTCATAAATCTCCTGTAACATGGGATCAGGTAAGTTGACTACAGGAATTTCCTGCCAGTAGTCAGACCACCACTGCTCATTATCCTGCTGCACGGCTGACCATTTTTGTGAGGCTACCAACTGACGAGCCTGCTGTTGTGCATCACTTCCCAGAGCAGAAGCGATATTGATCGTACCGTCATGTACAGCATAGGCTATTGATAGCGGATCATCGGCTGGCAGACGCTGGATAAAGCCACCGCTTCCGTCTTTGCCCTCTGTATTCCACTGCTCAGGGGCAACCACGCCTCTTTCGGTAAGTTCTTCATGGACCCATTCCCAACTGGGACGTAGCCGTATGTTTACTTTACCCTGTAATGCCAAGGGTAGCTCCAGCCAGGCAAATTCATCTTTCACCGCCTGCTGCACCTTTATGATATGTTCATCACCGGCGGGATCAACTACGCTGATAGAAAGCTGTGCATTGGCCAGATTGAGGTCACCGGTTGCCAATCTCCACCCTTTCGGCATACTTACTTTCAGGCGTCCGCCTCCGATCTGGAAAGGACGAGGTGGAGTTCCTTTGGGCTTTTCAGGCCCGGCAAAAGCTTTAAGGATGCCTTCTTCATCGTTAGCCTCCAGCAGGGCTTCCACTTCCTGGTAGGTGGTGCTGGAAGAAAAATCATTTCCTCCCCGGCGATCCCAGAATCCTGACCTGCCTACCGTGATTTTGAGTTGATCGTCCTCTCCCCAGATCATTAGGCCCTGCACTCCATTACCCATCAGTACGCCGGTGTGTGGACGGGGCATAGGAAAATCCCAGCGGAGAATTTTTTCAGGGAGGACAGCCGATGCTGGAGAGGTGATCAGGCTGAGAAACAGGATACCCAAAAGGAAGCGAATGGAAGTATGCATAGGTTATTTTCTGGTTAACTCTTGTACCAATCTACAAAAAAAGTAGAAAACCAGATAAGTATTCGTAAGGACGTATTTTTCATAAACCTCTTTTTATCAAAAATTTAAACGATGTTTACTCCGGTAAAAAAAGAAAAAGTTGAACTAACATGTAACAAAATCCTAAGATACCTTGTATAACATAGTACTATATGATAAATTTGCTATGAATTCAACATGAACCCAAAGTGCAGTGCACGGTCCCGGATTTTTAGTCCGGGGCTGCCTGCATGAGACCGAAGAAAATCAATTGTACACATGAAAATTGAGAACACGCAGGTGCAGATGCGGAAGGGTATTCTGGAATACTGCATCCTTCATATTATTTCCCGTGGGGAGGTGTATGCATCCGACATGCTGGAGGAACTTACTTCGGCCAAGATCATGGTAGTAGAAGGCACGCTTTACCCTCTACTCACTCGCTTACGCAAGGCCGGACTGGTAGACTATCATTGGGTAGAATCTACCTCAGGACCACCCCGTAAGTACTACAAACTTACGGACAAGGGGAAAGAATTTCTGGAACAACTGGGTAACACCTGGCAGGAACTAGTTGCCTCAACAAATCAAATTATTTCCAATACACACGAAAAGCAATCGTAAATAACATTGACATGAAAAAGAATATCAGCATCAATATAAGTGGTATCATCTTTCATGTGGAGGAAGACGGCTATGAGCTGTTGAAAAACTACCTGGAATCTATCAGCCGCTATTTTTCTACCTATGAGGATAGCAAAGAGATCACTGACGATATAGAATGCAGAATTGCCGAAATATTCCTGGGTAAACTGAGCAACAGCAAGCAGGTAATTACGCAAGAAGATGTAGACATGGTCATTAAGACGATGGGAAGCGTAGAAGATTTTGCCGCTGCTGAAGCCATGGAAGAAGATACGTCTTACCGCTCTAGCTACGGCCAGAGCAGCGAGCCTGCGAGCCATGAGGATGAAACCTACGGTCGGAAGCGACTGTACCGTGACACTGAGCGCAAGGTACTGGGTGGGGTAGCCGCAGGAATTGCACACTATTTCAAGACCGATCCTCTCTGGATACGGCTGCTCATTCTGGTGTTTTTCTTTGCTGACGCTTTTGCTTCCTTTGGTACCATTACCCTGGTCACTTACATCGTGCTGTGGATTGTATTACCGGGTAATCCTAGTCTGGAACATGATCGGAAGGTTAAGAAACTGTTTCGTAACCCCGATGACAAAGTCATTGGTGGCGTTTCAGGAGGTATTGCAGCCTACTTTGGTTCCGATCCCACGGTGATCCGGCTGTTGTTTGTACTAAGTATCTTCTTAGGAGGTACCGGCCTGCTGATTTACATAGTCCTCTGGATCATCACTCCAGAGGCTAAATCTATTACGGACAAGATGCAAATGAAGGGAGAGCCGGTAACGCTTTCCAACATTGAGTCGAGCATAAAAAAAAACTTTAGCGTAGACGAAAGTGGCGAAGAAAGCCTTCTCCTCCGGATTATTCTCTTCCCTTTTCGTCTCATTGCCATGGTGATCAACGCCCTGGGAAAAGCCCTGGGTCCACTGCTTAATGTTCTGGGTGACTTTGCCCGTGTTTTTGCCGGTCTCATCCTTGTACTTATCGGATTTGCGGTAGTATTCAGTCTGCTGGTATCCGGAAGCATACTACTGGGTCTTTCTTCTTTTGACCCGATTTCCCTGGTAGACAGTGATGTGCCGCTCAGACTCCTACAGGAAAGCCTGCCCGCTGCGGCTTCTGTTTTTGGTGCGCTTACTCTTCTTATTCCGGCCGTCGCACTTATCATTGCGGGTATTGCGGTCATTGCCCGTCGGCGGATGGTCAATGCAACACTAGGCTGGAGCGCACTGGGAGTTTGGTTTATTGCCCTGATCGGTCTCAGCGTGACAGTTCCTCAGGTAGTGCTTGACTTCAGAGAAAGAGGTCGGTATAGTACCAGAGATACTTATGATCTGGGAAAAACCACGGCGGTTCTGACTTTGGGAGACTATCCGGAAGATCAAGGCTTTGCACAACCCCGTCTTATGATACGCGGCCATGCCGACAGCTTGTTAGCCCTTGAGAAAGAATTTGAAGCACGGGGCCGTAATCGTAAAACTGCCATTGAATACGCACAGATGGTGTCTTACGAAATTCAAAGAAACGACTCCGTGCTGGTTTTTCCACCGGTTTACACCTTTAATGAAAATGCAAAGTTCAGAGATCAGGAAGTAGAGCTTACCCTGTTCATGCCCTACGGCCAGACATTCATGATGGACCGTGAACTCAGCTTAATTTTACGCAACACACTGTACCGCAACAGCTACAATGTAGCTGATATGGATGATAATACTTTTGTTTTTACCCAGGAAGGGCTGGAGTGCCTGAGTTGTCAGCAGAGAGAAGAACTGGAAGGTGAGTTAGGTTTGTCAGCTCCAGATTCGGCTGATGATAATGCAGATAATTTCTCGCAGATCTACGAGACTGGCGCTTTTCGTAATCTTGATATCCGAGGACCTTTTCGAGTAAACGTAGCACCGGGTGATGATTTTCAGGTGAGAGTAGTGGGCAGCGAAGCTCGGCTGAATGATGTAGAAGTAGAAAATCAGAATGGTACTCTGGAGATCCGTTTTGACCAGCTATTTACCACCAGTTCCAACGACTTACTGGAGATCAACCTCACCATGCCCGAACTGGAAGATCTCAGATTAGGAGCTAGTGCTCAGCTAAACCTCAGTAATGTACGTACCGAAGAACTGGATATTGTGCTGGGAGGTTCTTCCAAAGGATTCCTGGAAATTAATGCCCAAAGAATATCTCTCAGCATGGTTGGGGCCTCCAGTCTCAAGCTATTTAGCCAAAGCCGACAGTTGGACGCTACGCTGAACGGCGCCTCACAACTGGAAGCACAGAACTTACAGGTACAAAATGCAAGCCTGGAGACCAGTGGCGCCTCCAAGGCTCAGGTCAACGTAACTGAGGAGCTCAACGCGGATGCCAAAGATACGAGCTGTATTCGTTACCAGGGTAGCCCTACCCTAAATCTAGGCAGCGGCAGCGGTGACCGGGTAAGCCCGGTCAACCCTTCTTAAAGTACTGATACCGGAGTCAACTCCCGGTATCTTTTTTTCTGAAGCGTTCACTGATCAGGTCAGCATTGCCCAGGTGGCTGTATTTAACAACCGCCACGAATACGGTACCTCCCAGAATATTTCCGAGGGTCGCAAAGGTTTGAAAGTGCAGATAATCTCCAATCGTAATTCGAGGGTCGGTAATCAGTCCGGCAAACACTTCGATAGAACCAATGATAGAGTGATGCAGTCCGCCAATACCAATGACCGTAGTTACCAGGATAATTACAAAAATACGACTAATGGTGTCTTTGGAGGAAGTGACTAGCCAGGAAAGCAAGCCCATCAGCCATCCGGCAAATGTGGCACTACCGAGGGTAAGCCACCAGTTGAACTTCACCATCTTTTCAGCAAAATGGTAGAGGCTTTCTAGGGATACTATACCCATCCGGGGCCCCATGTGACTCAGGATGATACCAAAAAGATAGCCCCCGATCAGGTTTCCGACGAATATGATACCCCAGAGTTCCAGGAGATTGGTCACTCTTACCTTTTTGTTCAGTACCGGAAGAACCGCCAGGTTAGTATGTTCTGTGAATAATTCAGATCGGCCTAAAATGACAAAAATAAATCCGATAGGGTAGGCAAATGCCAGGGCAATCTCCAGCCCGGCAGCCGACATCTCGTCCACGAACATGGTGTATAAGGCGCCCATGAGCAACAAGCTGAATCCTATTTCCAGTCCGCCGGAGAAAGCTGAGAAGAAAACAGCCTTATTATGACGTCGATACTCGGTCAGAGCCATTTGTATCTGTTCTTTCAGGATTTGGTCTCCCTCTTTGGGTTTTACAATATCACCTACATATTCACTCTTTTTTTGTTGCTCGTTATTTTCTGTATGTTGACGTGCAATTGCCGCTTTATGCTCGGCTTCACGTCTCAATTGTTCTAAAGTCTCTGGATCGTGTGCCATAATTTTGTAAAAAAGCAAAAAAAGGGGGACCGAAGTATTAAGGTCTCCGGTAATAGAACTGTTTATAGTAAAAAGGTTACCTCATTTTCTTTGAGAGCCCCATATTATCTTATCGCTATCAAGTTCAACAATTGTATCATCCAGGATCGTAATCTGGCAGGATAGACGAGCATAGCCGTAATTTCTGGTAAGTCGGTCATGCCAGTGGGTAGGCTCAATTTCGGGCTGAAGTATCCATACTCCACAGGTAGCGCAGACCCCGTGTCCTCCACAGATGAGTTTTTGAGTGTAACGGGTATAAGGCCGCAGGCCAGCTTTAAGCAGCGTTTGCCGGAGGTTACTCCCTGTTTTTACGCACAACTTGTGGTGTTGACCCTCTTTTATAACGGTAAGCTTTAGGGTAGACATTGGGAAGCAATATTTTGCTGAAATAAAGACTATCATGAGAGAAAAATTGTTATGCATGCATACTATTATGCAAAACTTGTCTTATATTTGTTAGGTATGCATAACAAATGTAGTCACATTTTTACAGTCAAAACTTAAAATAGAAATACTGCTATTCATGGAAACACTTGCTAAAAAACAAGCTATTAATGGAGGTGAGTTTCTGATTAAAGAAACCGAAGCCAAAAACGTTTTTATTCCTGAGGAATTTAGCGAAGAGCAGCAAATGATGGCACAAGCCACCAAAGACTTCATTGAGAAGGAAATTAAGCCCAACGTAGAGCGTATGGATAGCCTGGAGCCAGGATTTATGCCTTCGCTAATGGACAAAGCAGGCCAACTCGGACTGCTGGGTATTTCCATTCCGGAGGAATACGGGGGCCTGGGCATGAGCTTCAATACTTCTATGTTGATCGCCGATGTGATAGGCGAAGCTGGTTCATTTTCTACCGCTTACGGAGCCCACACTGGTATTGGTACCCTGCCTATCCTCTACTACGGAAATGAGGAACAAAAAGAAAAGTACCTGCCTAAGCTGGCCAGTGGTGAATGGAAAGCATGCTATTGCCTGACTGAACCTGATGCTGGCTCCGATGCTAATTCGGGAAAGACCAAGGCAGTATTGTCAGAAGACGGTAAGCACTACAAGATCACCGGACAGAAGATGTGGATCTCTAATGCCGGCTTCGCGGATCTTTTCATTGTATTCGCCCGTATTGAGGACGATAAGTACCTGACAGCTTTTATCGTGGAGAAATCTTTTGGTGGGATCACCATGAACGAAGAAGAGAAAAAAATGGGTATCAAAGGCTCTTCTACTCGCCAGGTTTTTTTCAACGAAACAATGGTACCGCTGGAGAATATGCTGTCTGAGCGAGGTAATGGATTTAAGATAGCAGTCAATATCCTTAACATTGGACGTATCAAGCTAGGTGCCGGAGTGATAGGAGGTTGTAAGGAGGTAGTGAATGACGCTGTTCAGTATGCCAATGATCGCAAACAGTTTGGTGCTTCTATTTCCAGCTTTGGGGCAATTAAGCAGAAATTAGCCAGTATGGCAACCCAGATCTATGCGACAGAGGCAGCATCCTATCGGGCCGGTCAGGATATAGAAGACCGGATTGAAGCGCTGATTGAAGACGGAATGCCCGAGGCTGAAGCTAAGCTCAAGGGGGTAGAACAATTTGCGATTGAATGTGCTATCATGAAGATACATGGCTCTGAAGTCCTGGACTATTGCGTAGACGAAGGTGTTCAGATTTACGGGGGGATGGGATTCTCGGCAGATGCCCCTATGGAGCGGGCTTACCGTGACGCACGAATCGCCCGAATTTATGAAGGTACCAATGAAATTAACCGTATGCTGCTGGTCGGTATGACCATTAAGCGTACGATGAAAGGTGAAATAAACCTCATGGGCCCGGCTATGGCGGTAGGTAAAGAGCTAACTTCCGTACCTGATTTTGGAAGTAAAGACCTCACCGGGTTCTTTGCCAAAGAGAAAGAGGTGCTCAAGAATCTGAAAAAATCCGTGCTGATGGTTGCTGGTAAAGCTGCCCAGGATTTTGGTACAAAGCTGGAAGAAGAGCAGGAAATACTAATGGATGTAGCTGATATGA